>JBKQRH010000096.1:0-7070 GCA_052326045.1 Occallatibacter sp. | reverse complement strand
CCCGCCACAGCCTTCGGGCTCGGCTTCCCACCCCAGCGACGAAGACCTGTCGCTGGGGACCCCGGCTTCGTCTGGCCGGATTTTCACTCGCAACGCTGTCCGCCCTATAGTTCATAACAGGCTCTAGGCCGCAGAGTTCAGAAATTCGCCTCGAACGCCCGGAAGCGGCGTTCCAGCTCCCATTGGGCGGTGGCCTTTTCGCTGGTGTCGAGGAAGGCTTTGCAGGCGGCGGAGGGCTTGTCTGCGCCGAGCGGCTGGGCTTTGCAGGGCACGGCGGGGGTGGTGAAGGCGTCCGGGGCGGCCCACAGGCTCTTGCCGGACAGGAAGTCGTGTTCCATGCCGGTGCGGGCCAGTTGCTTCAGGTCCCGGTAGCTGAGGTGGTAGTCGAGGGCGGCGCGGACGTATTCATGGGTGATGTCGATGCGGCTAACTCCTTCATCATCAGTTGACAACGCGACGGGGACGTGGGCGGCGAGGTAGAGCGGGAAGGGATGGCCGGCGCCTTTGACGCCCAGGATGCCTTCGTTGGAGCTGAGGTTGATCTCGATCATCACGTGCTTCCCAGCCAGTTCCTTGAGCAGGGCCGGGGCGTCGTCCTCATACATCAAGTCCACGCCGTGGCCGATGCGCTCGGCATGGCCCAGTTCGACAGCCTGGCGGATGTGGAAGCGCAGACCCTCGGGCGGCACCAGGCCGGGGGCCAATTCGCCGGCGTGCAGGCTGATGTGAACTTGCGGGTAGATGGAGTGGAGGTAGTCGAGCATCTTCATCTGCAAGGTGTAGTCGCGCATGGAGATGAAGCCGTCCTCGGGCTGGACAAGGTTGATGCCGAGGAAGCCGGGCTCGCGGGCATCCATGGTCGCCTGGACAGTTTCAAAGCCCAGCAGCGTCTGGGCGAAGACCTGCTCGGGCGGATTGCCGCGCAGAATCTGGTAGATGTAGCGAATTTCAACCTGGCAGGCGGGCGCGGCCTGGGGAGTTCCGCAGTGCTCGATCTGCAGGCGCTGGGCCTCGGCGGCGCGAACGTCCTCGCGGCCGGCAGGGACTTCATCACGCAGGCCGAGGGCGAGGAGGGCTTGGCGGAATTGAGCGAAATCCGGCTGGGAGGGGTCCGGCTTCCAGCTGATTTCGTGGGCGATTTGGGCGGCGTGGCTGAAGGGTGGGGTCTCCATCAGCTCGACGTACTGCTGATTCTGGGCAGCGGCGCGGCTGGCCACCTCGTCTACCCACTCACCGGTATGCCGCTTGCTGAGGCCTCCAAAACGGCTAAACGTGGCGAAAAACTGGTCGTGGCCGCTGAAGCCGGGGGTAGGCACAAAGCCGCGCATGGAGAAGGCGTCGATGAGGCGGTCGTAGAGATCCTGGTTGGCCGGGGTGATATTCCCGGAGAGTTGGACTGCCGGGACAAGCGGGGCTGTGCAGGGGGGCTTGGCAAAGCTGAGTGCCGCGGGGTCAACGCACAGGCCGTCCTCGCCAGCGGCGCGGATGAAGCTCTCCGCATAAACCGCGCCGGAAAGGTGGACGTGCAGGTCGGCGCCCTTGGGAAAGCCGGCGAGATAGGAGCGCAGCTCCAGCGGGCCCTGCTGGAACGCGACCTGATATGCGCGCTCGGCACGCGCTTCCGGCAACTCCGGCGGCCGTGGAGCGGGAAGCTGGGAGTGGAGGACGGCGGTTGCGGCGAGGGCAAGGCAGGCGAGAGAGCATACTGGGCGGCGCATGATTGTTTTCCAGTGTAGTGCAGGATCGGACGCGTGGGGAGGGTCGGGCTGGGTTTTGCGTGGAGAATTGGGAGTTGGTATACTGTCGCAGGTTGTTTTGAGCGCGCTGTTCGTGGACTCGCCCACACCCTCCGGCGTCGCCGGAATCCGCGCAGGAGACTGCAACTCAATCGTTTGCACTGAGGCCAGATAGCTCAGTGGTAGAGCGCGGCCCTGAAAAGGCCGGCGTCGGCGGTTCAATCCCGTCTCTGGCCACCACTCTTAAAGAACCGGGCGCGCAAGCAGCGCGAATGTCTTTGTGCGGCGCAGCGCCTTGGCTCGGTGGCAGTTTCCGCGTATACTGAAGATTCTGCAAGCGGTCGGTGATGTGTCTATATGCGCCCCGATGGCCCCCCGGCGGGCATCGGCCCGGGCCTGAGCGCGGTTCCTTGGCGCTTGAAGGTGGGCAAATCCCGGCGGCAACGTAAGAATGTGGAGCGAAGGCATGGCACAGGTATGCGATATTTGCGGGAAAGGCCCGCAGTTCGGCAATAATATCTCTCACGCGCACAACGTTTCGCGGCGCCGCTGGAACGTGAATCTGCAGGCTGTGAAGGTGCTGGTCAACGGCGCGCCGAAGCGTATCCGGGTCTGCGCCAGTTGCATCAAGAGCGGCAAGATCGCCAAGCCGTAAGAACCATGGACTGATTGCCCACTGGGTTTGGCCTGCGCCGGTTTTCAGGCCCCCGCTTCATTCAGGATCGACAGGAACCCCGTCCAGGCCGGACGGGGTTTTGTTGTGCCCGCAGGACGGCTTTTCGAACGGGATTCGAAGCTCGGTTACGGGTCTGTTTTAGCCGGCTGGGTTCGGCTCCTGGCGGGTGAAGGTGAGGCTGGCGGAGTTGATGCAGTAGCGGAGGCCGGTGGGCGCGGGTCCGTCGGGGAAGACGTGGCCTAGGTGGCCGCCGCAGCAAGCGCAGGTGACCTCAATGCGACGCATTCCAAAGCTCCGGTCCTCGTGCTCGGCGATGGCCCTGGAGCCGGCGGGCAGCATGAAGCTGGGCCAGCCGCAGCCGGAGTCGAACTTGGCTCCGCTCAGAAACAGCAGCGCACCGCAGCCGGCGCAGTGGTAGTTGCCGGTCTCGTGGTTCCCGGTGAGGACACCGGTGAAGGCGCGCTCGGTGGCCTTTTCGCGAAGTACTTGATACTGCTCAGGAGTGAGCAGCGCGCGCCACTCGGCTTCGGTGCGCACAATCTTTTCGGGTATTTCGCTCAATGCGGCCTCCTGGGCTTGCCCGAGGGTCTTGCTTCCACCGATTGGATGCACGGAGTTGGGACAAAGTAACCGGTGACCGGTTTCAGATCTCCGCGATCAGATCGATCTCCACCAGCACATCCTTGGGCAGGCGGGCGGCTTCGACGGTGGTGCGGGCGGGGAGCGGGGTGGCAGTTTGCCCAAAATAGCTGCCGTAGACCGCGTTCATGGCGGCGAAGTCATTGATGTCCTTGAGGAAGACGGTAGCCTTGACCACCTTCGCAAGGCTTGTGCCGGCTGCTTCGAGGATGGCCTTCAGGTTCTCAAAGGTGCGCGCGGTCTGTTCCGCGATGCCGCCCGCGACCACCTGCTGGGTCGCCGGGTCGACACCGGCCTGGCCGGCGGTAAAGACGAGGTTCCCCACGCGTATGCCCTGAGAATAGGGGCCGATGGCAGCGGGGGCCGAGGGAGTTGCGATGACGGTTTTGCTCATGGGTCGATTGTAATGGGCGGCGACAGGGCCTGTTCACGCTGGCAGGGTCACGGTCCTGACTCCATGAACAGGCCCTTGTCCCATCTTCAAGGCATTTTCCGAATTACCGTGGAGTCGCCAAGTGTATGCAGGGTGGATTTTACTTCCACCCCAGCGACAAAGACCCGTCGCCGGGGACCCCGGTCAGGAAAAATCTACTCGGCGGTTGTGGCCTCACTCTATACCAATTCGGAAAATGCTTTAGCGCCAAACGGCCAGGACCACTCCGGAGATGACGAGAGCCAGAAGCCAGTAGCCGGAGTTGATGGCGAAGAGCTTGCAGGAGCGCTTCTCGTACATCGTTTCTGAAAGGAGAGGCGCGGCGATGAAGCCCAGCCAGCAGAGGGCGCCGATAAATGCTCCCCGGCCATATGTGGCCGCGTTGGACCAAACCACCACGTGCACCAGCACGAATGCTAAGACGAGCCCTCCGAAAAAGGACGTGAGCATAGCGACGACGGCACCCTTGGGTCTTTCTCCCTTGGTATGACCGGTCAAGGCCATCCATGGCTTGGCGAAGAGCAGGGAGTACCAGAGCGCGCCCAGAATCCATTGAATCAGAGCCGCGACCAGCACGGCCCAGAAGTTGAATTGATGCAAGTGAAGATGGTGCATTGAGAATCCTCCAGAAGGGGCAGAAGTACGGCTCCGAGGGACCGGAAGCGCAGGGAAATGGGGAGTGAGCGCCGGCCGGAAAGGAGTCGCGCCCATCACTGTGCGGCAGCCGGGAAGGCACTGTCAAGAGGAATCGGAGGTTTAGTTCTCAGCGGCGCTTGAGAACTTCCAACTCTTCGAGGGTGCGCGGCCAGTCGGAGCCGAGGAGCCGGGAGAGACCGCGGTCGGCCAGGACCTTTCCACCGGTCTGGCAGCGGGCGCAGTAGTTGGTTTCGTTGTCGGCGTAGCGGATGCGCTGCACCTTTTCGCCGCAGCGCGGGCAAGGCTGGCCGAAGCGGCCATGTACAGCCATTTCGGGACGGAAGGCGGTGACTTTTTCCGGGAAGTTTTTCTCCGCTTCGGCGCGCAGACGGTCTATCCAGAGGGTGAGCATGGAACGCGTTGCGGTAAAGAGGCGATCCCACTCGCCGGGCTTGAGCTTGTGGGTGAGGGTGATAGGCGAGAGTTGGGCCGCATGCAGAATCTCGTCGGAGTAGGCGTTGCCGACGCCGCTGATGAGGCGGGGATCGGTGAGGGCGCGCTTGAGGGTGCGGTTTTCGAGAGTGAGCGCGGCGCGGAAGCCGTCGAGGCCGGTGGAGAAGATTTCGACGCCGCCGGGGTCGATGGCCTGGAGGGCCTCTTCGCCGCGCAGCACGTGGAGGGAGGCGCGGCGCTTGCTGCCGGCTTCGGTGAGGATGAGCGAGCCGGAGGGAAAGTCGAATGCGGCGAGGGTCTGGCGGCCGGCGAGTTTGGCTTGCGGCGGGCGCCAGTGCAGACGGCCTGCAATCATCAGGTGCAGCACCAGCCAGAGCAACCCGGGGTCCCCAACGACGGGTCTTTGCCGTTGGGGTGGGAGGTTGCCTTCCACGCCGATGGCGATGCGCTTGCCGATGCGGCGAATTTCTTGGACCTTGAGGCCTTCGACGGCCGAGAGCGGCGGGTCAACGGTGCGGAGAAGAAAGACGCTGGCGAGGCGGACACGCTCCAGGGGTTGTGCGAGGATGCGGGCCTCAAGAGCAGTGATGTAGGCGGCGATGTCAGGGAGTTCCGGCATTGATAACAGAGTGCAGCCGGAAGCTGAGTTGGTGCAATAAGGTTCTTGCGTGTGCAATGCAAGAAGAGCAAAAGCAGGTTCTTCGAATCCGCTGCGCTTCGCTCAGGATGACAGATTTGTGGTGGTATCCAGTTCAGCCCAGGATGGTGTTATCGATGAGGCGCGTCGCGCCGACCCAGGCGGCTACGGCGAAGAGGGCGCCGGGGGCGGCTATCTCCACGGGTTCCAGCGTGGCCCAGTCGACGAGGGCGATGTAATCGACGCGGAGTTCGGGGACGGTCGAAAAGGTTTGGCGGGCGGCTTCTATCAACTTACTGGCGCGGCGTTCGCCGGAGGCTACTGAGGCTTCGGCCTGGCGGATGGCGCGGCTGAGGGTGAGGGCCTGGATGCGTTCGGCGGGGCTGAGGTAGAGGTTGCGGGAGCTGAGGGCCAGGCCGTCGGGTTCGCGGACGATGGGGCAGACTACGATTTCGGCGGCGAGGCGCAGGTCGGCGACCATGCGGCGGAGTACGGCGACCTGGGCAGCGTCCTTCTGGCCGAAGAAGGCACGGTCGGCCTCCGTGGCAATGAGCAGCTTGGCGACTACGGTGGCAACGCCGCGAAAGTGGCCGGGGCGCGATGCGCCGTCCAGGCGGTCGCTGAGGCCGGCGACCTCAACGAAGGTGGCTGCGCCGGGCGGGTAAAGTTCCTCGACCGATGGGGCAAAGACTGCATCTGCGCCTTCGCTTTCCGCGAGCGCGCAGTCGACCTCGAAGCTGCGGGGATAGCGGGCGTAATCCTCATTGGGCCCGAACTGTGTGGGGTTGACGAAGATGCTGACGGCGACAAAGCCGACCGAGGCTCTGGCGGCGCGGATCAGCGAGGCGTGGCCGGCGTGCAACGCGCCCATGGTGGGGACGAGGCCGATCAGGTTGCCTCCATCGTTGCGGGCCTCGATTCCGATGGCGCGGGACCGGCTTTCGCGGGACCAGTGGCGGAGTTCGGCTACGGTGCGAAGGATTTCCATCAGGCTTTTCTGAGATCTCCGGCCTTCTGCATTCCGTCGAGCGCCTTGCGCGCCGGTTCGGGCAGGTGATAGCTTTCTTCATCCGAGGGGAAGGCGCGGTGCTCGACGTCCTCGCGATAGTGTTCGATGGCGGAGCGGATCAGCGCGCCAGCGTCGGCGTAACGGCGGACAAACTTGGCCGCAGGCGCGAAGGTCATATCCAGCAGGTCGTGGAAGACGAGGATCTGGCCGTCGCAATCGGGACCCGCGCCGATGCCGATGGTGGGAATGGGAAGCTCGGTAGTGAGTTCCGCTGCCACTTCGCGGGGAATGCCTTCCAGCACGATTGCGCCCGCGCCGGCATCGGCCAGGGCGAGGGCATCGGCCTTGAGCTGCAGGACGGCTTCGGCGGTGCGGGCCTGGACGCGGTAGCCGCCCATGCGGTGAATGCTCTGCGGGGTAAGGCCCAGGTGGGCAACCACGGGAATTTCAGCTTCGGTGAGTGCGCGGACCAGTTCGATGCGCGGCCCTTCGATCTTGACCGCCTCGGCGCCGGCCTCCTTGACGAAGCGAATGGCATTGGCGAGAGCCTCGGCGACCGGGCCGTGGTAGCTGCCAAAGGGCATGTCGGCCACCAGCAGCGCGCGGCGCACGGCGCGGCGGACAGCGCGGGTGTGGTGGAGCATCTCGTCTATCGTAACGGCAAGGGTGTTTTCGTGACCCAGAACCACCATAGCCAGCGAATCGCCGACCAAGATAAGGTCGATGCCGGCTTCGTCCGCCAGGCGGGAGCTGGAGTAGTCGTAGGCGGTGAGAGCGGAGATGGGTTTGCCCTGGCGCTTCATCTCGGCCAGCGCCGGCATGGTGACTTTTGTGATGGGGATGCCGGGAGG
>JBKQRH010000095.1:0-4614 GCA_052326045.1 Occallatibacter sp. | reverse complement strand
GGCTCGCATATTCCCACGCCGGGCGTGAACACCAGCCAGTTGGAGTTGCTCTTCAGCCAGCAGAGCGGATCGGCCCTGGGCCTGATGGATCTGTTCGGCGGGGGCAACCTGCGCCGCATGACGGTTTTTGCCCTGGGCATCATGCCGTACATCACGGCTTCCATCATCTTTCAGCTCCTCACGGTGGTTTATGAGCCGCTGGCGCGTATCCAGAAGGAAGGCGAGCTGGGGCGGCGGAAGATTACGCAGTGGACACGGTATTTGACCGTGATTCTGGGAGCCTTGCAGTCGATAGGCATCGCGGCCATTCTCACCAAGCAGGGCCTGGTGCTGCATCCGGGCATCGGCTTCAGCCTGATGACGGTGCTCACGCTGACCACCGGAACAGCTTTCATCATGTGGCTGGGCGAGCAGATCACCGACCGCGGCATCGGCAACGGCATGAGCCTGCTGATCTTTGCCGGCATCGTGGCCGGTTTGCCCCGCGGCGCCTACGAACTGTACCAGAAGGTTGAGACCAACGCCTGGGGCACGTTGACCATTGTGGCGGTGGCTGCGCTGGTGGTGGGCATGGCGGCTGTGGTGGGCTTCATCGTCTTTGTGGAGCGGAGCGAGCGGCGCATTCCCATCCAGAGCGCGCGGCGCATCGTCGGCCGCCGCATGATGGGCGGCCAATCCAGCCATCTGCCCCTCAAGGTCAACTCCGGCGGCGTTATGCCGGTCATCTTCGCCGCATCCATCCTCTCTGCTCCGATGATGCTGCGGCAGACCGAATTTGTTCAGACCAGCCGCTTCTGGATGCCCATTTTCGATGCGCTCATGCCCGGCTACCCGTGGTATGAAGCCCTCTACATGCTGGGCATCATCTTTTTCGCTTACTTCTACATCTCCATCGTGATGAAGCCGGACGACATTGCCGACAACTTCCGCAAGTCGGGCTCGTTCATCCCCGGAATCCGTCCCGGCAAGCGCACGTCGGACTTCATCAACGACATTCTCACCCGCGTCACGCTGGTCGGCGCCCTGTATCTGATTGTGATTTCCCTGGTGCCCACCTTCCTGATCTCGGGCATTCGCTTCGACAAGTTGTGGCTCATCGGCCGGGTTTTTGAAACTCTGCCGGCGTGGACGACGCATGGCATGGGGGTCAACTTCTACTTTGGCGGCACCTCACTGCTGATCGTGGTGGGTGTGGCCATGGACACTGTCAACCAGATCGAATCGCAGCTGATCATGCGGCACTATGATGGCTTTTCCCCGCGCTCCGGTCGCATACGCGGAAGGAAAACCTGGTAATGTCCTCATTTACGAATGCGGTTAACACTGGCCGGGCAACGGGTCGGAAGACGCTTCCCGGCCCGATTCTTTTATTGGGCGCGCCGGGCGCGGGCAAGGGAACCCAGGCAAAGGAACTGGTGAAGCTGTGGGGGATTCCGCAGATCTCCACTGGCGACCTGTTGCGCGCCAATGTGGCTCAGGGCACCCAGCTGGGCCGGGTGGCCAGGGAAATCATGGGGCGCGGGGAACTGGTGCCTGATTCGCTGGTCAATGAGATGGTCGCGGTGCGCCTCCAGGAGCCGGACACCGCCGATGGGTACATTCTGGACGGCTTTCCGCGCACGCTGCCGCAGGCCGGCTGGCTGGATGACCGCCTGGCCACCCAGGCCCATGCGCTGCCGGTGATTGCCGTCAGCATCCATGTGGACTATAATCAGTTATTGCGCCGGGTTACCGGGCGCAGAAATTGTCCTGTCTGCCAGACCATTTACAACGTCTACGTGAATCCGCCGAAACAGGATGGGATTTGCGACGTTGAGGGTGCGGCGCTGGTCCAGCGAGCCGATGATACGGAGAAGGTCTTCGAGGAGCGCATGCGCGCCTACGAGGCCATGACCGCGCCGGTTGTCGAGCACTACCGGGACCTGGGACGTTTCGCGGAAGTGGATGGAGACCGGTCGATTACGGAGATCGCGGCCGGAATTGTTGCCGCCGTCGAGCGGTTGCGCCAGTTAGCGTAACCGGACGGCGGATTGTGCGCGTATAGGAGCCGGAAGTGGAGTCAGCCGGGTGGCGGTGGTACTGAAGTCGTC
This sequence comes from Occallatibacter sp., assembly GCA_052326045.1. Lineage (GTDB taxonomy): Bacteria > Acidobacteriota > Terriglobia > Terriglobales > Acidobacteriaceae > Telmatobacter. Next base: position 2,524 of record JBKQRH010000095.1, on the reverse strand, counting down.
CAGGGAGATCGAGAAGATGCGCCGCGCGGGTCAGGTGGTCCGCGAAGTGCTCGAGTTGGTGCGCAGCCGCGTGAAGCCGGGCGCCACGACTCTCGACCTGGAGAAGGCTGCGGAGGCCCGGCTTGCCGAACTGGGAGTCAAGGCCGCCTTCAAGGGCTACCACGGGTTTCCCTGTGTGCTGTGCGCCTCAGTCAACAGCGAGGTGGTGCACGGCATACCGTCGCCCAAACGGGTCCTCAAGGAAGGGGATATCGTTTCGCTCGATTTCGGGGCGGTGGTGGACGGGTACTATGGCGATGCGGCCATCACCGTGCCGGTGGGCGAAAAGATCGATCCGGACACCGCGCGACTGTTGGCGGCGACCGAAAGGTCGCTGCATGCGGGCATTGCGGCAGTGCGGCCGGGGGCGACCCTAGGCGATGTGGGCGCCGCGGTGCAAGGAGTGGTCGAGGCCGAAGGATTCTCGGTGGTGCGGGAATTTGTGGGCCATGGCATCGGCGTCCACATGCACGAGGACCCGCAAGTGCCGAACTTTGGCCAAGCGGGCCGCGGCATGAAACTGCGCACGGGGATGGTAATTGCCATCGAGCCCATGGTGAATGCCGGCAAGCCGGAGGTCCAGGTTTTGGGGGACGGCTGGACGGCGGTCGCCAAGGATGGAAGCATGAGCGCTCATTTTGAGCACACGGTGGCGGTGACCGCCACAGGAGCTAGAGTTTTGACTGAGTAATGCACTCGGTCCAAAACGCAAAGGCGCTTCAAGCGCCGGAATTGGATGCGGTTTGTCAAAGGAAGATGCGATTGAGGTAATGGCGGTGGTCACGGAGACGTTGCCCAACGCCATGTTCAAGGTCAAGCTCGAGAACAATCACGAGGTGTTGGCCCATGTCTCGGGAAGGATGCGCACGAACTTCATCCGCATCCTGCCCGGCGACCGCGTGGCCGTGGAGCTGAGTCCTTACGACCTGAATCGCGGGCGGATCGTTTACCGCTACAAATAACCTTTAGCTTCTAGCTACTAGCTTGTTTGTTGGGAGTCGAAAGGCCGAGGAAACGCAAGAATGGAGCTAGAAGCTAGCAGCTTTCAGGAAGGGTAGCAGCAATGAAAGTCCGTGCATCGGTGAAGAAGATATGCGTCAAGTGCAAGGTCATCACCCGCCATGGGGTGGTTCGGGTGATCTGCGAGAACGCAAAGCACAAGCAGCGCCAAGGCTAGAGGGTAGCTTGGCAAACCGCGGAACGCTCCAACTGCCGATTCGGCAAGAGGCTAGTTAGCTGGAGTCAAGGCTTGCGATGAACCTCTGGAGACATTCCGCAGAACCCGTGCGAATCGGCTGAGGCCGGCGGCACACAACCCGCAAGCAGCAAAGGAATTTTCAATGGCACGTATTGCTGGCGTCGATCTGCCCCGCAACAAGCAGGCACGGATCGCGCTCACATACATCTTCGGCATCGGGAACCCCCGGGCGCTCAAGATTCTGGAGAAGGCCAATGTGGACGCCTTCAAGAAGGTCCAGGATCTGGGCGAGGACGAGGTCAACCGCATTCGCCAGGTGATCGAGGACGAAGGCAACGTCGAGGGCGACCTGCGCAAGGACGTCCAGATGCACATCAAGCGCCTCATCGACATTCAGAGTTATCGCGGCGGCCGTCACCGGCGGTCGCTGCCGGTGCGCGGTCAGCGCACGCACACCAACGCCCGCACCCGCAAGGGACCGCGCAAAGGCACAATTGCCGGCAAGAAGAAAGCGACGGCGAAAACCTAATGGCGAAACCAGAGCAGAAGACCGGAACCGGCAAGACTGGCAAGAGCAAGAAGTTCAAGAAGCGCGAGCGCAAGAATGTGCCGTTCGGCATCGCGTACATTCAGGCCTCGTTCAACAACACCATCGTCACCATCACCGACCCGGTGGGCAACACGCTAAGCTGGAAAAGCTCGGGATCGCTGGGCTTCCGCGGCTCGCGCAAGGGCACGCCCTTCGCGGCGCAGCAAGCAGCCTCGAACGCCGCCAGCCTGGCCCGCGATCACGGCTTGCGCGCGGTCGATGTCCGGGTCGCCGGTCCGGGTTCCGGCCGCGAGTCGGCTATCCGCGCCCTGGCCGCGGCGGGCGTCGAAGTACGCTCCATCCGCGACGTGACGCCGGTGCCGCACAACGGCTGCCGTCCGCCCAAGCGGAGGAGAGTGTAAGAAGCAGTGTGAGTGGAAGTGTGAGTGTGAGATGTAGCCGCACTCGCACTTCACGCTCGCACATCCAAATCCACCGGGCCGGGATGAAATGTCCTCCGGATACGTAAACCGGCCGTCATCCGAAGTCAGGAGAAGAAATGGCTCGTTATACCGGAGCAGTCTGCCGCCTCTGCCGCCGCGAGGCAACCAAGCTCTTTTTGAAGGGCGCCAAGTGCGCCTCCGACCGCTGCCCGCTGGAAAAGCGCAACTTTCCCCCAGGCATGCACGGCAAGGACCGCAAGGCCAAGATCGTGGGCTACGGCCTGCAACTGCATGAAAAGCAGAAGGCCAAGCGCA
>JBKQRH010000094.1:0-5804 GCA_052326045.1 Occallatibacter sp. | reverse complement strand
CCCCAGAATCCCGGCGACGATGACCAGGGCCAGGATCAGCAGCAGGGACAGGACAACTTCCAGGACTTCTTCAACCGCTTCTTCGGCGGCCAGACACCTGGTTTCAACGGCCAGATTCCCATGCCTTTCGGCGGGGACGAGGGCGGCGGAGTCCGCGAGTCTCTCGGCTCCGGCTTCATCGTCGATCCCAAGGGCTACATCATCACCAACTACCACGTGGTCGAGAAGGCCGACAAGATTTTCGTCAAGCTTTCCACTGACCCCGACAATCAGGATGATGGCCGCCCGGCGCGCGTCATCGGCACCGACAAGGCCACCGATCTGGCGGTCATCAAGATCGACACCAGCACCCCGCTGCCCACCGTAAAAATGGGCAACTCGGACAACGCGCAGGTGGGCGACTGGGTGGAGGCCATCGGTAGTCCCTTCGCGCTCTCGCAGACCGTCACCGCAGGCATCATCTCCGCCAAGAACCGCACCATCGATAAAAGCGCGAGTGGCGAGTTCCAGCACTTCATCCAGACTGACGCCGCCATCAACCCCGGCAACTCCGGCGGCCCGTTGCTCAACATGAACGGTGAGGTCGTCGGCGTCAACACCGCCATTTTCACGCAATCGAACGGCTATCAGGGCATCGGTTTCGCCATGCCCTCCAACACCGTGGTCGAGGTTTATAACGACCTCATCGGCCCCAGCCACAAGAAAATCCGCGGCTCAATCGGCATCAAGTTCAATCAGGGGCTCCCGGGCGCCGTCAACCGCGTCTACGGCTTCAAAAACGGAGTACTGGTCCAGTCGGTTGTACCGGGCGGCCCCTCGGATAAAGCCGGAATCAAGGGTGGAGACGTGATCACCTCGATCGATGGCCGATCCATCAAGGACGGCGACGATCTGGTCAACGAAATCACCAGCCGCCGGCCGGGCTCGACCATCCGCCTGGGCTATCTGCGCGATGGCAAGCAGGCTGACACCACAATCACCATCGGCGACCTCGACAAGGTCTTCGCCGGCCAGGGCGACCAACAGGCTGGGGTTGGCCCAGACGACAAAGGCGATGCAGGTGAGGCCAAACTGGGCATGGTGGTCCGCGAGGTCTCCGCATCCATCGCCGCCAAAATACACACCCCGGGCGTGGTCATTCAGTCGGTCCGCTCCGGCTCGTTTGCTGACCTGCAGGGACTTGAGCCGGGCCTGGTCATCACCCGCATCAACAAGCAGCCCACCGGCTCCAAGGATCAATACGACGCCATCGTTGGCAAGCTCAAAACCGGCGATGACGTGGTCTTCGAGGTACTTGATCCGCGCCATCCCGACAATGGAATCAGCTATGTCGGGGGCACGCTGGAGTAGCGTTCGAATAGCGCCGGCCGAAGCTTTTTCACCCCTGCGACAAAGACCCGTCGCTGGGGACCCCGGCTTCCCGCAGCCGGCGCTTTTCCCGCAACCGGATACATTCCTGGTACTGGACCGATTTTCTTCTTGTCGCAATGCGGGACTCTCCGCTAAACTCCAGCGGAAAGTCCTGGAGAGTCGAGTTTTCTTCAGAGGTGAAACCAGCGTGTTTTCATGCCGGGCAAGCGTGGCTTTCGTGCTCTCTGCGGTGCTGATCGCATCGCCCGCGCTGGCTACGTCCGTCCAGCCGGCTCCCGCCGGAGTCCACAAGGCGCACGGCGCACACAAGGCAAAGTCCAGATCGCGCCGTCCGCGCGGCCAGCAGGCTATCGAACCCGCCCGCGTCACGGAGATTCAGCAAGCCCTTATTCGTGAGCGCTATCTGACCGGCGAGGCCAGCGGAAAGTGGGACGCCGCCACCATCGCCGCCATGCAAAAATACCAGGCCGACCAGGGGTGGCAGACCAAGCTGATGCCCGACTCCCGCGCCCTCAAGAAACTCGGACTCGGCCCCGATTACTCCGGCGCCATCAACGCCAAGGACTCCTCGTTCGGTGATCCGCCCCCCGCCAGCACCATCCCTCCCGACCAGTCCGCCGGTTTTGCGCAGGCTGCCGGCATCAGTCGCTGAGTTCATTGCACACATCGGGAGTCGCTATAGCGGAACCAGGGAAGGTGTATCCCGAAACCGCGGCGTTCAAGTCGACGTGACCATCAAAAAGCGGCGGCCCTGCACAAATCTCAACAGAAAACAGTAACCCTAGTTTCGCTCTAAACAATCGCTCGGGCCACCGCGTGCAAGGGCAGGACCTTAACAACACCGCCCCGCTTGATGGCCTCCTTGGGCATTCCGAAGACCACGCAGGTGGCCTCGTCTTGAGCGATGGTCAGGGCCCCGGCCTGCTTCATCTCCAGCATTCCGTGGGCGCCGTCGTCACCCATTCCAGTCAGGATGACCCCGACGGCGTTCCGGCCGGCATAGCGGGCAGCCGAGCGGAAGAGCACGTCGACTGAAGGCCGGTGGCGGCAGACCAGCGGACCATCCTTGATCTCAACGTAATAGCGGGCTCCACTGCGCTTGAGCAGCATGTGATGGTTTCCCGGTGCGATCAGCGCCCGCCCGCGAATGATCGTGTCGTTGGACTCGGCCTCCTTCACGGTGATAGCGCACAGGCTGTCAAGCCGTTGTGCGAAGGCGCGAGTAAAGAGCTCCGGCATATGCTGCACGATTACAATGCCGGGCGTGTCGGCGGGCAGCGCTTCGAGCACCGTCTTCAACGCCTCCGTGCCGCCGGTCGAAGCGCCGATGGCCACCACCTTCTCCGTGGTCTCGGCCATGGCGTGGGTGGCCTGGGAGAGAATGCAGTCGGCGTTGTGCTTCGGCTCGACCGTGTGGCTGGGCCTCAGAATGCGGAGCTTCGCTGCGGCGGCGGCCTTAACGGCCTGACAAAGAGTAATGCGCGAGTCTTCCAGGAACTGCTTCGTTCCCAGCCGGGGCTTGGTGATGATCTCCACCGGCTCCCGTCATCCGGCGCACCTGGGTCAGAATCCGCGTGCAGGGCCTCATCGGCCGCCGCCCCCTCCCCGCCCTCCTCCAGCATGGCCCGAATCTGATCCAGCGCGGTCAGCGTCAGGTCGATCAACTCCGGGTTGACTTCAAGCCGCCCGTTGCGGACCTCGTCGAAGGCCGTCTCCAGATTGTGCGTGAACGCGGCCAGCTCCTCGAAGCCGAACATGGCCCCCGAGCCCTTGATGGTGTGCAGGCCGCGAAAGACCCGCCCCACCAGCTCCAGGTCGCCTGCATTTTCGTTCAGCTCCAGCAGCGCCGTCTCCCGGTTCGGGAGGCCACCGCTCCGCTCAGCGCGTGTCTTCGGCGGCCGCGCGCTCGGCTCAGGAATATGCTCCATGGCTGAAGGCGTATGGCGTCAAGTAATGGAGCGCGCGGACGGCCTGCGCGGCCATCCCGCTTCCACTAACCTTCCGCCAATTGCCGCCGATGAAAGAGTAGTACCTCCGATCCAGGTGGCCGGCATCACCCGGGCTGCGCTCCTGGCTGCAGAATGCGCAACGATCCGCACCCTGAGGAAGCCGAGATGGCAAAGACGGTCCTCGTCGTAGACGATTCAACCACCATAGTGATGAGTCTCAAGACTACTCTGACCATGAACGGCTTTGACGTCGAGACGGCCGGCAACGGCCAGGCGGCGCTGGACAAGCTGCATGCTGGAATCAAGCCCAGCTTGGTCCTGACTGACATCAATATGCCGGTCATGGGCGGGCTGGAGTTGATTGCCAGGATACGCGCCTTACCAGGGTTGAAATTCATCCCCATCCTGACGCTGAGTACGGAAAGCGATACCGCCAAGCGCGACGAGGGCAAGCGCGCCGGCGCCACCGGCTGGCTGGTCAAGCCGATATCGGGCGATGACCTGATCAGAGTCATCAAAAAAGTACTGCCGGGAGCGTAAATCATGGCCACGGCGCCGTTCCTCCAAAACGCAAAGATGTTGCCCGTCGCCGGCGATCCGTACGCGGGCGAGGAAGATGAGGCCGCGTCCGATCAAACTCCGCGCCTGAAGAAGGCGCGCAACCGGCTGCTTGCCGAAACGGTTGTCAGGCTCTTTTGCTTTCTGCTCTTCTATCTTTCCCTGTCCTATCTCATGGGGCCGGCCTTTACTCCTTACTGGAGGGGGACCGCGGGGCTCTTGCTGGTGTTTAACGTCATTCCCCTGCTGATCGGCCAATCGTGGGATTGGGCCCAGGCCAAGCGCGGCATTGCCGAACTGGGGATCATAGGCACATTGAGCAAATCGCAACTCGCGCACGTGGCCGCGCGCCGCGGGGCGATGCGGGACGAATTAAAGGCCTCCCAGCCTTACATCGAGGTGATGCGCGAGCAGATCGGCGATTCGCTGGCCGAATCCGAGCGCGAGGTGATGAAGGTGATCGAGCAGATCGGTCTTCTCATCGCTCAGTCCAACCAGCAGCGGGCCAACATCGCCCGCTCCATCCAGAGCGGCACGGAGTTGACGCATAACACCCATCTGCGGGTCGAAAACAACAAGCAGATCATCGCCGCCATCGAGATGCAGTTGCAAGCCGAAACCAACGAACTCAAGAGCAACTTCCAGCGCATCGAGAACCTGGCCGGCGAGGTGCGCGCGCTGACCCCATTGATCAAGATGATCACCTTCATCGCCCAGCAGACCAGCCTTCTGGCCCTCAATGCCGAGATCGAGGCGGCGCGGGCGGGAAGCGCCGGAAAGGGCTTCGCCGTGGTTGCCTTTGAGGTGAGAAAGCTGTCGGTTCTGACCACCAAGGCTGCCTCAGACATTGCCGAAAAAATCAATGCAACCTGCAAGAAGGTGGACAGCGAGATGGCCGAGGCGCAGGCCTGTCTGCAAGAGCACGAGTCGGACGACGCCATGAGTCACTTGATCGTCGACCTGGGTGAGATGCAGAAGGACTTCTCCAATAACGGCGGTTTGCTTCTGGAGGTTATCACCGATGTGGATGCAAACTACGCGGAGAGCGTGGACCGGTTGACCCAGGCTCTGGGGCACATCCAGTTCCAGGACGTGATGCGGCAGCGGATGCAGCATGTGCAGAAGGCGCTGGAGCAGATGCGCGATCACATGCAATACATATCCGAAAAAGCCTACGATTTTGTCTGGACGGGAAAATTCGATCACACCTTCAAGCAAATCCTGGCCACGTATATCAACCGCTACCGGATGACCAGCCAGACCCGCACCCACCATGCCGTAGTCGGCGGCCAGTCGAACGGCGACCACAGCCGCCCCGCCATTGAACTGTTTTGACCGTTAGCAGGCCAGCGGCCTTTGTTGCCGGCGCAAAAGAAGACATACTTGCTGGTTCGCGAATGTGGCGCACAAGAGGGCACGAATACCTTACTCTGCGGGCGCCTCGCCGAGTACCGGGCATAAACCATAACAACCACCGTGCAAATTCTTCTGTCTGCTTATACCGGCAAACGGCGCAAAGCCACGGCAGAAATCTTCCCCAGGGTTCAAAAGCAGTACAAGAATTTGGGATTTTGCGTAAGTGGTTGGATTATAAGAGATTCTTGGCTCCTCAGGTAGGACTCGAATTATCAAGCAAACGTATTTTCAACAACATGCAGGTCAGCGGATGACACCTAAGACCGTGAAAAGCAGCCGTAATCCGATAAACAGAGCGCATTTGGAGCGCGTTTTCGCTTCCTCTGTGCTGTAGGTTTCCCGCTTTAATTCCCCTTATTTGACTGTCAACCTACCGGGGCAGGCTCATGCCTCTCCTCCTTCGGGCGCATTCAGCAGGTAAAACTCGTGGAGCTTGGCCTGGAGGAGTTTCTTATCCGGCAGGAGTGTCTGGTACTCGGCAATCAATGCCGGGGAGAGGGTGCGGCTCAT
>JBKQRH010000093.1:0-28718 GCA_052326045.1 Occallatibacter sp. | reverse complement strand
AGCGTGGCGGCCACCTGGTCCAAAACCCTCCGGTGCTTCTGGCGGACGTGGCCGGCCTCATACAGAATCTGATGGGCCTCGCGGGTGGTCAGCCGCTCATCCCACAGGTGAATGGGCAGGCCGGTCATCTCGCCCAGTTCGGCGGCAAAGGCATGGATTTTGACGGTCTGCGGGCTCAGCTCGCCGGAGAGATGCAGCGGATTGCCCACCACGATGCCCGCCACCCCAAATCGCCGCGCCAGCCGCCCCAGCGAGCGCAAATCCTCCCGCCGGTTGCGCCGCCGCTCCAGCGTCAAAACCGGCTGCGCCGTCAGCCCCAGCTCGTCCGACACAGCCACCCCGATACGGCGGCTGCCGACATCGAGACCGAGATAGCGGGGATGAGTGGCGGATTCCAGTATTTAGCTCCTGGCTTCAGCTTAATGCCCCTGCACAGAGCGGCCTATTTCTTGAAGCGTTCCGCCACCGAACCCGGTAGAACTATCGTTTGCGCCCAACCCCACACAATCAGCCCCCAGCGGCTGAAGACCAGAAAACCATAGCTGTTGAAGAACGCCAGCCAGTTCAGCCAACGAATCTGCGGAAACCACGGCTGCGGCTCGTGCTTTGGGTCCGGCATCCACTTGTCGTCCATTCCCAGCTTAATCACTGGAACGGCATTTTCGAGCGTGTAAACGAAGGGCTGAAACGGGGGATAGTGAATAGATGCGGTCTTGCTCTGTAAACCGGTTTGATCAACGTTAGGCAGAATTTGCTCTGACTCCATCATCGCCCCACAGCGCGCCGCTCCCGCATAGATGAGCGTCCCGAACACCAGCGTGAACATATACGAGTAGTAGATTCGCAGAGGCTTTTCTTCAAGCCAGGCGTAAGCAATGCTAGCCCAGCGCCTAAGCAGACCCTTCTTACGCGCCAGAAAGCAGCGGTACATGAAAATTACGTGCTTCGCGTCCTTGCGATTCCCTTTGTCCTGCAGAAGTTTCGATAGCTGCATCCACGGCTGAGGCTCGATAAGCAGGTCTGGTGGCTGGAGCATGAGCCATTCGACGCGCTCATCGACGTTGAACGCCAGTTGCACGGGCAGATAGCCATTTTCGATCTCTTCTTCCGTCGGTGGTTTATGAAGAGTTAACACCTCATAGGCCAGTCCGTCCAGAATAAGATGCCCAGGGTGTGGCCAGCTCTCCCGGTCGTCGTGCAGATTTTTCACCGTAGCGCCGGTCAAATCGAGAAAGCTCTCTCTCGGTTTCTCAATACCCATCCAATACATGTCCCCGGTGAGACGAAGATTTTTGCAATAGACACCAGTTATCTTCGCACCCAGAAATACTAGATCCCCGCCAATCCGCACTCCGGGCAGTAGAATGGTGCCGTTGGACTCGAAACCCGCGCGTAGAACGACTCTGCCACCAATTTCGGCACCAACCGCGGAGAGCGTATTTCCCTCTGTCACTTGCAGTTTCGCGCCTGAGCAATCCAAATCGCCTCTGATCTGTGTGCCCAGCAGGCGAATTTCGCCGGTAGACTCGAAACCCGTGCGTAGAAAGACACTGCCACCAATCTCGGCACTGTCCGCGGAGAGCGCATCCCCTTCTTTCACTTCCAGCATCGCGCCAGAGCAATCCAAATTGCCCTTGATCTTCGCGCCCAACAGGCGAATTTCGCCGCTCGACTCGAAACCTTCGCACAGAAAGACGCCGCCACCAATCTCGGCGCGATCGGCGAAGAACGCATCTCCCTCTATCACTTTCAGCTTCGCGCGTGCACAATCCAAATCGCCCTTGATCTTTGCGCCCAACAGGCGAATTCCGTCGGATAAACAGCTCCCCCGGAGGAAGAGCGGACCATCTACATCGATTCGGTCAGCCCTGATTACCCGGTCGAACGAGGAGTCGAGGAGGAATATGCCTCTGGTCTCCGCGGACAGGAGGTCGAATTCACCATCCATTGTGCATTGCTGGAAGTGCAGGGTCACTAGTATTCGGCAATTCTTGAGGTCGAGAACTCCTGGTAGGGTGATGCCGAAGACGCGCAGGCCCTTGGGGTCGATGAAAGGAGCGGTTTTCGGTTCGGTGGCCAGCCAGCGCACGAACTCCGGCCGAATCGGCGGGCGAGGCGCATCGGCCGTGGGCAGGTCCGGGTCAACGGAACTGGCCGAGTCGCGCAAGACCTTCAACTCCGCCCTCCTGAGTTTGGGGTTGAAGCGGTCGCGGGCTAGCTGGATGAGCTTTTCGGCGCGGATTTGGTCGAGCAGGGGCATCGGGGCTGTGCCTTTCCATGTGGCTTTGACCGTTACTCTACACCGTGCGAGGCCCGCTCACCCGATACAATCAAAGGTAGGGAGTCCCGAAGGGGACTTTTTGCGTCTCTTAATCACGATGAAGGGTTGACAGCAAAGAAATGGTGCGCCGCAGACCAAGAAGCAAAAAGAAGAAGAATTCTGGCGCGGCGGGAACCTTGCTGGTGCTGTTTTTCGTAATGCTTGCAGCGGCAGGCGCGGCGGCCTGGCTGGTCCTGGAGCCGTTCGGGCCGGAGCAGGAGACGTTTGTCGAGCTGGCGCCGGGCTCTTCCACGGCGCGCATCGGCCGGCAACTGGAAGCGGCGGGCATCGTCCGCAGCCAGTACCTCTTTGATCTGGTGCGCTGGTGGAAATGGGGAACGCTGCGCGCCGGCGAGTATCGTTTCGATCACCCGGCCCCGGTGACCGAGGTCTATGCGCGGATTGCGCGCGGGGATGTTTTCACCAAAACGGTGACCATTCCCGAGGGCGCGAGCATCTTTGACATTGCCGCCCGTCTGGAACAAGCCGGATTTGGCGCCAGACAGGACTTTCTGGATGCGGCGGTGAAGCAGGCGAGGCTGGTGGCCGATCTGGACCCCAAGGCAACGAGCCTGGAGGGCTACCTGTTTCCGGATACTTATTATTTTGCCCGCAAGGCGAGCCCGGCGCAGATTGCCGCCGCAATGGTGCGGCGCTTCCGCGCGGTGGCCGGCCAACTGGGATTGAAGGAGAACGTGCACGCAGTGGTGACCATGGCTTCGCTGGTGGAGCGGGAGACGGCGGTGGACGCGGAGCGGCCGCTGGTGGCCGGCGTCTTTCAAAACCGGCTGGCAAAAAAAATGCCGCTGATGACCGACCCCGCCGTCATCTACGGGCTGCAGCTTGAGGGCCGCTGGCGGGGCGCGATCTACCAGAGCGATTTGAGCCGCGATACCGCTTACAACACCTATCTGCACACCGGTCTGCCGCCGGGCCCGGTGGCGAACCCCGGCGCAAGGTCGTTGCGCGCCGCCATGGAGCCTGCGAAAACGGATTATCTCTATTTCGTGGCCGCCGGGGACAATCCCCAGGGGCGCTCGCTCTTTGCCCGCACCAAGGACGAGCATGATCGCAACGTCACCGGCTACCGTCACGCCGTGAAGAAGGCGGGCAGCCAATGAACGCTCGCCTTCGACCCATTGCCGCCGCAGCCTTGTTTCTTCCGCTCCTGCTTTCCGGTTGCTCGCTTTTTCCTACCACGCGCAAGTTGCCCGTGCCCAAGCCGCCGTTGATTACCCGGACGGTTGCGCCGGAGGACCTGGTTGCTCGCCTCAATCAGCGTTGGAGCGCGCTCGAAAGCCTGACGGCCACCGTCGAGATTCAGGCCAGCGAATTCAAGCGGAAGGAAGGCATAGCCAAGGGATCGCCCACTTTTCGCGGTCATATCCTGATGCGCAAGCCCGGGATGCTGCGGGTGCTGGGATTTTATCTCGGCATGAAAGCCTTCGATACGGCCAGCAACGGCAAGGACTTCACGCTGTATATGCCAACCAAGAGCAAGGCAGTCAAGGGATCCAACGCGCTGAAGAAGAAGTCGGTCAATCCGTTCGAGAACCTGCGCCCCGGATTCTTTTTCGATGCCCTGGCTGTGCAAGGGCTGGAGCCGGACGATTTTTATTCGGTGACCGCGGATACCGAAACGCTGGAGGACGCGGCCAGGAAACACCTATATCTGGTACCGGAATACATATTGAGCATCACGCGCCGCAAACCGGGGAGCCAGAAGGAGACACCGGTGCGAGTGGTGACCTTCCATCGCGACGACCTCCAGCCTTACCAACAGGATATCTACGACAGCGAGGGCAACCTGGAGACCCAGGTTTTCTATTCGGCGTATCAGGATTTCGGTTCCAGCAAATATCCTTTCAAGGTCACCATCAAGCGCCCGCTCGAGGAACTGGAAATCGTTCTCTCAGTCGAGGATGTGAAGGAGAACCAGACGCTTACGGACGACCAGTTCGTGGTGAAGCTCCCCGAAGGGACCGAGATTCAGAACCTGGAATAGCGGAGCCGGCAGCCCAGCCTGGATATAGGGACTTAACGCCTGGTGTAGATCTGAAACGGAGCCCAATAAAACGGCATGCGAAACCTGCTCTGCGAATGCAGCAAGGTGAGTTTGGCGCGGCGGAGCGCGACCGCGGGAGTCTGGCCGTCTTCAAGGCCCTGGTAGAGTGAATCCATCAGGCGCGGCGTCGAGTCGTCGCTCACCTCCCACAATGCGCCGATGACGCTGTGCGCGCCGGCGCGCAGAAATGCCCAGGAAAGGCCCACCAATCCTTCTCCCGCATAGGTGCGCGTGCCGCTGCCATAGCAGGCGGAGATGGTGACGAGCCGGGCATCGATGGGGTGCTGCATGATGTCGCGGGCGTAGAGCTTGAAGGAGTCCTCGCCGGTCGTGGAGCTGGAGAGGATGATGGCCGAATCCAGGGGGTCGGTGCGGCTGGCGACGGCATGAGAGACAAAATGAATATAGGAATACTGTGCCGGATTGCTGGTGAGATAGGCTGCGGGACTGGCTTGTTGTCCGGCGAACACAGCCACATGGCGAGCGCTGAAGTGCCTTTCAATCCGGGTCATCTCGAACCCGAACAAGGGGAGGCTGGGATAGTCCTGACTGGGCGAGACCGGGTCGCCGAGCAGAAGCAGGTTTCGGCCGGCGGCCCGGGCAGGTTTGGCCGCGGCCAGCAGGTCCAACGACGGGGCAGAGAGCAGGGTTGCGTCGTCGATCCAGTAATGCGTGTCTGAATTGCGATCTGGACTCTGGCCAATTTCCGGGCCTGGGCCGGGAACCAGCAGTGTTTCAAAGTTCAGTTGGCTCAGCGCTCCGTCGGCCAGGATCATGACCGGTGTATTGGGGCGGATGAGCTTCGCAGCCGGAGCTACGAGTAACTTATATAGCGCCTGCCCATCCTCATTACCGGTTTCCAGAGGGTCCCGCATATCCAGAAGAGCCTTGCGGTAGCGCTGGACACGGGCAACAATTTCGCCCTGCGCGGGAAGCGGAAACAGCGCAACCTTCGCCGGCGTGATGGCCCACAGGTAGGACTGCTTCTCGCCGAGCCAGTAGAAGAGCAGCGTTGCGCCGGCCTTTTGGGCGATCTGGCGGGGGTTCAGAGCCGCTGACTGAAAGGAGGTCTTGGCCATGGCCACGCCCAGGCCTTGCGCCAGCGTCCGGGCGCGGTGCTGGTCGGCTATCGCCAGGGCCTCATCGCTCCTGCCTTGTTCGACCAGGAAGTGAATGTAGTCGTCGTAGATCGGTGCGGCGTTGGCGGCAAACGGAAGTCTCGAATCTTCGTGTTTGAGCTCGGCCCGCGCCGACTCGAAGGTAGTCAGCGTGGTTTTGTAGACTTGCTCCGCTTCTCGCGTCTTGCCTTGCCGCTCAAATAACCTGGCCAACTCATCCCCGGCGCTCAGCCGCGAGGAAGTTGGATTTGCCGGGTCGCTTTGTACCTCACGAAAGAGCCTCTCCGCCTGCGGGTCCTGGCGCCGTGCGGCAGCGAGCATTCCCTGTGTCAGCATCACATACGCGCTCAGTCGATTGCCGCCTGCGCGCTCCATGGGAGTTACCTGATCGAGATAGGCGCTTGCTTCCTCCAGCTTTCCCGTCTCCACCGAAACCTGGGCCAGGTCTTCGAGAGCGTTCACGATGTCTTCCTTGCTGTCGATCTTCCTTGCCAGAGAGAGCGCCTTACGATAGGACTGTGCGGCCCGGGTCAAATCGCCGGTATCGTGATCGACATACCCGGCGTTGCTGATCCATTTGAGTTCCGACCGGACAGCGCCGAGTCGTGCGGCACTCTTTTCCGCTTCAAGAAACTGCTCCAGCGCCCTTTCACTATCTCCCAACTGGTAATAGGCCCAGCCGAGATTGCCCGAGGCAGCTTGGGCCATATCATCCGCGCCCAACTCCACGGCAGCCCGGTACGCAGACCTCGACCAGTCCACAGCCTCGTCATAGTGATCGATTTGCAGCGCGGCGAATCCGAGATTCAAGGATGCGCCTGCTTCCAACCACCGGTCATGATGGGCTTCGGCAAAGGAGAAGCTTTCGAGGAAAAACTGCCGTGCCTCGGCAAGTTGCCCCTGCTTGCTGGCGAGAATGCCACGCGCCCTGAACACATCTCCGCAGGTCGCATAATCTGCGCTCTTGCAGAAGCCCTCTGCCTGCGCAAGCCTCTGATTCGCAGCGGACAACTGTTGCTGACGGGTCAACGCAACGGCTTCGATCGCCAACTTCCGGATGGTTCCTTCCGGGTTGTTGGGAGCGGAGTGGTAGGAGGCAAGGAGACGCAGAGCATCGTCATACATGCCTCGGAAAAGCATGGATTCCGCTTCCAGTAGTTGGAATTTCGAGGCCCATGCGGGATCGGCAGTCTGGAATTGTCTGGCTCCCTGTTCGGCTTCCTGCTGGCTCCTGGCCAGGTCGCCATGCTGGAAGAGTATCCAGGCATGGTCATACGCAGCCTGGGCGCTGCCGGGGCGTGTGTCTTGCAGAGGAATCAGCAGCAACAGCACGAGCGCGAACGCGTAATGAAAAACCCGGAGCCGGAAACTGCGCCACACACTACCAAACCATCCCCTGATGCACGCCGAACCCGAGGCAATATCGATTGCCCAGCGGGCATTCAGGGGAATCGTTCCCGCTATGGAAAGGTTGTTCCGTTGGATGTGCCACCACCAATCGGAATTTCCCCGTCGATGGCGCAGCCCAGCTTGAGATCGACCATCGTCAGGTTCACGGTGGTCTTCTTCGAGACGTCCGTCTTCTGGATAAAGTCCTCGTGCGTCACGGTCAACTTGGCCAGGGTGATGATGCCAAAGTCGGGAACCATGATCACATTGCCCGAGGACTGCCCAGGGTAGAGACCAGCCGCCTGGTTGACCAACGAGCATTCGATCACCTCCCGGTTCTTCTCGCGTGGAGTATGTCGATTGTACCGTTCGGCCAGTTGTGCGGGAAGATCCTTGTGCTTGCGGATACTATCGTACTGGCTGGAGACGCGGCTCAGAACGCCGGGTTCTTTGGTGTAGGGCGCATCGTTTGCCGGCTTCTCGCCCAGGATATTCATGTCCCACTTCAGCTCGACCGGGTACCCGGCAATGCGCAGATTTTCAAAGCGCGTGCCCAGGAAGGAGATCGACGGCACGTAACCCTCCAGCGGATGCTCGGTGATGATCTGGCCCACGACGCGGTCGGCCGTCAGCACCTCCAGCACGTTGAGGTTCTCTATCACAGTGGTGACTAGGGTAGCCCAGCCCTGTCCCGGCTTGGTGCTGCGGTTGCCCGCCACCTGGCTATGCCCCGCCCTGAAGGAGAAGACCCCTTCCAGCCGGTAGCCGGTGGAGTGCTGGGCCCTGTATACGCCCGCCGCGTTCAGTAGCACGTGCGCCTGGGTTGGAATCTTCTGAACCAGGGGCAGGCGCAGGTCGCCCTCCAGTATTTTTGCTTCAGCATTGAATGTGTGTGTTCTTTCGGTTGCTCCGGACATAGCAGTACCTACTCTCCTTGGCGTTTTCTGGGTTGTTTGAGACAGTGACTCAGGACCCAGCCGCAGGGGGAATTGGCTGCTCCTCTGGCAATTTTCAGGAACCGGAATCCGGCCTGTTCAGATGCTCAATCATTGTAGCGGATATCGAAGATGCGGAGATCAATTGCAATAATTTCGCCGTTCGTTGCGATGCCGGAAACCGCCAGGGCTCGCATCGCCTGCGGAGTCTCCAGGTGCTGCTCCATCCGGCCTTGATGGGTCTTCAACTGGTTCAGCTTTTGTTCCAGGGACTGTAAACGGCGGCGGCCGTCGGCCAGCCAGCGCGGGTCGCGTTCGAAACGCAGGTACCGGTTCCAGGTCTCCACGGCGTTCATCGCCTGGCCGCGATCCTCCATGGCCACAGCCTCGTTGAACAGCACTACCGGGTCGTCGGGGGCCAGTTCGTCGGCGTGGCGCAGGTATTCCAGAGCCGTCGAGCGATCGTTTTCGCTGCCCGTCGCGACTCCGCGCTGGAAGTAAGCGGCCGCATCATCCACCAGCAGGCTGGAAGTGACCGGTCCGGCGGTCAACAGGCGGTCGAGAATACCGATAGCCGGATCGAATTTCTCTTCCAGTACGTCAGCCCGGGCTTCGAGTTGGAGCCAGTGCCGGTCCTCGGGCGCGTTCTCCAACTGGCGTTCAATGCGGGCGCGCGCATCCAGCAGCTGGGCCGATTCCCGGCCCGTCGCGCTGCCGCGGAGATGCGTTTCCGGGGTCACTTCAGCGAAGTCCGCGCCGGGCATGCGCAACTCGAAGGTGCGGGAATGAGTGTAGGCCTCGGCCAGCAGCCGCTCGGGGGTATTTGCATGCTGCCACCACCCGGCGAGCGCGACACCCATGACCAGGGATGCCGCCAGGCCGGCCCCCGCCCACAAGTAAAACTGCGGCGCCTGCCGGCGAATCGGGCGGATCTGGGCGTGGCGCGGGGTGCGGGCAAGCTCGGCAGCCAGGTTGTGTTGCCAATCGCGGGATGCCGAAGCCAGTCTGCCAACCTCGGCGGCCTCTTCCGGCGAGGCATCCGCGGCCAGCATGCGCAGGCGCGCCGCGCAGGTGCGGCAAAGGGCCGCATGCGCCAGCAACGCATTCACTTGCGCCGGGCGTGCTTCCTCGCTGAGCAGCTGGGGCCACTCGCCCAGCTCAGGACAACCACCTTCCACGCTCTGCATCCGCGGGCTCGCCGGGTCTTCATGCCGTGTCTCGGCCATGGACCATCTCCCTTCCATCAACTCCTCAAATGCCTTGGCCAAGGCATCATCAGGAAGATCCGATGGGTATCTCGGGTTGTGATCTTTACTCATGTCTGCACTCTATCTAACGGGATTCCGCGTAACCTTCCTTTCACGAAACTGTTTTTTGGCGCTAGCCGGATTCAGCCTGCTCTTCCGGCTTTCGCCGTTCCACCTCTCCGCGCAGCCACTTGGCCACTCGCCGCAACGCGCTCTCCACGCCCTTGGCCGTCAGTCCGGCGCCGGATAGGCGGGCTATCTCCTCTGCCGTGAGCCCTTGCAGGTAGTAGAGCCAGAACAACGCGCGGTCGCGTTCCCCGATCACCTCCGGCGCCGAGCGCAGTTTCTGGTCAAGTTGGGCATGAAGCACGGATCGCTGCATCTGCGCCGGCTGGTGGTCGCTCGCCGCGGGCAATGAAGCAGCCTCCTCGATCAGCGGCATCGTTACCACCTTGCCACCCCTCTTCTCCGAGTACTGGCGCCGGAAGTAGTCGTTGGCCACCGAGGCGGACACCATCCGCAGCAGGCCCAGGAAGGAATCCTCGCCGCGCGGCTCGAAATCCCGCAGGATGCGGCGCTCCTGCTCGCACAGTTTGAGGAAGACCTCCTGCACGATATCCTCCACCGTTGCCGGCGATGAGGCGCTCACCCACATCCGGGAGACGCGCAGCGCCACCAGCGAGGCCAGCGGGGTGCAGCGGCGCAGAAATTCCTCCCATTCCACCGCATCCGCGGAGTGGGCGCAGGCCTTGGCGAGATCGTTGACCGACGTGCGAAATACGTTCATTGCGTGGTACACCAGTTTACCGCAAGGGTGCGGCAATAGTTACTCCTTTATAAATTCAATTGGCGCTGCGGGTAGCCTCCGCGCCGCGGCCAGTTTGCAGCCTGTGCTTAGGGCCTGCTAACACTACCTGGACAGTGGCGACGGGAGCCAATTTTTCGCAGTTCGAGAAATGAGGAGCGACGGATACCGGGTGTATCCTAGCGACGATTGACGAAGAAATGGGGGAAATTGGCCCCGTCCCAAAGGGTTGCGGCGAAATCCGGGGTCCCCAGCGACTCGGGGTCCCCGGCGAGCGATTTATGCTCGCTGGGGTGAAGTGACGGGTCTTTGTCGCTGGGGTGGAACGCCATCTGCCCAGGTAGTGTTAACAGACCCTGGTATCCCCGCAAGCGTTCACAACCATTTTCTGAGGAGCCCGGCATGGAAACCAACCTCCGTCCTCTCACTCTCGGCGAGATTCTGGACCGCACTGCCCAGCTTTACCGAGACAACTTTGTCCTCTTTGCGGGCATCGCCGCCGTATACGCCGGGTTCGTGCTGGTGCTCAACCTGGCGCAGATTGGGCTGACGGCGCTGCTGAGGGCGCAGCACATGACCCAACAGTTGCCATGGGTCACCCTGGGCTACCTATTCCTCTTCTTCCCGCTTGCAACCATCGTTGGGGGCGTGGCGATGGCGGCCAACAACCGCGCCGTGGCCTGGGTCCACCTGGGCCAGCCGGCCACCATACGCGGCGCCTACCAGAGCATCCTGCCGCGCCTGGGCCGCTATCTGTGGCTGATGATCATCGCCACCTTCATCGTCTACCTTCCATTTGCGCTGGTCTTCGGGAGCTATTTCCTGTTCCTCATTCTCTATCCGGGTTCCAGGGGCCTGCTGACCCACGCCGCCGCCGGGGCCGACCCGCAGGCCACCATCGTCTTCGGACTCGCCACTTTGGCGCTTATCCTGCTGTCCATTCCAGCCATCGCCTATGCCATCGTGATGGCTTTGCGCTATTCGCTGGCCGTTCCGGCCTTGGTGGTCGAAGACCTGAAGGCCCGCAAGGCGCTCCGCCGCAGCGTCGAACTGAGCAAGGGGGCGTTGGGTCGCATCTTTGTTCTGGGGCTGCTGATTGCCGTAATTCAAATCGGGCTGGCGCTCGTAACCCAAATCTTCTTTATCGTTGCGGCGGTCGAGCATCACGGCCAGTTGCCGCTGTGGGTGCAAGTAGCGCAGCAGATTGTCGGGTTCTTCACCAACAGCTTCATAGGTCCCATGTATGCCACCGGCCTCACCCTCTTCTACTACGACCAGCGCGTGCGCAAGGAAGGCTTCGACATCGAGTGGATGATGCAGGCCGCCGGGTTGACCGTGCCCGCGCCCGTGGCAGAGCCGCCCGCCGCCGAGCCAACTCAGGCTGCGGCCTCGGAAGCCGATTCGACACTCACGGCCAAGGCTGTGCCGGAAGTTGCTTCCACAGAGCCCGCACCGCCGCAGTCCTGAGAGCTGGCGTCACCCCAACTCTTTATCCCATCGCCCTCACCCTCTTCTACTATGATCAGCGCATACGCCGCGAAGGTTACGACATCGAGAGGATGATGGAAGCCGCTGGACTCAACGCGCCCTTGATCCTGCCCGCCGCAGACGGTTTAACCGCGTCCGGCTCGGAGGAGGCGCAGCCGTGACGCCTCGCTCTGTCTTCGCGGCCGTCGCTCTGGCCGCCGCTCTGGCCGCGGCGCAGGCCCGCGCTGACACTCCCCTTGCTCCCGCTCCGACCGTTCAGCCTGCCAGCCGCTCGCATGATGCTTCGCTGGACGAGTACCGCAAGCATCTGCAGGCGCTCGCCGCTCTGGTGGAGGCCTGCGCCAGGGCGCGGGACACAAAAACCTGCGACCCCGCCCTGGTTGGGCCTGACGATCGCGTGCCCCTCGGCGATGCCGAGCGTCGGCTGGTGCGCTACGGATGGCTGCGCATGCTGCTTTCCCAGGCCCAGTACAAAGATGAGCCCGCACCGAAGCCCATCCCCGGCGCAAAGGGCGCACCGGCCGGGGAGAGCGTTCTGACGCCCCAGCGCACCACGACCGAGCTGTTGCAGGACGCCGGGACGCGCCTGGCCCACGATCTGGCCCAGACCGGCGCCCAGGCTGCGGTCTTGCCAAGCCACGCCCAGGAACGCGAGACGATGAAGCAGGTGCTCGCCGGCAAAGATTTCCGCAACCTGGAAGGGCTTACGGCGCGCGAAGCGGCTCTTGAAAAACTTCAGCAACAGCTCAATCTGTTCTTCAAAAGCGCCGCAAAACTTGTCTCCCGCTCGGCGTGGGTGGGCCGCGTGATCGTGTGGGGATTCATTCTGGCCGTCTGCGTGGGGCTGGCGTGGGGGCTGTTGCAGCTGGAGCGCCGTTGGCGCATCCGGCTGGTGCCGGAGGGCTCGTTTCCAGCCGGAGCCGCCTCGGCCCGCGACTGGCAACGTTGGCTGGAGGACGCGCGCCGCGCCGCCGCTGCCGGCCAGTGGCGCGAAGCAATTCATTTCGTCTACTGGTCCGCCATCGCGCGCCTCGAATCCCGCCGCATGTGGCCGGCAGACCGCGCCCGCACTCCCCGCGAGTATCTGGCCCTGGTGGCCCCGGATGATCCGCGCAAGGCCGGCTTGGCCATGCTGACCGGCAGCTTCGAGCGCGTCTGGTACGGCGGCCGCGCCGCCGCAGAGGGCGACTACCGCAAGGCTGAGCAACTTGCCACGGCGCTGATCTCGGGAAGCGGGGCCCCAGTTACTCGTATTGGGGGAGGCGGCGCGCAATGAAGTTACTCTCCTCGCTTGACGCCAAGGACCGCCGGCTCCTGCTTTGGTGCGTGGGCATCGGATTGACGTTGGCGGCGCTGACCGGTTTCCTGACGCCCAGAGAAGAAAGCCCTGTGCCCTCGACCTATCTTTCCGGCCGGCACGGCGCCCGCGCCACCTATGAGACCCTCCTCCGCTCCGGCTACTCTCTGCAACGCTGGGAGCGCCCACTGAGCGAGTTGGCCGCCACGGCGGGACCGGAGACGGTACTGATCTTTGTCCAGCCGTTCACTCGCGAAGGGGACGACATCAAGGCGGTGCGCGCGATTCTGGAGCGCGGGGGCCGTGTGCTCTCCACCGGCTTCTGGGGCGGCTACATTCTGCCCGGCCAGGCCAGCCACACGCCGGATGAATTCAACTTTGCCGCCTGCCACCTCGAGCCCGAGGGGCTGGATGCTCTCTCCAGTTCAGGCGAGGTGTGGATGGTTTCAGAAGCCGCCTGGCAGGTAGGCAACCCCGCGCACCGCGTCGAATATAGTTGTGCCGGGCTGCCGGCGGTCGTCGAGTACGACTGGGGCAAGGGCCACGCGGTATGGTGGGCCAGTTCCACGCCCCTTGAAAACGGCTCGCTTGCCCGCGCCCACAATCTCGACCTCTTTCTCAACTCGCTCGGGCCGCGCGAGGGCCATCGCTTCTACTGGGACGAGTCGCTCCACGGCGAGATTCGCTCCATTTGGAGCTACGCCGCCGGGCCGTCGCTGACCCTGCTTTGGATCGGTCTGCCGGTTTTAGGGCTGCTCGTGGTATTCAGCTTCAGCCGGCGCAGCGGCCCGGTCCGCGATCTTCCCTCCCCGGCTCGGGCCACGCCCATCGAGTTTCTCGATGCGCTGGGCTCGCTCTATCGCAATGCCGGAGCCGCGTCGACAGCCGTCTCGATTGCCTGGGAGCGCTTTCGCCGCCATACCTTGCAGTCCGCCGCGGCGGACGGCCTGCGAGGCGCCCCAATGGGCGCGGCCGATCTGGCCGCGATGATTCGCCGCCGCTTTCCTAGCGTGGACGCCAGCCTGGAAACCGACCTCGCCGCCTGCGAAGAAGCCGCCTGGGGCGAGACCATCAACCCCCGCCAGGCTCTCAAACTGATTCAAACGCTCCACGACCACCGGGAAAAGCTCCGCGCCGCCGTAAAATCCGGCAGCCAGACCCCAAAATCCGAAGACATTCATTCCAATCAGCAGGAAAGGGCTTCATGAGCCAGGAAATGCAACAAGAACCGACGCAAGCATTAAACCAAAACGCCAAAAGCCCGGAGGGATTGCGCGCCACCAGCCAGCTCATCGCCCACGCCCGCCGGGAGTTGGGCCGGGTGATCGCCGGCCAGGGAGGGCCGATCGAGGAAGTGCTGATCGCCGTCCTCTGCCAGGGCCATGCTCTGCTTGAAGGCGTGCCGGGCATTGCCAAGACGCTCATCGTCAAAGCCCTGGGCCGGCTGCTTGGTCTCGGCTTCCAGCGCGTGCAGGCTACCCCCGACCTGATGCCGGCCGACATTCTCGGCACCACCATCCTGCGCCCCGGTTCGGAGAACTTCAGCTTCCACCCCGGCCCGGTGTTCACTGACCTGCTACTGGTGGACGAGATCAACCGCATGCCGCCGCGCACCCAGGCCGCGCTCCTCGAATGCATGGAGGAGCGGCAGGTCACCAGCGACGGTGTGCGCCGTGTACTGCCCGCCTGGTTCACCGTCTTCGCCACGCAGAATCCGGTGGATTTCGAAGGCACGTATCCCTTGCCCGAGGCGCAGTTGGACCGGTTTCTGCTGAAGATTCGCGTGGCTTACCCCTCGGAGGCCGAGGAGCTGCAGATTCTTGAGATGCACCACGCCGGCTCGGGCGCGGGACTCCTCGAAGATGCCTCCATCGAGCCGATTCCCGAGGGGTTGCTGGCCGCGGCCCGCGCCGAGGTGCGCTCCATCCGCATTGAGCCGGAGCTGTATACCTACATCCTGTCGCTGGCGTTGCGCACCCGTGAATGGCCCACGCTGCTGCTGGGCGCAAGCCCCCGCGCCGCCCTGAGCCTGATGCTTGTAGCCCAGGCGGCTGCCGCCTTCGACGGTCGCGAATACCTGGTTCCCGACGACGTGAAGCGCGCCGTGCAGCCCGTCCTGCGCCATCGCGTCATGCTCAAGCCCGAGGCCGAACTTGAGGGCTTCGACGCCGACCGCGTCCTCGCCGACGTAATCGCCGCCGTGCCTGTACCGCGCCAATGATCTCGCCCTCTCTCCATCCCGCCCCGGTCCGCGCCGCCTGCCAGCGCCGCCGCCGCTGGAGCTTCGGCCTCACGCCGCGAACCATCGGCCTGCTTCTCGCCGGCTTCCTCTGGCTCATTCCCGGCTTCTGGGACGGGCGGCTGGCCTCCGCGATGCTGGCCTGGGACGCGGTGGTGCTGACAGCGGTGCTGCTCGACGGCCTACGCCTGCCGCGCGCCGCACAACTGATTGCCAGCCGCTCCTGGTCCAACGCCCCGGCCCTTGATAGCGAGACGGAGATCGAGTTGACCATAGAAAATCAGGGCCAAACGATCGTCGAATGCCGCCTGGTAGACGATCTGCCGCCGGCGCTTGTGGCCCAGCCGCTCACTCACCGGCTGACCGCATTTCCGCGCGTGTCTGCCAGCCTGCGCTACCGCTTCGAACCCCAGGAGCGCGGCGACTGGGAGACCGGCTGGCTCTACCTGCGTTACCGCTCGCCGCTGGGACTGGCCGAGCGCTGGGCCCAGGCGCCCCTCACCCAGACGGTCCGCGTTTACCCGGTCCTGCGCGCCGGCGAGGAACAGCAGATATTCCTGGCCCGCAGCCGCCAGATTGACCTGCAACTGCGCCGGGTTCAGCAGCGGGGCCTGGGCCGCGACTTCGAGAGCCTGCGCGAGTACCGCGAGGGCGACGACCTGCGCGACATCTGCTGGACGGCCACCGCGCGGCGCGGCAGCCTCATCACCCGCCAGTACCAGACCGAGCGCAGCCAGCCCGTCTGGATCGTCCTCGACTGCGGGCGGCTGATGCGGTCCCGCGTCGCCATGGCCCGCGAACTCGTCCAAAAGCCCGGCCCTGCGCCCAGCAGATCCAAGCTCGACCACGCCTGCACCACAGCCGTGGCGCTGGCGCAACTGGCGCTCTTCTCCGGTGACCGTGTGGGCTTGCTGGCGTATGGCCAAAGCATTCAACAGCGCCTGCTGCCCGGCCGCGGCGCGGCGCACCTGCGCCAGTTGATCGAGTCGCTGGCCCAGGTACATGCCGAGTCCGCCGAGGCCGACCACCTGCGCGCCACCGCCGTGCTCAACCGCCTTCAGCCCCGCCGCTCCTTGATCTTGTGGGTCACCGACCTGGCTGAGACCGCCATGCGCCCTGAAGTCATCGACGGCGCTGTCCAACTCTTGCGCCGCCACGTTCTTTTGTTTGTGGCCATGGCCCAGCCGGAGGTGGAGCTCATCGCCCAGGCCCGGCCCAAAAGCGTTGAGCAGATGTTCCGCGCCGCCGCCGCACAGGAGATGGCCGCCCGCCGCGAGCTGCTGCTCGCCCGCCTCCACGAGCAGGGCGCGCTCACCCTCGACCTCAACCCCGAAGCCCTCACTTCGTCCGTCCTCAACCAGTACCTGACCGTCAAGGAGCGGGCGCTGGTATAGGGGAGCCTGGAGAAATACAGGATCCTCCCGTGTCCCGCAGCCTTTCCGCCCTCAGCTGAAATCTTCCCGCCGGTTGCTTCATCTGAGAAAATAATGGCAGTGAATAGAACGCAACATTTTGTCTTCCGGCGGGCAGCCGCGCCGGCGCTTCTTTCCATGCTGTCTTTGGCTGCAGCGGGCGCGGCTGCTCACGCCCAGGCGCCCAACCCGACCTCCGCCGCCAACCCGTTTTTCGGCAGCGTGACCGCCCATCCAGCCAGCGATGAGATCCTCAAGCTCTCGTTGGATGAGGCTGTGCGCCGCGGCCTCGAGAACAACCTTGGCCTGAAGGAGGCCGAAAGCGGCGAAAAGGCGCTCCAGGGGCAAAAGAACCAGGCCCTGCAGAACTTCCTGCCCGCCATCTCCCTCACCGGCGACCTCGGCGTCCACCAGCAAAACCTGGTCGCGATGGGTTTTGGGCCGGGCGTGATCGCCGCGTTCGCGCCGCTCTTTCCTGGCGGCGTGGTGCCTCCCGGGCTCTCCGAAATCACTCGCGACGACCTGACCGAGGGACAAATCCATTACAGCCAGATGCTCTTCTCCGGCCCGGTGATCGCAGGCTACAAGGCGGCCAGCGCGGCGGAGAAAGCGGCCTGGTTCGACAAAATGTCGGCGCGCGGCGAGGTCGTCCGGCAGGTGGCCGCGGCCTATCTGCATGCCATTGCCGCCGCCAGCGAGGTGGATAACGCCAAAGCGCTGGAGGCGACCGGCCAGGTGCTGCTCAGCCAGGCCCACGCCGCCCACGAAGCCGGAACCGCGTCCAATCTGGATGAGCTGCGCGCGCGCGTCCAGCTCCAGGCCCAGCAACAGGCCCTGATCGCCGCTGAAAACAGCCTGGAGAAGGACCTGATCCTGCTCAAGCGCGAGATCGGCGTCGATCCCGGCCAGAAGATCGTGCTGACAGACCCCGCCCCCTACAGCGATCTGGCCGCGCAAACCCCTGCAGAGCTGCGCGCCCTCGCCTACCGGAACCGCCAGGATTACCAGAGCCTGCAAAATCAGGCGGTCGAGTTCAAAGCCGTTCACGCCGCCTATCGCAGCCAGCGGCTGCCCAGCCTCAGCTTTGGCGGCTACTATGGCGTCAGCCAGGTCAACGGCGTCGGCTCCCACGGCAACTTTGCCGTCCAGGGTACGCTCAGCCTCCCGCTCTTCCGCGAGGCCAGGCTGCGCGGCGATACGGAATTGGCCCAGGCTCAGTTATCCGCCGTAGACGCCCAACTCGCCGATCTACGCGACCGCATTGACCAGCAGGTGCGCTCCGCTCTGCTGGATGTGGACGCCACGGCCAAATTGGTTGAGGTCGCCCGCTCCAACGTCGAGCTGGCCACCCGCGCCCTCTCCGACGAAACCGACCGCGTCAACGCCGGCGTGGACGACAATCTGCCCCTGGTCGCCGCGCAGGCCACGCTGGCCTCCGCCCAGAGCAACCTGGTCGAAAGCCTCTACCAGTACAACCTCTCCAAGCTGGCCCTGGCCCGCGCCGCCGGAGTCATCGAGCAGCAGTACCGGGTCTATCTGGGACGATGAACCAGTTAGGTCGCGGGCTCGATGCTTTTCAGTCGTCTCGCACCCGTCTGATGAAAAGTGGTGAGTCGCCGCCCCGCTCCCGTGTAACCTACAGATAAGAGGCATCCCCATGCCCAGAAAGCTCAGTATCAAATACTACGTGGAGCCGGACCCGCCAGCCCTGGCCCGCCGCGCGGCGCAGTATTTTACGGAGATGGCCGGGGAGGCCGTCGCTGGCCGTGGGCGCGCGCGCATCGCCATCAGCGGCGGCTCAACCCCCAAGGCCGCCTTCCAGTTGCTCGCCGATCCCAATCAGCCCTGGCGGTGGCGCATGCCCTGGGAGCAGCTCGACCTCTACTGGGTCGACGAGCGCGCCGTCCCTCCCGGCCACGCCGACAGCAACTATCGCATGACCCGCGAGGCCCTGCTGGACCATGTGCCGCTCAGGCCCGGGCAGATTCACCGCATCGAGGGCGAGTTGGAGCCGGAAATCGCCGCCGCCCGCTATGAGTCGGAGTTGCGGTCCAGCTTCCGCCTGGAGGGCGCCCAGAGCCCGCGCTTCGATCTCATCGCCCTGGGCATGGGTCCCGACGGCCACACCGCCTCGCTCTTCCCACACACCCAGGCCATCCACGAAATGAGCCGGCTGGTCACGGCCAACCACGTGCCGCAGAAAGACGCCTGGCGCATCACGCTCGCCTGGCCGGTCATCAACCACGCCAGTTCCGTCTTCTTCCTCATCGCCGGAGCCGATAAGGCCGAAATTTTAACGGAAGTTTTAACTGGGCCGTGCGACCCGGAGCGCCTGCCCAGTCAATTGATATGGCCTTGCAGCGGTATACTTACACTTATTCTGGATAAGGCCGCAGCTGCGCTTCTACCCGCGACAGACAGGGAAGGCTGCGGATTTTTGGAGAGGGATCGATGATTCTGGCGGGTGATGTAGGCGGCACCAAAGTCCATTTGGCGCTGTATGACTTTATCGATGGCAAACTCAAGCACACCCGAGATAAACAGTTTCCGGTAAAAGAATATTCCGGGCTGGAAGAGATCGTAAAGGAGTTTCTAAGTGCGGACAAGGTAACCGCGGCCTGTTTTGGCGTGCCGGGTCCGGTGCGCGACGGTCGTCTCCGCCTCACCAACCTGCCCTGGACGCTGGACAGCCGCGAGCTGTCCCTCGGGCTCGCCATCGACCACATCTTCCTCATCAACGACCTCGAAGCCAACGGCTACGGCATTGCCGAACTCTCCGCCGATCAGATATTCACCCTCAGCGAGGGGGACGCCAGCCGGATCGGCAACCGCGCCCTGATCGCCGCCGGAACCGGCCTGGGCGAGGGCTTTCTGGTCTGGAACGGCCGCAGTCATGTTCCCTATCCCTCCGAGGGCGGCCATGTGGACTACGCGCCCCGCAATGAAGACGAGTTTGATCTGCTGCATTTTCTCACGCGGAAGTACGATGGGCGCGTCAGCTATGAACGCGTCGTCAGCGGCATGGGCCTGACCAACATCTACGAGTTCCTGCGCGAGGTTCGCGGCATGGAAGAGCCGGCCTGGCTGGCCGCGCGCATCGCCGCCGTCCCGGACCCCAACGCCGTGATCACGGAACTGGCCTTGGCCGCAAAGAGCGGGATCTGCGAGAAGGCCCTGGATATGTTCGTTTCCGCCTATGGCGCCGAGGCCGGCAATCTGGCGCTCAAGGTGCTGTCGGTCGGCGGCATATACATCGGCGGCGGCATTGCGCCCCGCATCCTGGAAAAGCTCAAGGACGGCGCATTCATGAAAGCCTTCACCGACAAGGGCCGCTTGAGCCAGTTGCTCATCAACATGCCGGTGCGCATCATCCTGGAGAGCCGCGCCGCCCTGTTGGGCGCTGCCGCCTACGCTGAAGCCCGCGCCGCCGAACTCAGCGGCATCTCCCCACGCGCCGCGTCAGTCAAGTTCTAAGCAGGGAGCCTCCACACGAAGGAGAGACCAGCCCCCCGGGCTGAGCCCTCGTGCCTGCCGCCTTACTGACCCAGGGCGTAGGTTACGTTCACGATCGTCTCTACCTCGACCGTCGTTCCGTTCAGCAGGTACGGCTTGTATTCCCACCGCTTCACCGCATCCACCGCCGAATCGGCCAGCAGCGGCGAAGGCGAGGCCAGCACTTCAAGGTCGTGAATCCTCCCGTCGGTGCCGATTACCGCCGCAAGCACGACAGTTCCTTGTTGATGCGCCATCTTCGCCATGAGCGGATAGACGGGTTGCGTCTTTCTGACCAGCTCCCCCTTTGTCACATCGCCATTCTGGCCCACAGTCTGCTGATTGGCCGTCTCGTGCTCGAGAACCGCATCGGCAGGCGGTATCAGCGCTGCATCCGTGGGATTCAATCCTTCGATTGTGTCCACTGAAACCGAGAATATCTTCAGCTTGCCGACGGAGATGACGATTTGCCGTGGAATGTAACGGCCCTGCATCTTAACAATCTGGCTGAACTCCTTGGTGACCGAGTTAGAGTAAGTCATCTGTAGGGCCAACGTCGATGGATCGAAACAATAGTAATCCGGCATCGCAGAACGTGGAGCCTGTAGCTTGCCGTCCTGTTCCCATTGGCGGGTGGCGCTCACACACGCAAGCTGCCGTGATCCGGCGGGAACCATCTTGAGCGCAAGTAGCATCCTGCCAGAATCGAGAACACCGCTGCCCGGCAACGAGAAGAGCATAATCGCGTGCAGTGTCCTCTCGAAATACAGCAGTGGGCTTCCGCTTTCTTTCCGGTACGCGGCGTCTGCGGTGAACCAATCCGTGCGGCTCGCACCCGCTCGCGTCCAGGTACTGCGATACACCTTCGGCGAGGCCCACCAATACTCATAGGTTCCCTGCTCTGTCGGCTTGCCCTTGTCGTCATAAAGCTGGTAAGTGGCCTTCAAATGCCACGGCTTCAAAGTCGCAGCTGTGAAGTCATAGAAAGGCGCGGCCGCCGCAAAGACCTCTCGCGGGTCCTTCGGCAGACCCGGCCCGGCGCTGGCTGTCGTCTGGCCGAACCCCGGCAACAGAACCGTCAATAGAACTGAAAGAAAAACGAACAAACGCATGGTGCGGACAGAGTACCACGCCGCATAAGTAGCTGATGCACTTTCCCCGCAAACCCCTACCGCCGCATCGCCGTACCCACCGTCGCCATCGTTCCGTGATAGAAATACTGTCCCAACCCCACCGTAAACAGCCAGCAACCGTAAAGCGAGTCCTCAAAGCACGAGGTGGCCAGCGAGCCGGTCTGCGCGTAACGTGCGGCGAACAGCATTCCGCCGCCAAAGGTCAGCGCCACCGCCAGCCGGTTGCGGAAGACGATGTGCAGAAACTCCAGAATGAGCGCCGGGCGGGTCATCGCAAGCCTTCCGCGCCTTCAGCATACCTCGCCCGCGCGGCAAACAGTCCGCGGTGTCGCCAGGTTGATTCCTTCACCCCCTCGGTGTGCGCCCGGACATGCCCGGAGCGATGTTTATTCCCCCTGGCCTATAATCCAGCCCAGGGGTAATGCTGCCTTCTTCTCTGGCCGATAGAATACCTGTAGTTGCAGTTGTGAGCGGCGACAGGCCCCAAGGGAGAATTGCGCTCGGCTTGAGAATCGAAACATAATTTGCGATTGGGGGAATCGTAACCCTGCACTTCCGGTCAACACACACGATAACCGCACGCGGGGAGAAGCAGGCTGCCGTTCGCCCCCTGCGTCCCCGCTCTGTTCCTCGTTGCGTGATTGCTTTTCTTCTGCTTTCCGCTTTTTTCGCGGACGGTCAGGCTGGTTTAAACCCTGCGTCTCATGCCGAATCCGCAAAGAATCCTACGGACGGATTGCGCACTCTGACTACAGCGCGCGAAGCGCACAGCCTCAGCGACGATCAAGCCAAGCGCGGCTATCCCGTCCATCTGCGCGGGGTCGTCACCTACTTCGATCCGGACTACGGCACCGGACGTGCGGCCATCTTCATTCACGATGCCACCGGCAGCGTCTTTGTCAGTCAGACTTCCGAACTAGCAAAGGGGCTCTTCGCCGGAGCGTTGGTGGACGTGCGGGGTGTCAGCGCGCCCGGAGGCTTCGGTCCTATCGTTGGCAACCCGCAGATACGCGTTCTCGGTCGCGCTCCTCTTCCCCCGCACGCGCCGCGGGTCAGCCTTGCCCTTCTCAAGACCGGCGCCTATGACGCCCAATGGGTCGAAGTCGAGGGCTCCGTTCATCGCGTCATCGAATATCCCCACGCCGTGACGCTGCTCCTGGAGATGGCGGATGGACCCATACCCATCATTATGATGAGGGACCCAGGCGCAACATACTCCAACCTGGTCGACGCCCAGGTCAGAATTCATGCCCACGCCGCCCCCACCATGAATACCGACGGCCAGATGATCGGTATCCACCTGCAGGAGCCGAATCTCTCCGCCCTGCAAGTGGTCGAACCCGCTCCCAGCGATCCCTTTGCGAGTTCCCCCATCCCCATCGAAGGGTTGTTGCAGTGGGGGCACTACACCACGCCCATGCATCGTGTCCACCTGCGCGGAACCGTGACACTGCAATGGCCCGGTTCCATGCTCTGCATTCGCGATGCGACGCGCGGAATCTGCGCGCAGACAACCCAGGCTACCCCTGTCGCCGCGGGCGATCTGGTCGACATGGCCGGATTCGTGGAGACTGACAATAACGCCCCGGTCATCACCGACGCGGTCTTCCAAATCGCCGGGAAGAACCCCCCGCTGGCGCCCCTACCGGCGACCACCGGCAAGATTCTGGACAGGGGATTCGGCTCCGAACTGATCCAGATCGATGGCCTGCTGATCGGCTACGATCTGACCTCTTCCGAGATCACCCTTCAGCTCTCCTCCGGCGACACCCTCTTCCCCGCGATTCTGCCCAAGAGCCTCGCGGGTTCCGAAATTGGCGCCTGGAAGATCGGGAGCAGGCTGCGCGTCACCGGCATCTGCTCGGTCCGTATCGTCGATGTCCAGAGCAATGTGCGCGGGGGCGTAGCCGTCACCAAGTCCTTTCGTGTCCTCATGCGGTCTCCGGCCGACGTAACCATTCTGGAACAGCCCTCCTGGTGGACGCCGGCTCATGCGCTCGTGGTGCTGGCCTTGGTGCTGGCCGCCACGCTGGGAGCACTGGCATGGGTGGTGGTGCTCAGACGGCGCATCCAGCTGCAAGCAGATCTTCTCCGCAAGAGTGAAGAGCAATTTCGCCACATGGCGCTGCACGATGCTTTGACCGGACTGGCGACCCGCCTGCTCATGCAGGACCGGCTGGATGTCGCATTGGAAAGCGCCAAGCGGCGCCGCACCGGGCTGGCTGTCCTCATGATCGACCTGGACAAGTTCAAGGAGGTCAACGATACCTATGGCCACCAGGCCGGCGATGAAGTCTTGCGGGTTACGGCGAATCGCCTCTTGAAGGGCGTGCGCAAGGTGGATACCGTAGCCAGGATAGGAGGAGACGAGTTCGTCGTGCTCGTTCCCGAACTCAATGATCTGCAGGCCGTCGAGGTGGTCGCCGCGAAGATTGTCCAGACTCTGGCGCTTCCAGTTCCCATTGATGGGCATCTGGCACAGGTTTCCGTCAGCGTCGGCGTTTGCGCCGCCACCGGGGAACAGGTCGATGCCGATGACATGCTCAGGGAAGCGGATGTTGCCCTCTACCATGCCAAGAAGAGTGGCCGGAATCGCTTCCATATCGTCACGGTCGATGCAGCTCGCGTTCAGGCCAATTAACAAGTCTCGCGCCCGCAGGCGGCGGATGAGCCCCGCGGTTGCCAGAGTCGTGCAGGTTCCAGTCTCCGGGCATTGGCTGCGGGTACGTCGCACCGAAGGCCGTGCCTCCCCCACCCCGGTTTGCCACTATTCTGAAGATGCGATCCAGCGAGCCTTGACCGCGCCCTGGGAACGCGAAAAGAAAGGTCGTGACCGGATGAAGCGTTGGTTGCTCCGCGGGATGGTGTTGTTGGTGGCGGGCTTTGTGGCCGCCTATGGAGGCGACTGGGCCATCTTCAGGCTGCGCGGCTCGCCCCAATCCAAAGTTACCGTTTACCGCTTCCTGACCGTCCCGCTCAAGGGCAACAAGCTGGAATACGACTATCTCGGCTCCGAGGATGTGTCCTGCTCGGTCTCCCTTTTTCCGCAGGCGGGCCGGAGCCCCTGCTGGCAACTGCGGCGAAACCCGAATCAGAGAACAACTCTCTGATTATTTTCCTGTGAGAACGTATTCCGGCGGACAGCAGCGCGGAGCCGGTCGCGCATCACAAAGTCAAGTGACGCGAATCACGCCGTGGAAACGCAAGGGCAGCTAGCATCGTTAAATCTCGCACACTCTCGAGGAGCGATGTATAGCCACACCCAAAACGAGAACGGGACGCACAATACCTGCTGCCTGTACTGCTTCATGACCATCGCCTCTGACGTTGAAAGCGAACAGGAGTTGGATCGGTTGGAGGCCCGGCACATCTGCCCGGAAAGGATCCTGGCGGATCTGCTGGCGCGCGCAAGGGCCGTCGAATCCCACGCCCGGCCCAACTGAAATTCCCCCATCATTTGTCAGCCGGCGCTGCTGCCGGCGTCTCCGTTTGCGCCGGCCTCGCATGGGCATTGGCGATCTTGTTGTGCAAGTCTTCATCGGCCGCCTTGTGCAGGGTGCTGGCCTTGTCGAACTCGGCCTTCGCCTCGTCCTTTCTTCCCAGCGTCCGGTAAAGCCGCCCCAGCCGCCAATGCACGTTTACGTCGTCCGGAATGAGACGGGCGGCCGCGGTCAGTTCCCGCAGCGCATTCTCATTGCGGCCAGCTTCCGAATCCACGATCCCTAAATCCAGTTGCCCCAGCCCGATCGAGGGATCCAGCTCGACGACCTTCTTGAGCAGGGGTGTCGCCTCGTCCAGCTGATTCATCTGGATCTCCGTATCAGCCAGATAGACCATGGCCTGTACGTGCGCCGGATCGTTGGCCAGCTCGGCCTGAAACTCGCTCGCCGCCTCCTTGTACTGCTTGAGGGTCCACAGCAGGTAGCCCAGGCCGAAGTGCGCGTTCGGTTCTTTGGGATTGGCCTTGACGGCGGCGCGGAAGTGGCTTATGGCGCCGCCATTGTCTTTCAGGCCATCCGACGCTTCGCCTGCCAGCATCTCAGCCTCGGCCGAATCCGGGTCCAGCGTAAGAATCTCCTTGGCGACATCCAGGACGCATTGATTCTGCTTGGACCACAGGCAACTGTGCGCCAGGGCCAGCCGCAGGGGCAGGTTCTGCGCATCGTGCGTGGCCGCCTCCTTCAGATAGGGAACCGCTGCGGCGTATTCGGTCAGGCTGTAGTGGGCCATCCCGATCAGGATGGTCAGGCGCTGGGCCTCGGGAGAAGACGCGGGTTCGCTCTTGAGCAGCGGGTTGAACTCCTGGATGGCCTCCTTGAAATCTCCGCCCTTGAAAAGCGCCAGACCCAGATTCAGCCGCAGTCCGGGAACGTCGGGACCGATCTCCAGGGCCTTGCGGTACAGGGGCACGGCCTCCTTGTAGTGTTCCCGGCGGGCCTCCAGCAACCCCAGGTGTGCGTAAGGCTCCTGGCTTGAAGGGTGAGCCTTCGCAACCGCGCGCCACGCGGCCTCCGCTTCAGGATTCTTGCCCTGCCGCTCCAGGAGCAGCGCCGTCTGCCGCAGACGGTCGGGAGCCGGTTTTGCCTGGCCCAGGCAGCCCGCTGCGGCGGCAGCCAAAGCCACGCCGACTCCAAGTTGTACAACCCGCTTCACGTGGTTCCCTTCCTTAGCTGGCTTTCGTCCGGCCCGCCAGCCCCCTCCTGTCCAAAAATGTGTCTTCAGACAGATTCCCCTTCGTTCTTTGATTCTCTCTCTGTGACAGGTGTGCCGGCAATTGCCGGGCAAATAAAAAGGGCGCGGCAGGGATTGCCTGCCGCGCCCCGGTTGAGGGTTGGGTTAGAAAATGAACTTGCCGCCAAGCTCGAGCGCGCGGGGATCCCACGTGCCGTTGACCTGGCCGAACGTGTTGCCCGAGTTGAATATGCCGCTGTTCAATCCGCCATTGTTCGATGGGTTGTAGCCCGTGTTGATGCCGCTGGGCTCGGTATGGTTGAAGGTGTTGAACGACTCGAAGCGAAGCTCGAAGCGGGCCTTATCGGTGATCGCGAACGACTTATACATCGATGTCGTGAAGTTCACGCGGCCGGGACCGACGATTGCGTCCTTGCCGGAGCTGCCGAAGCCCAGGTTGGTTCCGCCATCATATTCCGGAACCGGGGCGGAGAACCCGGTGTCCCTGAAGAAGTTGACCATCGAGTGGTTGTAGGTCATCTTGCCAACCAGGTTCGGACGGTTGCCATATCCGCCGTCGAGGCCGACTGGGTCGTAGTTGAGGGTCACGCCCGAAGGACTAGGCGTGCCGGACTCATCGATCACGGTTCCGGCAAACTCCCATCCGCCCGCGATCGAGTGGACCAGGCCGCTGCTCTTGTTGAAGAAGGGCAGCTTGTAGACGTAGTTGATGCTCAGCATGTGACGGCGATCGAGGGCGCCCGATCCCTTGTCAAACTTGAAGTTCCAAGGGTTGTCCACAGCGCCGCCGCCGCCGTTGTCGTAACTGGTGATATCGATCTCGTGCGACCACGTGTAATCGACTTCACCGCTCAGACCCCACCTGTTCTGCACGCGAAGACCAGTCTGGAAACCGTTGTAATTGCCGTTGGTATCCATTTGATTCTGGTTGATGTCGGTGTAGCCCTGGAATTGCCGGAACTGGTTTCCGCCACCAGGAAAGACCGGGACGCCGCCGATTGTGGCGCCGAAGCCGGGCTTGCAGGGGTTGTCTATAGCTCCGTAGTTGGCGCCGGAATCACCCGCCAGGCACTCGATTGAGACAAGGCCGGGGCCGGGTGAGTTACTTACAGGCCCCCCAGTATTCGGGTTGATGAACCCGCTGTTGACTGGGAAGTTGTTGACGTGGTTGCCGATGTTCTGATGCCACGCAAGGTTGCCCACGTACTGGATGACCCAGATGAGCGAGGGAGCCACCTCACGCTGCACGCCCAGGCTGTACATGGCCGAGGCTGGCGCGCGGTAATACTGCGCCATGCTGGCGGCGCTGCCCGCGAAGATCAGAGACGTCGGCGAGATCGATACACCGGTTACATAGTTGTAACCAGGGTTGCTGAAGTTGGGGTTGCCGACACTCAGCGCAGGATCGAACGGCGGGCTGGCGGCGGTGTCGTAGACGTCGTTGCCTTGCATGCGCTCGTAGAAGGTTCCGAAGCCGCCGCGGAGAACGGTTTTGCCGTTGCCAGTGATGTCTTCAGAGAATCCAAGGCGAGGCTGCCACGTCAGGTAGTCGTTGTTGACCGAGCCCCTCGGGAAGTGATTCTGGCCGGCTAGGCCCGTCCCGTTGATGTAGGAGGGTATGCCGCCGAAGGTATACAGATCCGGGCTGGCTGGATCGATGGCGCCGCTGTTGTCCCAGATCGGAGCCTGGGTTGGGACGTACAGGGCCTGATCGAAGTTGCCAACAAAGTTGCCACGCTCCCAAGCGTGCGGCAAGGCGTCGTAACGGACGCCCAACTGCAAGCTCAGCCGTGGAGTTACGTGCCAGTTGTCCATCACGTAAACCGAAGTAGTCTGGTTGACGTAGTGGCGGATGGGCGCGCCCTGAGCCTGGCTGTAGCCGCCCGCGAGGCCCATCAGCAGGTCCATGATGCCGTCGTTCGACACCGTGTTGCTGCCGTAGTCGCCCTGCTCGTCGCCGTAAAGCATCTGGTTCTTGGTGTACCGGTTGTAGCTGAACCCGAACTTCATGGCGTGCCTGCCGCTGGTGTACGAGAGGTCTAACTTGGGCTCATAGTCCTGGGCCGCGTTGTGATACGGCTCGGTGGCCGTGTCTTCTGCCGTCCAGTAGGGTCCGCCGAAACCAGAGATGCCCGGGAGGGTCTTCCGGGTGATGGCATAGGCCGCCACGACCGGTTGGACGCTCCAGCTGGCTGGCTTTAAGGTGTTCGCGGTGGGGGTGATGTCGATCTGGTTGCCGTCGTAGTTCGCGCTGACTTCGAGCAACAGGTTGGGTGAGATTTGCCCCGTCAACTTGATGGCCGCGCTGTGGGATGGAGAGGAAAGGACGCTTTGCAGGGTGTTGTAGTTGCACCAGCACCAGCCCAGTTCCGGTGCGCCGAAATTCTCCTTCTCAGTGTCGCCGATGTAGTGGCCCAGAACGGCCCACTTGTCGGTGAACTTGTGATCGATGCGGACGATGTCGTCGCGCACCACGAACGGGAGCGATATAGAGGCGATGGTCTTGTCCTGGTTAACACCCCCGACGATTACGTTCGACGCGGGAAGTGCGCCTGAGTGCAAGTAGAGAATCCAGTTGGGATCGAACATCGCAGCCGGAATCTGTGGCATCGGATTCCCTGGCGTCAGGCCCGCACCCGGCTGGCCCGCATGAAACCACGCGGAACCGGCTGCAATTTTCGGAACCACCAGCGAGGTGCCCGAAGAGAACCCGGGCGCCACATAGGTGAGAGGCGTGGTCTGGCCAATCGCGGGAATGTCAGCCGCGTCGACCGTGGGGTTGTTGCTGGATGCCTGGTTTACAGTCTTGCGCCATTCTTCGTTCCAGAAGAAGAAGGTCTTCTGCTTGTTGACGTTGTACGCATGCGGAATGTACAACGGGCCGCCCACGTTGAAGCCGTAGATGTTGTAGTGCACCACCGGTGTCGGGCTCGCCGGGGTAGTCAGTTTGTTGAAATATTTGTTGGCGTCGTAGTCGGTGTTGCGGTTTTCCTCGTAGGCTGAGCCGTGGAACTTCTGCGTGCCGCTCTTCAGCGAAAGGCTGATGGTGGCGCCCGAGGAGATGCCGTAATCCGGAGGATAGTTCG
>JBKQRH010000092.1:0-5399 GCA_052326045.1 Occallatibacter sp. | reverse complement strand
TTTCAGCAGCGCACGATCTTCGTTGAGACGATGCCCTTGGTGGCGTTGCGCGTGTCCACCACCAACTGCGACTGATCGACGATGGCCTTGTAGTCGTAACTCGAATGGTCGGTGACGATGACCACGGCATCGTACTGGCCGAGGTTGTCGAGCGGAGTGTTGGTCATGTTCAGGTCGTAGTGGCGGCCTCGGCCTACGGTGGGGAAGTAGGGGTCGTTGTAGGCAACAACGGCGCCTTTCTCGCGCAGCAGTTCGATGATGGTCAGCGAGGGAGATTCGCGCAGGTCGTCGATGTCGCGCTTATAGGCCAGGCCGAGGATCAGGACCTTCGATCCCTTGAGAGATTTGCGCTGCGCGTTGAGTCCGGCGGCAATCTGCTCCAGCACAAAATAGGGCATGGCGATATTGACCTCGCCGGCCAGTTCGATGAAGCGGGTGCGGAAGTCGAACTGCTTAGCCTTCCAGGAAAGATAAAAGGGATCGATGGGGATGCAGTGGCCGCCCAGCCCAGGGCCGGGATAGAAGGCCTGAAAGCCGAAGGGTTTGGTGCGGGCCGCGTCGATGACCTCGTGGATGTCAATGCCCATTCTCATCGAGAGCTGCTTGAGTTCGTTGACAAGGGCGATGTTGACGCAGCGGTAAATGTTCTCCAGCAGCTTGGTCATCTCCGCGGCCGATGGGCTGCTGACAAGCACCACCTGGCGGAAGATTGCTCCGTAGAGGGCCGAGGCCAGCTGTGCAGCTGCCGGGCCGCAAGCGCCGACGACCTTGGGAACATTGTGGCGGGCCACGGCGTCGTTGCCGGGGTCCTCGCGCTCGGGCGAGAAAGCGACGTGAATGCCGGCCTCATCGAGGACGCGCGCAACCTTCAGGCCGTTGGGATTGCCGGCCTCCAGCATCGGGGCTACGATCTCTTCCGTTGTGCCGGGATAGGTGGTGCTTTCCAGCAAGATGAGCTGGCCCTCATGGGTGTGAGGCGCGATGGACTCGACCGTCCTGGTTACGTAGCTCAGGTCGGGTTCGTGGTGCTCGTTGAGCGGGGTGGGCACGCAGATAATGACCGCGTCCATTTCGGCGATCCGGGAGTAGTCCGAGGTGGCGGAAAAGCCTGCCTGTTGCGCGGCCTGGATGGCGGCGGGCAGAATGCGCACGATGTAGGAGCCTCCG
This sequence comes from Occallatibacter sp., assembly GCA_052326045.1. Classification (GTDB taxonomy): domain Bacteria; phylum Acidobacteriota; class Terriglobia; order Terriglobales; family Acidobacteriaceae; genus Telmatobacter. The sequence continues at coordinate 4,232 of JBKQRH010000092.1, read as the reverse complement.
GCATTGAGGATATTCACCTTGTCCATGGCTATATCGAAGCCCGTCACCCGGAAGCGCTCACCGCTGAAGAGCAGAGCCAGCGGCAGGCCCACGTAGCCCATCCCGACGATCCCGATGCGGGCCTCGCGGGTTTCGATTTTGTGTTTAAGTTCAGTAAGGCGGGTCACGGTCGCGGTCGTCATGTTTTCGATTGTAAGACTACGCGGCGCGCAATCGGATGGCCTGGGGCTGGATCGAGCCGTCCAGCCTGGTTACGAAAGGATTTATGCGGCGTTCATGGCGTAAGCGCTAAGTGGGAAGAGGAGAGACGATGGTTCCGCTTGAGAGGCCAGGGAATTGGGGAATGGCCTAATATGGTTATAGGTGCGGCTCCTGTCGCCGCACAATCCAGCTTCAAAGAGGATTTCCCTGGCTAAGTATCTTGTAACCGGAGTTGCGGGCTTTATCGGCCGGTCTATTGCCGCGGCGTTGCTCAAGCGCGGCGAGACCGTGCGCGGTATCGACAACTTCCTCACGGGCAAGCGCGCAAATCTGGCTGGGCTGGAAGCGATGGAGTTCATGGAGGGCGACCTGAGCGATCCGGCCGCCTGCGCGAGGGCCTGTGCCGGGGTGGAAATTGTGTTTCACGAGGCGGCGCTGGCCTCTGTTCCGCGCTCCGTAGCCGATCCAGTAAGCACCAACGTGAACTGCGTGGACGCGACGCTCAACCTGCTGGTGGCGGCTCGCGCCGCGGGAGTGCGGCGCGTGGTCTATGCGGGCTCTTCCTCCGTATACGGCGACGCGCCCACCCTGCCCAAGCATGAGGGAATGCCGCCCAACCCCATCTCTCCGTATGCCGTGGCCAAGCTGGCGGGCGAGCATTACATGCGCGCCTTTACCCGTGTCTACGGGCTGGAGACGGTGGTGCTGCGCTACTTCAATGTTTTTGGCCCCTACCAGGACCCCACCTCACACTACTCCGGGGTGCTGGCCATCTTCTGCCGCAAAATGCTGGCCGGAGAGCAGCCGACAATCTACGGCGACGGCGAGCAGAGCCGCGACTTCACTTATATCGATAACGTGGTTCACGCCAACCTGCTGGCCGCCGCCGCCCCGGCGGAGAAGGTGTCGGGGCAGATGATGAACACGGCCACGGGCACGCGCATTACGCTGAACGAGACCTTTGAGATTTTGCGTGAGTTGACGGGCTTCAGCGGCAAGCCTGCCTACACGGAAGGGCGCGCGGGGGACATACGCGACTCGCTGGCCGACATCCGGCTGGCCGGGGAACTGCTGGGGTACGCGCCCATCGTCGATTTCCGCGAGGGGCTGCGCCGCACCGTTGCGTGGTACCGGACCGTCGGGGCAATTGAATAGGGCTTGTTCGCGGGTTGCCGGTCAGGCGAAATGGCCGGTTTTATCCCACATCTAGCTTTCTTCCGTGACAGAGTCTATTGACGAATTACTTCCGATGAAGCACACTGTCGGAGATTAACTTTGTAGCATTTTGCTGTTTTGAATCCCAGGTCCGCCTCCGCCGAAAGAATGTTGAGACTGAGGTGCCCGCCCCTTGCCGGACGTTTCCGCTCTTCAGAACGATTTGCCGGACGAGCCCAATGCGCGGCCCAGGACAGATGTTCGCCGGGATAACCCTTCGACCTCCCTGCGTGAGCTATGGGAGATTCTGGTCCGCCGCTGGAGGATGGTTGCGTCCGTGGTGGGGGGATTGCTGCTGCTCTGCCTCCTGTATTGTCTTATTGCTCCCAACCAGTACGAAGCCAGCGCACGAGTGGCATTGCGCACGTCGCAGGCTTCAGCGCTCAGCCTGGAGGCACAGGAGCCTGCCGTAGCGGCCTCGATTCTTTCCGCACCGCTGCAACTGGAGACGCTGGCCAACGTCTTTCGCAGCGAGCAACTGGCCTGGAAAGTGATTACGGAACTGAAGCTCTACCAGCAGCCTGGTTTTCGCGGCAACTTTGCAGGCCGCTTTCCGGATTTTCGTCCGGAGACGCCGTCTGTCGACGCCCAGGCCTGGCTGCTGGAGAGGTTTCAGAAGCGTCTGCGCGTGCAGTCGCTGCCGCGCACGTTGCTGCTTCAGATACAGTTTCGCTCCCGGGACGCGGCTTTGTCGGCCGCCGTGGTGAACGGCCTGATTCGCGCCTATCAAGAGCAGGAGAACGAACTCCGCATGCAGGCCACGGCGCAGGCATCCGATTGGCTTACGAGCCAGCTCAAAGACCTCAAGGCTCGCGTGGATCAGGATCAGCAGCGGCTGGCGGCCTACCAGCGGGAGCACGGCCTGCTGACCACGCCCGAGACCTTAGCCAACGGCCAACCCGGCGAGAACCAGCACACCTCGGCCTTGCTGGAGATCGACGAGTTGGGCCGGCAGTTAGTGGCCGCCACCAGCGACCGCATCCTGCGTGAGGCTGAGTACCGCGCCGCCTCACAGGGCAATCCGGAGCTGGTGATTGCCTCTGATCCACATCTACAGGCCGAAAACGGGAACTTTGCTACTGCACTGCTGCAGCAGCTCCATGCCCGCCGTAGCGAGCTGGACCAGGAGCAGACGCAGTTGAGCATCGAACACGGCCCGAACTTTCCCCGGGTGGTGGAGATTCGCCGTGATTTACAGGATCTGGACCGGCAGAAGCAGGCCGAAGACACCAAACTGGTGGAACGGTTCCGCAGCGCGTGGCAGACGGCGGTCGATCGCGAGCAATTGGTTCGCAAGAACCTGGACGAACGCACCGTCGAAGGGATGAAGCTGAACCAGGCCGCCACCGAGTACGCGGTGATGCGCCAGGAGGCCAACTCAAGCCACGAGTTGTACATGCGGGTGGTGGAAAAGGTCGAGGAAGCGGGGTTGGCCGCGGGCGTTCGCAACTCCAATATCTCAGTGGTGGACTACGCTCGGCAGCCGGTCAAGCCGGTTGCGCCGGACCTGCCGCTCTATCTTGCCATCACCTTGTTCGCCAGCCTCTGGCTGGCAGTGGGAGGCGCGCTCTTGGTTGAATTCTTCCGTCCCGCGGTTGGCCGGACCTTCATGCTGTTGCTGGCCGTGTTTCTGGCCTGTGCCGCAACCCACGCCCAGCCGCCCACGCCCACCACTGCCGGGATACCCGGCAGTGTCGTCCGTCTTCCCGACACGTCGCAGACGCAAAGACTTCCCAATCCCAAGGACGCCCCGGCCGTCTGGGACATCCCCGCAAGCCCAACCCAGGCCGGGCTGCCCGCGCAGCCGGGCACGCAGTCCGCATCGCCCATGCCCGCTCCCATTGGTCCCGGCGACTTTCTGGATATCAGCGAGTACCACACCCCGGAGTTTCATTCGCTGGTGCGCGTTTCTCCGGCGGGCACGGTGATGCTGCCCCTGGTCAACGAAGTGCAAATCGGCGGACTGAGCGAGCAGGCCGCCGCGCGCGCCATTGAAGCCGCGCTGGTAGCCAAGGGGATGCTGCTCCATCCGCAGGTCTCGGTGCTGGTGACTTCCTATGCTGGCCAGGACGTGAGCGTGCTGGGCGAGGTGGCCCGCCCTGGAGTCTATCCCTACACCCTCCACCATCGCTTGCTGGACCTGATCTCGGCCGCCTCCGGCCTGTCGCCCAATGCCGGACGGCTGGTGAATATCTTCCATCGCGACGACCCAACCGAGACGCCGCATCCGGTGGTGCTGGATCCCAGCGGCACCGATACCGGCGCCGACCACAATCCCGAGCTGATCCCCGGCGATACCGTTCAGGTGAGCCGCGCCGGGCTGGTTTACGTGGTCGGCGATGTGGTTCGTCCCGGCGGATTTCCCGTCGATCCTGCGCAGGGGCTTACCGTGGTGCAGGCGCTCTCGCTGGCCTGGGGTCCGATGCAAAACGCGGCCACCCGCAAGGCCCTGCTGATCCGCGAACAAAAAGGCGGCCGTACCATCACCACCCTCAATCTGAAGCGCATGATCCATGGCCAGGAGCCCGACCAGCCGGTCCGCGACCGCGACATTCTCTATGTGCCGGATTCGACGGCCAAGAATCTCTGGAATAAATTTCTGGAGTCGGCGGCTCAGTCGGCAGCCGGCGTCCCGATCTATGCCGCACTGGTTTATTCGCAGAGGTTTTAGGCAATGAGGAAAATCGCCTGGGTTCTGTTGCTGCTCTTCGCCTTCGCGATTCCCTGGGAATACTCCCTTGACCTGGGCGAACCGCTGGGCAACATTGCCCGCATCGTGGGCCTGTTGCTTTTGCTGGCGGCGATTCCGGCCGTTC
>JBKQRH010000091.1:0-12144 GCA_052326045.1 Occallatibacter sp. | reverse complement strand
AATCTCGGCGAAAGCGGGTCAGCGGATCAGGAATCCGCCAGCCCCAAAGTATTCAGCTAACTAGGGGTTATCTTTGGCCCTCTTTTGGAGTTCCTTTCAAAGGCGGCCATTGCGATCGTTGCCAATTATCGCTTTTTCTTCTCCTCGCGCAGTTTCTGCCCAACCAGCCGTCGAAACCGCTTAAATCTTTCGCCTACTTCCAGTCATCGCGGACGTTCATCAAACCTCCGCTGATCACGGCGTCGAAGCCGGTGTGCTTCTTGACGAAGATCTCGGAGAAGGCGCGGTCCTGGCGAAGGAGGACAGCCTGGAGGCGGACCAGCTCCAGCAGGGCCAGGAACATGGCCACCAGCGCGCGCTCGGAGCGGGTGTGGCTGAGGAGGCGGCGGAGGGCCACGGGCTTGTCTTCCAGGGTGAGGCGGCGGGCGAGGAACTGGATCATCTGGCCCACGGTCACCGAGTCTTCGCTGACGTCGATGATGGGGCGCTTGCGGGCGCGCTCCAGGATGTCGCGGAAGATGCGGACCAGGTCGAGCGTGTCGGCGGCGATCTCGGGGGCGATTTCGGATTCGGGGGCGTCATCGTCCGCGAACTCGCGGAAGCTGGGGTTGGACCATGTGGCCGCCTCGAGCATTTGTTTCTGTTGCAGCATCTGGGCGGCGTTCTTGAAGCGCTCGTGCTCCAGCAGCCGCTCGACCAGCTCGCGGCGGGGGTCCTCGGGAGCTTCGCCGGGGACGGCGGGCGCGCGCGGCAGCAGCATTTTGCTCTTGATGTGGATGAGCAGCGAGGCGGTATAGATAAACTCGCCGGCCACGTCCACGTCGCTGGCCTTGAGCTGGTTCACATAGGCCAGGAACTGGGCGGTGATTTTGGCGATGGGAATGTCGTAGATGTCGATGTCCTGGCTGCGGATCAGGTTGAGCAGCAGGTCGAGGGGACCGTCATAGACCTGGCCCACGGAGACCGAGAAGGGCGAGAGTTCGGAGGCTTCGTCCAGCATCTTTTGCCGGGCGGCGAGTTTGGCGGCGGCCTTTTCATCGGACATCTGTTCCGCGGCAGGCTGGGAGATGAGCACCGCCATGGCGGCTGGCTCCTGGCCTCGTGCGGCTGCCTGCCCGGCGCTCGGTGCGGCGAGAAACTCAACCACCGGTTCAGCGGCAACAGCGGGCTCGCCCACGGGCGTGGGCTCAGCTTCAGGTGCAGGTTCGGCTGCCTGTTCGGCCTCGGGCGCCAGTTCGGTTAGCTGTGCAGCTTCGGCGAGAGGCTCCGGTTCGGTTGCGGCGGGTTGCTCGGCTGCCTGCTCGGCGCTCGGAGCGGCGGGAGACTCAACCACCGGCTCAGCGGCAGGAACGGGCTCGGCCACGGGCGCCGGTTCGGTTATGGTCACAGCTTCGACGAGGGGTTCCTTCTCGGGCTCTTGCTGCGGGGCAGGTTCGGGGGTGGGCACAGGCTGAGGAGCGGTCTCCTGGACCGGGACTGGGACCGCGACAAGTGGAATGGCGTCTTCCGGGGCCGGTGTAGAGGCCGATTCGACGACGTGTGCGGCGGCTGCCACTGTCATCAATTCGATTGCATTGGCAGACTCGGCAATGGGCGCAGGGGCGGATTCGGCCGCTCGAACAGCATCGGCGGCGATGGTCTCCGGATTGGCGGTGTGTTCGGTCAATGCTGTTTCAACTCCCGGAGATGGTTCAAGCCCTTCCGGAAATCTCTCCTCATTCAAGGGTATGGGCTGTGCGGGCCGGGGGAAAAGGCCGAATCCTGAGCGAATTCCGCCCAATGCGTAAATCAGGGCCTTTCGCCACCACGGGACCGTCTTTTCGAACATTTGCATTCCCCCGGCGGCTCGGGCCGCGTTCGGTCTGCCGATCTTCTGGCACGAGCGGGCTCATTTTGCCGGCGCCGTGCATGGGGACATCCGCCCCGTTTCAACCGCGCGCCTCTCCAGTGGCGCCAGACTGTGTTTACCGGCTGGTTGGGGTCATCTGCATGGCGGCTCGCACCTGCCGCATCGTCTCCTCGGCGCGGGCGCGGGCGCGATTTGAGCCATCTTCAAGAATCTCAATTGCCTTCGATTCAGAAAAGCTGGCGCGGCGGGCCTGGATGGGCTCGAGCACCTGCATCAGGGCGTCGGCCGCCCAGCCTTTGCACTCGATGCAGCCGATCCCCGCCGAGCGGCAGCCGTCATACATCTTCGCCAGCGTCTCGGGCGTCGAGAAGACCTTGTGCAGGTCGCCGACGGGGCACTTGTCCGGGTCGCCCGCGTCGGTGCGCCGGATGCGCGCCGGGTCGGTGACCATCGTCTTCAACTTCTGCCGCACCTCAGCCTCCTGGTCGGTCAACAAAATCGTGTTGCCGTAGCTCTTGGACATTTTGCGGCCGTCGGTGCCTGGCAGCTTGGGCGAGGGCGTCAGCAGCACCTGCGGCTCGGGCAGGACTTCACTTCCGATCGCATTATTAATTTCGGAAGGATTAACGATGCGATAGTGCACACCCCGTACGTCTTTCCCAAATCTCTCGGCACCCATTTGGCCAATAGCGTCGACGAGTTCATCCTGCCGGGCGTAGCGAAATCCGGTTTTTCCTGCCGAGTAAAACCAGTTGAAGCGCCGCGCCACCTCGCGCGTCAGTTCCACGTGCGCCTGCTGGTCCTGGCCGACGGGAACAAACTGCGGCTGGTAGAGCAGAATGTCAGAGGCCATCAGCACCGGATAGCCCAGGAACCCGTAGGTGGTCAAATCCTTGCTGGCGAGGTTCTCCTGCATCTCCTTGTAGCTGGGCACGCGCTCCAGCCAGCCTACCGGCGTGATCATGCCCAGCAGCAGATTGAGTTCGGCGTGCTGCAAGACCTTGCTCTGCAGGAAGAGCACACTTTTGGCCGGATCGAGGCCGGCAGCCAGGTAGTCGAGCATCACGTCCAGGGTGTTGGGCGCGATCTGCGAGGTGTCGGCGTAGTCGGTGGTCAGCGCGTGCCAGTCGGCGATGAAGAAGTAGCACTCGTACTGGTCTTGCAGCTTGACCCAGTTGGCCAGCGCGCCCATGTAGTTGCCGAGGTGGAGCTTGCCGGTGGGGCGCATGCCGCTCAGCACGCGGGGACGGGACGATGAGGTTGCGGGTTCGGGCATTTTGCTTTTCGATTCCGGGAAAATAGTGTCTCGATTGATTCTAGCGGGTTCTGGAGCTTTTATCCCTGCCAGCTAAATATGAGTCAAGGCCCAGTAGACCACGCCCAGGGACGGCCCCAGCAGGGCCATCAGCAGATACCGGCCCACGAAGATCATGAGCAGGTAGCTGATCCAGATGTTCATCCGGTCGTAAACCTGCACTGCGTTGTAGGGCAGCATATTGCGGAGTATGCGGCTGCCGTCGAGTGGAGGAATGGGGAGCAGGTTGAAAAAGCAGAGCGAGAGGTTGATCAGAATGGCCAGGGTGCAGAGCACAACCAGTGCCTCCAGGCCGGAAGGCGCGCCCATGGCAAGGCCACCCTGGAAAGCAGAGAGAACGAGCAGGCGTCCATCGGGTACCGCGACGCAGATGACGGCCAGCACAAGAAAGGCAGCCAGCACAAGGAGCAGATTGGAAACCGGTCCGGCCAGAGTGGTCAGGTTGTCGTCGCGCACGATTTTGCGGAAGTTGCGGGTGATGACCGGGGTGGGTTTCGCCCAGCCCACCAGCATGCCGCTAAAAAAGTTGAGCCCGATAAAGGGGCCGAAGATGATCAGCGCGGGAAACAGCAGCGTCCCGATGGGGTCCACATGGTACATGGGGTTGAGCGTGATGCGCCCCTGCAGACGGGCGGTCTGGTCGCCCAGGCGCGAGGCCATCCAGGCGTGCGCGCACTCATGCACGCTGAGCGAAAAAAGCAGCAGAACGAACTCGAAGACGGCAATGACAAAGGCGCCAGATTGCAAACGAATACTCCACGGGCTGGAAGACTCAGGTTAGCATGGAGGGTCGTGAGGATTTGAGTCGAGCCGGGAACAAAACGGCGGCTGGTGCTGTCTAAGGCTTTAGGGAATCCCAACAGTCTGCGTGAGAAAGGGGATCAATCATGCGGGGATGGAAGGCGGGAGCGTGTCTTTGCCTAGCGGTTTTTGGCCTGGCAATGGCGGGATTCGCCCAGGACGATGAGGCGGCCCGAGCGAATGCGCTTTACAAAGCGGGAAAGCGGCCGGAGGCGCTGCCGCTCTATGAGGATCTGGCCAAGGCGCATCCCAGCGAGCAGCTCTACTTTGAGCGGCTGGCCGACTGCCTGGGAGCCGAAGCCGTCCAATTGAGCGACCCGGCCCAGATCAAGGCGGTCAGGACGCGGGAGCGCGATGCGGCCAAGCGGGCCGTGGAGTTGGGCGATACGGCCGAATTTGTGCGGCAGATGGCCAATCTCGACCCGGATCAGCCGCTCTTTGCCGGCATCGATAGCCCCGGCAAGGCTCTGCTGGCAGAGGCCGAGAAAGCCTACACGGCCGGAGACTTTGCGACGGCAATGGCCAAGTACACGGCTGCGGCTGAGACCGATCCGAAGCTATACGAGGCCCCGCTCTACGCGGGCGACACGGCCTACGTGCAGCAGGATCTGAAGACCGCGGCCCAGTGGTTTGCGCGGGCGATTGCCATCGATCCGAACCGCGAGACCGCCTACCGCTATTGGGGCGACGCGATCCTCAAGTATGGCAACGACCCGGCGGCGGCCAAGGGAAGGTTCATTGATGCAATCGTGGCCGAGCCGTATAACAAGCTGGCTTGGCAAGGGATCCAGCAGTGGGCGCAGATCGAGAAGGCTGTGATTCTGGCGCCCAAGATCGAACGGCCCGCTGCTCCGGTGGTGGATGTAAAGAAGCCGAACAACATCACCATAAACATCGATCCTGACGCAACCGACGAGAAGAAGCATCCGGGGGGCTACGCTTGGATGGGTTACTCGATGGCTCGCGCCGCCTTTCGCGGCGATGGATTCAAGCAAGCGTTTCCCAACGAGAAGGAGTACCGGCACACGCTCAAGGAAGAGGACACGGCGCTAAGCGCGGTAGCCGAAATCGTAAAAGAAGGGAAGATCAAGCCGGAGAAGCTGGATGAGAGCCTGCGCAACCTGGTGGAGCTGAACGATGCGGGGATGTTGGACTGCTGGATTCTGATCAGCGGCTCCGACGACGGCATCGCGCGGGATTACGACGGTTACCGCAAGGAACACCGGCAGCTATTGCACGACTACCTAGAGAAGTTTGTGGTGCATGGTGGGGTGAATCCGGCGCAGTGAGCGGGACGGATTTAGCCCATTGGCTCAGATGCGGTCGGCGGGGAAGCTGCCTACTGTTTCGCCTTCGCCGACGTGCTGGCCGGCCAGCACGATGGCGTGGCTGCCGATGCGGGCTCCGTCGCCGATCATCGTGGGCATCAGCGTGACCTGATCGTAGTTTTCCGGCGAGTGGCTGTGGGAGTAGACGCGGGCGAAGGAGCCGATGACGGCGTTGTCGCCGATGGCGATGCCGCCGCGGTCGTTGAGAAGGGCGTGCTGGCGGATGGTGACCCCGTCTCCGATGGTGAGGTTGTAGCCGTAGGTAAGGTCGATGCCGTGATAGAGTTTGACCCCGGCGCCCATGTGGGCAAAGATGTGGCGGCCCAACATCGAGCGGAAACGGATGCCCAGCCAGTGGTTCAGGCCTACGGGTGAGCGGTCGAACATCTGCCAGAACCAGAGCAGCGGTTTGCGCTCGTTGTAGCGCTCGCGGTCGGCGTCGGCGAAGTGCTCTGCCTCCAGGGTCACGTTGTCCGAGTCCAGCGACAGGCTCACGACGTTGCCGGGCAGTTCGGAGGTGAGGGTCAGGTCGAGCTTGCCGCCGTGCGGGTGTCCCAGGTAGAGCTGATAAAGCTGGTCGCGCACTATCCCGGCGCGAAGCTCCGGGGAGTGGTGCCGGGTGAACTCCTCATCGAGAAACTGTATCCAGCGGCGGTAGACCTCTTCGGCCTCCGGCGCGGGATGCGGAACGCTGCTCGGAGTGGATGCCATACGCATTGGACAATACACCAAAGGGCCGGGATGCAGCGAGTGGGGGCATTCCGCGGTGGATCGCGCTGTACAAGAAAAACCCCGCTCAGGCTGGGCTTGAGCGGGGCTCCCATTTGCAGAAAAGCAGTTTATCTGCGCCCCTGGATGGTTTTCGGGTTTACGCCGGCCTTTTTCACGGCGCGTTTGGCGGCGATGGCGTTCATCTCCTTACCGATGTGGGATTGATTGATGCCGATCTGCAAGGCCAGGTTGATGATGTTGCTGGTGCCCCAGTAGAGAGCCAGTCCGGAGGGGAGGCTCCACAAAACAAAGCCCATCACGACAGGCATCATGAAGGCCATCATGCGGCGCTGTGCCGCGTCCATGCCCGGCGAGGGCGTAATGTACTGCGTGAAAAACATGGTGAGGATGATGAGAATGGGCAGGACGTGGCTGGGGTCGGCGACGGAGAGGTCGGTGAGCCAGAACCAGTGGGCCTGGCGCAGCTCGACGGCGTTGCGCAGCACTTGATAGTAGGCGATGAACAGCGGCATCTGCACCAGCATGGGCAGGCAACTGCCGTACATATTGACGCCCTCGACCTTGTAGAGTTCCATCATCTCGGCGTTCATATTGGCCCGCTTGGGGTCGGTCGCCTTGAGATTGGCGTAGCGCTGCTTGATGGCATCCACCTTGGGCTGAATGCGCATCATCTTCAGCGACGATTTCAGCATCATGAAGCGCGTGGGCAGCATGAGGAGGGTGAAGAGGCTGGTGACGATGATGATGGCCCAGCCCCAGTTGTAGGCGCCTGGGCCAAGCAGGCCGCGCAGGAAGCGCAACGCCAGGTAGAGGGGCTTGGCAATAATGGTCATCCAGCCGAACTGTATGAGCGGCTCGAGCGACTGCCCGGTTGGCTTGCCGTCCGCGCCGGTGGCGTGAATGGTCTTGAGCAGGTCCAACTGCTTTGGACCGGCGTAGAGGCGCAGCCGGGTCGAGCCGCTGGCATCGCCCACGGCCAAGCCGATCACATCGGCCGGCCTCTTCTGCGCGGTAGAGTTGGTCATGCTGCCGGGCATATCGATGTCGATCGAGTTATGCAGCGTGACCAGGGTGGTGCGCTCGGGAGCGCTGGGCAGAAAGGCCGCGGCGAAGTAGAGGTCGGTGATGGCTGCGTACTCGTAAGGCTGGTCGAGCGTGGCGTTACCGCTGACCTTCTTGGCGGCGATCGAGTTCTGCTTGCCCTCCAGCGACCAGGCAAAGAGCGAGGACGCGGAGATGGGCACCTGGCTCCGGGGCTGAGACGACGGGACAAACTCCTCCATGTCGCCGAGTCCGGCGGGCCACTGAACCAAAGCCCGTACCGGCGCGCCGTTGCGCTTGACTTCGGCCTCGACAATGAGGACATAGCTCGCATCGAAGCGGAAGGTCTTCACCACATCCAGGCCGTTGGCCGCGTAGTGGAAGGTGAGGGCGTTGGTGGCTGGAACCTCCGCGTGACCTGTAACAGAAGGTTGCGCGCCCGAGGCCGTGAGTTGATAGAGCGCCTTCTTGTTCAACTCCTCGTTGAGGGCCGGCTCGTAAGTAAAGAGCGAGAGCGGGAAGCCGAACTTTTCAGAGGCCTGGGGCTGGACCATATCCAGCGGCTTGCCGGCGGTGTCGCTGTACTTTTTCAGGATCCAGTGCTTGACCTGCGCGCCGCGATTCGTGAAAACGATCTTGTACTGTTCGTTTTCGACCGTGGTCTCGGTTTCGAGCGCGGCGGCGACGGTTGGTGTGGCCGCGGGAGCCTGCGCGGAACCGGCGGCCAACTGCGGCTGGGCTGGCTGGCCTGGGGCTGTGGGCTGAGAGGCCGTCTGCGGCGGCTGAGATTGAGCTTGGGTTGCCGGCGCCGGCTCGGGCTGCTGCGGCTTGAAGAAGTACTGGTAGCCCAGCAGGACGACGAGCATCAGCAGGAAAAAGGCCATCATGGAGCGCATATCGCCGCCACTGCCGCCGCCGCTGCCGCCCGGCGCTTGAAGATTGGGATTGCGAATTTCGGGCAAAGGATACTTCCTGTCGATTAGAAAGGGCAGTCTGTCAGACCGCCGCTTCTACTATGGTAACGGTTCGTGGGGAAACGGTCTTGGAATCGCGGCAGGCGGGACCTGGTCAAGGCCTCCGCGGGCGAAAGGGTTGCAGCGCAGCAGCCTCCAGACCGCCAGCCCCGCGCCACGCAGGGGGCCGTGGGTGGCGATGGCGATGGATGCATACTCCGAGCAGGTAGGCAGGTAGCGGCAGCCGCCGCCGGGGTTGAGCGAGTGCAGGGCAGGCGAAAGCCAGCGGCGGTAGAAGACGAGAGTGGCGAGCAACAGGCGCGTCATAGTGCGGGCTTTGGCGTGGCGGGCTGCTGGACTGAATTCGGGACCGCTATTCGCGCCGCCTCGGCATTCGCCTGCTCAAGGATACGCACAATCTCCGCTTCAAGTTTCTTGAAATCCAGGGTGAGCACCGCGCGCCGGGGATGAAGGATGAGATCGCAACCCTGGGGCAGAAGATCCATATGACGGCGCAGGGCCTCGCGCATGCGGCGCTTGATGCGGTTGCGTTCATGGGCCTTGCCCAGCACCTTGCCCGCGGTCAGGCCCACGCGCGGAACTGCCGGGTGGTCTGGGGAGTGGTCAGCGTCCGCCGGCTGTTGCGGGGCCAGGAACCAGCTCATGGAAGCGGATTGGCGCTTGCGGCCGGCTGCATAGGCGCGCTGATAGTCGGCGTGCTTCTGCAGGCGCGCTCCGGTCAGGGACTGCCTGGAGGATGCGCGCTGAGCAGGGTCGGGAGGAGTGTTCATGGCAGTGCCCATCGGGGGTCCAGCCGGTGCGGTGGCGATGCGCAACACCTTCCGGCTGAGACAGAACGGCGGGGAGGGCTACGGCGTTTTCTGAAAATGTGTGGTGCTTTGAAGTGCCTGCAAGGTCGTCGCTCCTCGGAGTCGCGCCGGCTTCGTTGCAGTGGTTTCGGTTTACGGCATTTCCTGAAACGCTCTAGTCGCGGAAGCCGGCGCTGACGGACACGCGCTTGCGGCCGATGGCGCGGCGGCGGCTCAGGACTGCTGCGCCGCTCTTGGTCTTCATGCGCGCGCGGAAGCCGTGCGTCTTCACGCGCTTGCGGCGATTGGGTTGAAATGTGCGCTTGGGCATAGTAATACGTCCTGTTTCCTGTTGAGATGCTGCGCCTCGACGGCAAAACTCAAGTGTACCGCATGTTGAGCCGGGAATCCAGCGCCAACTGTCTTCAGGCAGGATTGCGCCGCGCCTGGCGTTTCTGGAACTCTTCCCGGGAGTGGCGCCCCCAGCGTCACAAAAGTGCGGGCAGTACTACTCTCAATGCACGCGCGGCGGCTTCTTGCAGTGACTCTCGTAACACTCTTGCGGCAAGTTTCACCAGCAATGGTGCAACTTAATCTGGCTGACAAAAAGTTATGTGAAAGACTGATTGCAATATCCCACAAATGTGCTACTATCGGGACCGTTCAGGAAAAGGTTCCAGCGTCCCACGGAACAAGTTTCATCCAAGACTCCGACTCAACCAGGGGTCGCCAGCGGCATTCAGGCAGTTGCGAGCGAAGTTGGACGAGAAGCCCGGGCTTCTCGCCAACGGATGGTCGTTGCCAAAATGCCGCGGATGAACAGGACCATCCGTAAACAGGCGGCGCAGCAAGGATTAGTTCGATGGCTTTCGCAATTTCGCAGGCAGCGACACTCAACCCCTGGCTCCAGATTCTCGCGGCTTTAGAAAAGAAGGTTATCCGCCAGTCCTTTGAGACCTGGCTCAAACCTACGCGCTTCAGCCACGCCGCGGGCCGCACGCTGTATGTGCGCGTTCCCTCTCCTGAGTTCCAGCACATCGGCGACAAGTACGGCGACCTGATTCAGGAGGCCATCGACCTGCAGTCGCTGGAGTTTGACGACGTCAGCTTCGTGACCACCGAGGATGACCCCTCGATTCCGCCGCAGCGCAAGGACGGCGGCTTCGGCCCCCTTCCCGCGCATGCCCCCACTGCGCCCCCGCCGGTGTCGGCGCGTACGCCGGAGCAGGCGCGTTTCGACTGGTCCACCGCGGCGCAGCTCAACTCCCGCTACACCTTCGATGCCTTCGTGATCGGCAACGGCAACCAGTTTGCCCGCGCCGCCTCCTTGGCCGTAGCCGAGCGCCCCTCCAAGGCCTACAATCCGCTCTTCCTCTATGGCGGCGTGGGCATGGGCAAGACCCACCTCATGCACGCCATCGGCCACGAGGTGAAGCGCCGCCAGCCCTCCTCCAGCATCTGCTACGTCTCGGCGGAAAAGTTCACCAACGAGATGATCACCTCGCTGCGCAACGACCGCATGACCAGCTTCCGCGACCGCTTCCGCTCTGTGGATGTCCTGCTCATCGACGACATCCAGTTCATCGCCCAGAAGGAGCGCACCCAGGAGGAGTTCTTCCACACCTTCAACGCGCTGCATGAGAGCATGAAGCAGATCGTGATCGCCTCCGACCGTCCGCCCAAGGAGCTGGCGGAGATCGAGGACCGGCTGCGCTCGCGCTTCGAATGGGGCCTGATCGCCGACATTCAGCCACCGGACCTGGAGACCAAGGTGGCCATTCTGCAGAAGAAAGCGGAAAGCGAGCAGGTGCAACTGCCCACCGACGTTGCGCTTTTTGTGGCCTCGAACGTGCGCACCAACGTGCGCGAGCTGGAGGGCGCGCTGGTGCGCCTGATCGCCTGGTGCCAGCTCAACCGCATGGAAATCACGCTGGCCTCGACCCAGCAGTGCCTGAAGCAGTTCATCGACATGCAGGTGCGCAAGATTACCATCGAGGCCATTCAGCGCGCCGTCAGCGAAAACTTCGGCATGAGGGTCGCCGACCTGAAGCAGAAGAACAACTCGCGCAATGTGGTGGTGCCGCGGCAGATCGCCATGTACCTGGCCAAGCAGATGACTGAAGCCAGCCTGCCGGAGATCGGCCGCCAGTTCGGCAACAAGCATCACACCACGGTGATGCACTCCATCTCCAAGATCGACGAGCTGCGCCGGACCGACAAGGACCTGCACCGCACGCTGAACAAGCTGCAGGAGCAGTTGAACGGGTAGCGAGCCGGTGAGCAAGTCGAAGGACCTGCTGTCGCTTTTCAGGAGCAATCGCCCCAGAGCAGTCTCATGCCTTTCGCACGCAAATCTCCAAAGCCGAAATCCTTTCTCGACGCAGCGGGCCTTTACAACTACGCCGTAAAGGCTCTCGGCCGCCAGATGCGTTCCGAGGCCGAACTGCGGCGGCTGATGAAGACCCGCGTTGAGCCGGGCGAACGGGGCAACGCCGCCATCGCACAAGCCATAACCCGCCTCCGCGAACACGGCTACCTGAACGACGCCGCCTTTGCCGAAACCTACGCCCGCCTGCGCCAGGAGAATGAAAAACTGGGCCAGCGCCGCGTCCGCCAAGGCTTGCAGCAAAAGGGCGTAGCTGCCGGCCTCATCGCCGAGACCCTCGAAACCCGCTACGCCCAGACCAGCGAGGAAGCCCTCGCCCGTCAGCACCTCGAACGCAAGCGCATCCGCAAACCCGAAAACGAAAAAGAGACAGCCCGCGTCATGCGCCGCCTGGTTGCCGCCGGCTTCTCCACCGGCGTCATCTATAAAATCCTCCGCCAGTGGGACGTGCCCGACGAAGCTCTGGCCGCCCTCGACAATCTGGACGAAGAACCGCGCGAAGAGTAGCCCAATTCCTTGTGTAACCCCAGGGCTTTTGTACCAACACAAATGCTGTCGTCCTGAGCGGAGCGCAGCGGAGTCGAAGGACCTGCGGTTGGCGGGCGCCCCAGGCCTGGATTTTGAGACCTGGGATAGCACAAACCTCGCTCGTGGACATTCTGCGTACCGAAGCCCCGCTCATGGCGATTCAGGGGGTTGATGACCGGGCCACCTGCCAGAAAGAATGGGACACCTCATTCATGCGAAGCCGCGGGCTGGGTACTCGTCACAGTGGAAAGTAAACCTTCTATCAACTTTACCTTATGTTCATTCCAGCTTATCCCAGCTTCTATGTTTGGCAAAGGTTCACCTTTATTTCTGCTTAATGTATCCTTGTCCATACTAATCTCCTTCGTTAATAAATCCAATAGCGCTGAGGTTGAAAGTTTT
>JBKQRH010000090.1:0-10426 GCA_052326045.1 Occallatibacter sp. | reverse complement strand
CGCGTTCTGTCCTGATGTCTGCGCCACCCGAGCGTTTCGCCACCGTTTCCCTGGCCGTTCATGTCACAGCGTTTTCCGCTGCCATGCACCCGAGAGATCATTGGGGCGAAAGCCGTCCGAGACCTGCTGCGTTGTGGCGTAGCGGTAGAGCGCCGCGACAAATATCCCTCGCGCGGCCGAGCAGACAAGCGCGAGAAGCATCCAGTAAATCAGCATCAAAGCGACGCCGGCAAGCATTTCTGTCTGCCCCAGCCGCGCCCCCAGCACGGGAAGAAGCACTCCCGGCAATGCCAGCACAACAGAGATCTGTCCGAAACTGAAGCTGCCCGCAACCTCTTCGCCCCACGTCTTGCGAAATATCTCCGCCGATTCGCTAAGCGCTTCCGCGGGTCCCATGTCCTCGGCGGCGAGAATAGGAACGACGAAGAAGCTGGCGAGCGTCCAGACGTAGCCGGTGATGCTGATAACAATGCGGCCCAGAAAACTCAGGCGGCGCTCGAGCGATTGCAGGAGCACCCCCACGGTCGCGGCCAGCAGCGCCCACTGAATGATGCTCCACTTGCGCTTCCACGCCGTCTGCAAGCCATCATTTAAGACTGCATGGCCGCCGGCGAGTCGATCCGACGCGATGCTGACGAGCGCGACGTTGAAGTAGATGCCAACCCCATACGTGACGAAGTAAAACAGAAAGACGAACGGCAGCAACTGGTGACCCAGCGCTTTTTGCTGGGCTACATCATGCAGTGGCATTGCTGGAAGCACTACTGCGATCGCGGCTGCACTGCAAATTATTAAGGTCGCCGCCAGACAGTAGAGCGCCGACATGACCGGCAGCCAGAGAAGTTCTTTGTCCGACTTCAGGATCGTGAAACTGCGCCCTAGAAGATCCCAGCTTCGGAAGAATGTCTCCATAAGGTTCTCCAGAATGCTCCACGCGCGGACCCTTGCCTGCAACCTCGCGCGTCGATCAGCATCCTACACCCCCGGAAGTTGGGTTGCGACAGAAATCTGGTTGTACCCCACTGTTCGGCCATGAATTTGGCGTAGAATGTTTTCCATGTTGCGGAGCATCGTCTATGCCGTGTTGTGCGGAACGCTTATCGTACTTCTCTCAGAACCGTCGGCCGGCCAGCAGGTCCACAACCATCCGGCTCCGGAGAAGTTGGGAACCGTTGCGTTTCCGGTAAACTGCGCGCCTGCCGTGCAGAAAGAATTTGAGCGAGCGGTCGCCTTGCTTCACTCATTTGCCTATTCCGCTGCCGAGGCTTCATTTGAGGATGTTGCGGCGCGAGACCCGAATTGCGCAATGGCGCATTGGGGCATCGCCATGACTCACTTTCATCAGCTTTGGGAGCCACCGCTCCCGCCTGAGGGGTTCAGCCTCGGCCAGCGGGAGCTCCGCCGAGCTCAAGGGAATGGCGTGGCGTCAGATCGCGAGGGCGGGCTCATCCAGGCCCTGGCTTTGGTTTACGACAACGCTGCTCCGTATCAAACTCGGATTGTGAGCTATGAAGCTGCAATGCAGAAACTGGCAGCAGCCTACCGCGACGATGCTGAAGTTCAAGTGTTCTACGCACTGGCGCTGCTGGCCGCGGCGTCACCGTTCGACAAAACACATTCGAAGCAGAAGCGGGCCGTTGACATACTGGAGCCTCTATACAGCAAATATCCGCAACATCCTGGGATCGCACATTATCTGATCCACGCTTATGACAATGCAGAGCTTGCCGGCAGGGGAGTTGCCGTGGCCCGTGCATACGCCAAAATTGCGCCTTCGGCTCCGCACGCATTGCACATGCCTTCTCATATCTTCACGCGGCTCGGCATGTGGAGCGATTCCGTTGCGTCGAACCGTGCGGCGAGAGCGGCCGCGCATGAACAGGGCGACACTGGCGAAGAGCTGCACGCGATGGATTACCTCGTCTATGCCTATCTGCAGGAGGGCCGCGACCGGGAAGCTGCCGAAGTTATCCAAGAGCTCAGGCAGATGCAGAATCTGAAAGAGCGTGATTTCAAAGCGGCGTACGCATCCACGGCGATGCCCGTTCGCTATGCAGTTGAACGGCATCAATGGGCAGAGGCCGCTCGCATCGAGTCGCCGCAAGGTGCGCCGCCTCATGTCGTCGCAGTTGCAGTCTGGGCCCGGGCGTTCGGTCTGGCGAGGAGCGGGCGTTCCGCGGAGGTGCGCCCTGAAATCGACAGGCTGCACGAGCTGGAACGGCAACTCCAGGCTTCCGGCAATGGATACTGGTTACAACAAGTACGGATTCAGGCGAAGGAAGCCGTAGCGTGGCTGGCGCAGGCGAAAGGGAGGTCGGACGACGCGGAGCGCCTGCTTCGCGATGCTGCGGACGAAGAGGACGCGGTAGAGAAACTGCCCGTTACGCCTGGCCCGATCATCCCGGCGAGAGAACAGCTCGGAGACCTGCTGCTCGAACGGCACCAGCCCGATCAGGCAGCCAAAGAGTTTCAGAAAGCTCTGGCGAGTACGCCGAACCGGCGCGGCTCGCTCGATGGACTGTCGCGCGCCACCGGCCGGAGTCGAAGCATGTGAATCGACCTCCGAAGCCGTCGCCCACTGGCATTGCTGGGCCGAAGCTCACTGCTGGCGTTCTACGCACAACCGCAGCGCCCTCGCGAGAAGTACGCAGGGCCACATTTATTCGAAATCCTGTTGGAAATCTGCAAGGAATTCCGCTCGGCGCTGACTATCTAGGTGAGGAACAAATCAAGAGGAGAGATGGACGGGACAGAAAGTCAGGACGAGCTCTACCAGAAGGTCGCGCAGGAGTATGGAGAAGCTCTCGCCCGGATGGTTTGGGCCTACGAAGCTGATCCGGAACTGCGTCGGGACCTCTCCCAGGAAATCCATCTCGCTTTGTGGCGCAGCTTGGCAAAGTTCAATGGGCGGTGCTCGCTTCGAACCTGGATCTACCGGGTTGCGCACAACGTGGCAACGTCGCACATCGTCCGCCAGGCCCGGGGCAAGAGTGTAGGGACGTTCCTGACCCTGGAAGAGGCGGAGGCTCAAGCCGGTCTCGAAGACGTTGAACATTCCGCCGACCGTGCCCAGGCGCTCAGCCGATTATTCGCGCTCATCCAGCAGCTCGATCTGCTCGACCGCCAGGTGATCATGGCGTATCTGGAAGGGCTGGACGCGGAATCGATTGCGGAAATCACGGGCCTCTCCGCGGCGAATGTCTGGAGCAAAATTCACCGCATTAAGACCTTGCTGGTCCGCCGGTTTCATCGAGGAGTCCGAAATGCCGTGTGACGAGTTACCCGATGATCTGATGCTCCCCTGGAAGGAGGCTGGAATGAACGGACAGGTGTTTTCGCCCAATCAGCTTCGTGCGGAGGCAGAGAAAATGCGGGCTAAGATGCGCAGACTCTACCTCGTCGTCAGCGTTGGTTTCTCGACTGCCGTAGCAAGCTACGCTATCATCATTTTCAGCTTTCACTATTTCCACAATCCTTTAATGCTAATTGGGTCAAGCTTGTCGCTCGTCGGTTTTGGATATTTGGTGATCGACGCTCTGGTAAAGCGGGCCCGCGCTTTGCCTGACCTGGGCGAAACCGACGGACTTCGCTTCTATCGCACCGAACTGGAACGGAAGCGCGACTGGATGCGCGGGATTGGGTGGCGTTTGCCTATAGTTGGGGTTGCTATGTTCCTTGTCGACCTTGGTCTCATCCAGTTACTGCTCAAAACTTCAGGATTCCTCGCTGGGATCAGCTTGTCCTGGGGGGTGTTCGTGCTGGGGCTCTGCGCAGTCTGGGTACCAGTGAGAAACAGCAGGATGGCGCGGAAGTATCAGGAACGCATCGACGCGCTGGACTCGCCCATGAGGAGCGCCGGACGAACTGATCCGAAGGGTTAAGACGAGGAATTCACTCTGGGAACATGACTCGAGAAGCTGCCCGTAACGCCTGGCCCGATCATCCCGGCGCGAGAACAGCTCGCAGACCTCCTGCTGCAGCAGCACCAACCCGATCAGGCAGTCAAAGAGTTTCAGAACGCACTGGCAAGTGCGCCGGGCCGGCGCGGCTCGCTCGATGGACTGTCGCGCGCCACCGGGCCGGAGTCGAAGCATGTGAATCGACCTCCGAAGCCATCGCGCCCTGGCACTTCTGGGCCGCCCAAGCTCACTGCTGCTGATCTACGCGCACCCGCCGACACCGAAAAAGGTTGGGCGTCTCACCACCCGCCGCCGAGTCCGTTAGCTGCGCTCCTTTCGAAGGAGAAGTCCGAAGACAAGAAAATGAGTCACGAGCAGGGACGGCACAATGGCCGTCGGGAGGAAGAACGCCGCTCCGAGAGTCCCAGGTTGAATCTGGGCGTGCGGCCCCGAGTAAAACGCAAATAACAGATCACCGGCGCCCCAGATGTTGAATATCCATACGGCCACAAGGGCCCAGGATGCGCGTTTCGCCAAGGCTATGGTCGCTGCGATGGCTAAGATCCCCGCGACGAAATCGCCGTACGCGGCTGGAACCGCGAACGCCGCGGGCAACCCGGGCGAGACTACGCCAGGAACCAGAAGACTCAGTCCGAGGAACCGAATGAACATGTGGGGAGCCACCAGCGAAACCAGGGCCTGATCTCGATCCCTGGCCCGAAGCCATGGCCATGCATAGAGCTTGGCAATGACCAAACAACTCACCATACTCATAAGCGCACTGAACGCAAATATTATGCGGACATCCATGAATCGCCTCCTCGAGCCGCGCCACCACCCGCCGGGGGCGGCTCTCCTCTCTTGGTAAAGCTCTGACCGCACCGGACCCTAAGCCGCCCCGCGCGTTTGCGCGTTCAATCGCTCCAGTCTGGGCCGAAGGATCTCCGCGCGGCCCTCAAAGGTGGTGAGGGGAGTCACGTCGGTTTCGGTTCGGGGCCATATAGGCAGGCTTGTAATCAAAGCGTCAACTTCTCGTGCCGACTCAACCTCTACGATGAGCGCAAGCCCAATCGTCCCGCTCACGGCCCCGCCCGCGAGAATCTTTTTCTCATCTTGCAGCTTCTTGCATAGCTCCAGCGTGGGGAAAATGTACCGCTCGATAAAAGCTGCACCCTCTTCGGGGGTGGTTGGACGACCAGGAGCGACCAATTTCATTTGGACTAGATATTGCATTTGTTATGCTCCTTTTCTTGTAATCCTTTCGCCTCTCTCATATAGATGTATATACATCTATAAGGGTTCAAAAAAATTAGGCTCTCTTCGCCGCCTCGATCATATGGACCAAGCTGGCCTCCGCCTGTTCCCACCGGGAATCGCCCAGGCTCTTTCTAAGACGCTGCTGAGCGCGCTCCCAGTGGGGCCGGGCCTGGTTGAATTGCCTGTGGCCCGCGGGAGTCAATTGAAAATGGCGCTCGCGCCGGTCCTCGCCTGGAAGACTGCGCACCCACCCCTTTCCTACGAGCAGCCTCAGCGTACGGGTCAAAGTCGTGCTGTCCATCGCAAGCAGGTCACCCAGGCGACCCTGCGGGATCCTGCCGGCGAGCGCCAAAGCCTGGAGGAGGGTAAACTGCGTAGCGCGCATTCCGGCGTTTCGCAGCTCGTAGTCGTACAATTGCGTCACGACACGCGATGCCCGGCGGATGTTGGCACACGCACAAGGAAGTACCCTTTGCGTCGGGTTGATTGTCACATTATATGTATATACATTGACAGTGATTCTGTCAAGGCCTCCCGTGACGAGGACAAGCGAATTACCGCGCGCAGCCGCGCGTAGCCGATCGGAGGTCGGATGCGCCGGCCACTCCTTTCATAGCGTTTTCCGCCGCCATGCGCCCGAGAGATCATGAGGGCGAAACCCGTCCGAGACCTGCTGCGTTGTGGCGTAGCGGTAGAGCGCCGCGACAAATATCCCCCGAGCGGCTGAGCAGACAAGGGCGAGAAGCATCCAGTAAATCAGCATCAAAGCGAGGCCGGCAAGCATTCCTGTCTGCCCGAGCCGCGCCCCCAGCACTGGAAAAAGCAATCCCGGCAATGCCGGCACAACAGAGATCAGTCCGAAGCTGAAGCTGCCCGCAATCTCTTCGCCCCACGTCTTGCGAAATATCTCCGCCGACTCGTAAAGCGCTTCGGCGGGTCCCATGTCCTCGGCAGCGAGAATTGGCACGACGAAGAAGCTGGCGAGCGTCCAGACGTAGCCGGTGATGCGGGTAACAATCCGGCCCAGAAGACTCAGGCGGCGCTCGAGCATTTGCAGGAGCACCCCCACGGTCGCGGCCAGCAGCGCCCACTGAATGATGCTCCACTTGCGCTTCCACGCCATCTGCAAGCCATCATTCAAGACTGCATGGCCGCCGGCGAGTTGATCCGACGCGATGCTGACGAGCGCGACATTGAAGTAGATGCCAACCCCATACGTGACGACGTAAAAGAGAAAGACGAACGGCAGCAACTGTTCACCCAGCGCTTTTTGCCGGGCAACATCATGGAGTGGCATTGCTGGAAGCACTACTGCGATCGCGGCTGCGCAGCAAATTATTAATGTCGCCACCAGACAGTAGAGCGCCGACATCACGGGCAGCCAGAGGAGTTCTTTGTCCGACTTCAGGATCGCGAAACTCCGCCCAAGCAGATCCCAGCTTCGGAAGAATGTCCCCATCAGGTTCTCCTGAATGCCCCACGGCGCGCACCCCTGCCTGGAACCTCACGCGTCGATCAGCATCCTACACCCCCGAAAGTTCTGTTGCGACAGAAATTTAGTTGGGGGAGAAATGGTGGGTGGCGCCTAAGTCACGACGCGTTTTGTCGTGATCTCTGCGCCACATCTGAGTCGGAGAGGCGCAGACATGCCGAAGAGCAGCACGTCTGCTGGCCGCGTTCATGAAAGAACAAGCCGGTCTCACGCCAAGGCGCAAAGTACGCAAAGGTCGCAAAGCAAAGTGAGCACTTTCGCGTTGCGCGCCATTGCGGCTTTGCGTGAGCTATTTTAGTCTTTGCACACCTTCCGAGGCTTTCATCGGGCGACAGCGTGTTGTTCCACCACTTTACGAGCCTCGGCGGATTTCGCCCACTCACCGGCCACTTGCCGCGTGGCGACGTTGAGGCGGTTCCAGACATTGATGGTGGCGATCGCGATGATCAGGGCCGCAAGGGCGCGCTCGTCGTAGTGCCGTGCCGCTTCCTCCCAGATCTCGTCGGGCACAGGGTCCGACCGATCGCTGAGCCGGGTGACGGCCTCCGCAAGCGCCAGCGCGGCGCGTTCGGCATCCGTGAAGTAAGGCGCGTCGCGCCACGCCGCCACCGCGAACAGGCGCTCGTCGTTTTCGCCGGCCTTCCGCAGCATGCGAGCGTGCAGGTCAACGCATACGCTGCAGCCGTTAATCTGGCTCGCGCGCAGGTGCACTAGATCGATTGTCCGCGCGGGTATTCCGCTTCCCTCCACGGACTTCGCAAAGGCTTGCAGGGCCTGCATGGCATCAGGAGCGAGCATTGCTGGGTTTTTCATTCGTGCTTGCATAACGGTCAAGCTCCTGATTGGGAAGAGTTACCTCGTTCTTCCACTACCCTGACGGATCCCGAAGTGACATTGTGACATGATGACAATTTGCCCGAACGACGGGTCCATTGCTGCGAGCCCGTGGCGCTCGAACGACTGCGCCTGGCTGGTTCATTTAGGAGTTTTGGGAGATAACCCCAATCGGTGGAGGCCCTGGAAGAACGCGGCATGCGAGATACCCAGCTCACGGAGAATCACGCGGTGGCGTAACCCAGCTTGGCGCATCCCCCTGAGCCGTAAGAAATATGCGCAACGTTGTGGGTCGTGGTAAGACATCACTCCCCGCCACCCACATACCGGACAAATCTCAACTTTAGCGCGAGAACATTTGATCCCCAAGCGTTGGGTCGTCAAGAAGATCAGATTCCTGGAGACGCCGAGCCTACGCGCGATCTCGCTCGCCGGCAAGCCAGCATTACTCAAACTCCTGAGCAGCAACTTGCGTGCGCAGACGCTTGGCGTGTGACTCTCCATCCTGCCCTGCCATCCACACACAGGGCAAGTCGCGAGCGGCCGCTTCAGTTCCAATCGCCTGACGAGATCATGCACCTCGAGAGCAGTCATGCCGAGCCGTCTTCCAATCTTGCCTAAGCGCTCGCCGGCAAGGAACATCTCCTTAATCCGCAAGCAGCGTGGACAATGCTCTGGCTTCCGGCGACGGCTTGCATTCTTCCAGCCGCACAACTCGCAAGTCAATACATCCGCACTCATTGAAATTCCTTCCCTTCCCCGCTATTCCTTTTCAAGCCCCTCCCCATCTGCACTTCCGCCAGGGCCATGGAATGTAATCCTTCGCGTCCCCCCGTGTAAAATCCTCCCCCCCCAGCATAATGCCAAATCCCCGGCGAAAAGTAACCCTCAGAATCTCCTCCGCTTAGCGGAGGACCCCTGGGGCTGACAGTTTGGCCGATTTCTTGCTTTTCTTTGGTCCTGACGGATGAAAAGAAGGCTGGAGCTTAACGAACAGCTCAGCGTCTGAGGAGGATGTTGATGACGGACACGTACCCGCTGGTCACTGACGACGAAGCATGCGCCCCTTCTACAATCTCGCTGGCTTCCGGGCGCGTAAGAGAAGCGCTGCGCCGCCTGGGCGTGACGAGCGCGGAGCCGACCTGGGACGAGGTCACTGACAGCTACCGTGCGCTCTCGCAAAAATGGCTTTACGGCCATCGCAGCCCGCAGGTGAGCGATCAACTCGCCATGGCGTATGCGGCTTATCGCTTTCTGCAATCCGCGCTCGAGCCCGCACTGCGGGATGGCCAGGGGGTGCTCGAACTCGCGGGCGAGCCGTGATTCATGGGGTGAATCGCGCTCTCATTCGAGGATGCTGAAGTCGTAGATGCGGCCGCCCGCAGCGCCCCCCGATCGGTTTTCTCCGGTGGCGCCGGCCATGGTGTTGGATTGTCCCGTGCCCATGAAAAAGCCATACTCGCCAACCGGGAGGTCAGCCTCGTGCTCAAGAGAAAGCTTGCGCCGCCCGCGCTTCGCTGCCTTCCAAGGCGTGCGAAGGCCCGCATCGCTCGAACGACTGCGCTTGGCTGGTTCATTTAGGAGTTTTGGAGGATGTTAACCCCCTTCGCCGGCGGCCATGGAAGAGGGTACCACGCGACTCATCAAGCTCACGGAAAATCACGGGCCAGGGTAATCCAGCTTCGCGCATCTGCCTGATCCCTAAGTAAAATGCGCAACGTTCTGGGCTGTGGAAAGACATCACTCCCCCCCACCCACATACCGGACAACTCTCAGCTTTAGCGGTAGAACACATCGCATTCATGCGTCGGCTCGTCAAAGAGATCAGATTCCTGGAGACGCCGAGCCTACGTGCGATCTCGCTCGCCCGCATGCCAGACGCACTCAGACTCCTGATCAGCAACTTGCGAGCGCAGACGCTCGGCGTGTGGCCAACCATCTTCCCCTGCCATCCACACACGGGGCAAGCCGTGAGCCGCTGCTTTAGTTTCAATCGCTTGACAATATCATGCACCTCGAGAGCTGTCTTGCACAGCCGTCTTCCAATCTTGCTTAGGCGCTCGCCGGCAAGGAACATCTTCTTGATCCGCAAGCAGCTTGGACACTGGTCACGCTTCCGGCGACGGCTTGCATCCTGGCAGCCGCACATCTCGCAAGTCAATACACCTGCACTCATTGAACTTCCTTTCCTTACCCGCTATTCCGTTTCAAGCCCCTCCACGGCTGCACTGCCGCCTTGACATCCTACACCAACTGCACTATTACCCGGCGTCCCAACATGGCTGCTGCCCTCTGCAGGCTGGAGAGGGTAATGTCGTTTTTCGGATCAAGCAGACGGTCAACCTGTGTCCGGCTGGTCTTCAGCAGCGCTGCCATCCGCGACTTCGATATTCTCTTCTTCTTCATGGCCTGGCCGAGTTGCCACGCGACGACCTCCTTAATCACTTGTGCTTGCCCCTCTTCAAGAATGCCCTCCTCTTTCAGGAAATCGTCGATGCTGAAACCCATGCGTTTCTTACTCATTGCTCCAACTCCTTCTGCCGCCTGAGAGCGCTGCCGGCGATCCTTTCAGCCACTCCCGCACCGGCTCCCTTCCAGCCGCAGTGCGAAAAAAGATCAGCGGGATTTTCTGTGGCTGCGGCCTGTCAAGCCTCAACCTCCTTCTACAGGGAGTGTACCTTAAAAGGTACATAAGGGCAAGCCAGTTTGATGTCGCGGCTGGCGGCGACAACCTTAACTTTTGGCGTCGATCGTCGGGAGGGCTCAAAGCGGCAGAAAACGGATTTGGTTCAATCATTCTTCTGCCTCAGAAGCGCGGTAGATTGTTACGAGATCCTCGATGGCAGACTTTAAGGCGAGCTTCTGTGGAATCAAAATGACGCCGGGGCTGGCATGCTGAGCGATGAACTGACGGAAATGTCGGGGTATTGTTCTGACATCATGT
>JBKQRH010000089.1:0-77211 GCA_052326045.1 Occallatibacter sp. | reverse complement strand
GTCCACCAGCACCAGCTCATAACACTCGCCCACCTGCTCCATCACCTGCTTGAGGCGCGCATAGAGTACAGTGACATTCTCCTCTTCATTATTGAACGGCACTACGATCGAATACTTGGCCATGGTTCCAGTATAGATGCAGCGCAGGGAAATGATTACCTCCGCGCGGGAAAAGGATTACGTTTTGCTTGGAAATTCACGTTTAACCTTGGCGGAAATTCGCTCCAGCGACCGCATCGTGTGAACAAACTACCGGTCCAGTTCGTCGAGCATGGCCTGCATCTCACTGACAGCATGGCGGTTGCCGTTTGCCTCTGCGGAGACGATGCCTTGTTTCAGCCGTTCGATAGCCTCGGAGGCGCGATCCGCCGCAGCCAGCGTCTGCGCGGCCATGAAATAGCCGGCCGTGTAGCCGGGATCGTTGGCCGTAAGCGTATCGAACTCGGCCAGCGCCGCGGCCGTCTCGCCGAGGCCGGCCAGTTCCATGGCCAGCCCATAGCGGGCAAAGCTGTTGCTCGGGTCGAGTTCCAGAATCTCCTTGAGGCCGGCGATCTTGTCCATGCTGCTCTCTTGCGGCCACATTGAGCCGCGGGGGATTTGCGTGAGGGGCCGGGATTGCCGAAACTGGAGGTGTGCGCCTTTAGGCCATCCGCCGCCTGCTTCATTCTATCCGGCGAAGTGTACACTTGAGGCGCAAGCCTATGTATGGAGCAGAGCAACGATGGACCTTCCTGAAGTTACCCCCGCCTCCAGGCTCATACCCCGCACCGTCGCCAGTTCGCAGTCGGAGATGACGGAGATCGTCCTGCCCAACGACACCAACCCCCTGGGCAATCTGCTGGGCGGGCGGCTGATGCACTTCATTGATATGACCGGCGCAATGGCCGCCTACCGGCACGCGCGCACCTACATGGTGACCGCGTCGATGGACCACATCGACTTCATCCGCCCGGTGCATCTGGGCAATTTGATCACGCTCAAGTCCAGCGTCAACCGCGCCTTCAGCACCTCGATGGAGGTGGGCGTGAAGGTGTGGGCAGAGGACTCGCAGACCGGCGCTCAGCAGCACGTGGCCAGCGCCTATCTGGTCTTTGTGGCCATCGATATGCAGGGCCGCCGCCAGCATGTTCCCGAACTGCTGCCGGAGACACTCAACGAGCAGCGCCGCTATGCCGACGCGCTGCTGCGCCGCGAGCATCGCGAGGCCGAGAGCACCCGCCGCAAACAGGAAAAGCAGGCACACACCGCGCCGGACGGCGCGAAAGCCTGAGAACCGTAATCGACCTGATCCGCATCTAAATGATAATAAGGTTTTTAAAAAGAGGTGCCATGTCAAGCAGAACGCCAGAAGTGCAGACGGATTGCGTGCTCGCCGTCATAGGGATCGAGCGAGATGCCATGGAGTCTGGGAATATTGATCGGTACCTTGCGGTGCTAACCGATGACGCGATCTTTCTGCCGCCGAACAGCCCGTCGAAGACCGGGGCTGAGTTGCGTAGCTGGCTCCGCGGCTTTCTGGAAGGTTTCCGCGTCGAATGGCTGAGCTTTGAATCGACGGAGACGCTGATCGCGGGCGAGATGGCCTTCCACTCATACACCTACACGTGGCGCGTGTGCGCTCGTGCGGGCGGAGAACCTACGATCGCGGCGGGCAAAGGGGTGCATCTCCTCCGCCGCCAGCTGAACGGATCGTGGAGAATCGCACGCGAGATTTGGAATGGCAATCCTGCAAACCCGCGGTAATCTTGACGCGGCAGCGACGCATATTAACCCATGAAGTTTTACACGACGGCCACTGGAGCGATCATCAGGCGGCCGAAGATGAACAAGGAGCAAACAGACACTATGGCGCATTCGCCTGTACTACCTTCGCCCGTCGCTTTGCCGGGCATCTCGAAGATCATCGCTATCGGTTCCGGCAAGGGCGGCGAGGGCAAAACCACCGTCGCCGTCAACCTGGCTATTGCGCTCAGCAAGCTCGGCCAGCGCGTGGGCCTCATTGATGCCGACGTCTACGGGCCCAATGTTCCGCTGATGATGGGTTCCAGCCAGCAGCCGGCCATGGGCGAGGACAATCGCATCCTACCCAACCTGACCCACGGCATCAAGACCATCTCTATCGGTTATATCTCCCCCGGCGACAAGCCAATGGTGATGCGCGGACCGATGTTGCACCAGATCATCCGCCAGTTCCTCCAGCAGGTGGAATGGGGCGACCTGGACTACCTCATCATCGATCTGCCGCCCGGCACCGGCGACGTGGTTATCTCGCTGGTGCAGACCGTGCCGCTGACCGGCGCCGTGGTGGTCTCGACGCCCAGCGATGTCAGCCTTCAAGATGCGCGCAAGACTCTGGAAATGTTCGCGCAGGTCAACGTCGAAGTGCTGGGCATCGTCGAAAACATGAGCCACTTCACCTGCCCCCATTGCCACCAGGAGATCGACATTTTTTCCAGGGGCGGCGCCGAGCGGACCGCGCGGCAGTTCAATATTCCCTTCCTCGGTTCCATCGAGCTGATCCCGGCCATCCGCGAGGGCGGCGACCGCGGCCTGCCCGTCGCGCTGGCCGGCCCCAAAAGCCCGCAAGCTGCAGAGTTTTACGCCGTGGCCGAGAAACTGATGGAGCGCGCCGAAGCCGCCGCGGCCGCTGCCACTGACGTGATCGAGATCAGTTGAGCCGAATCCTGTTGGCTATAAACGCAGAAAAGCGGGGCTCACGCCCCGCTTTCTTTGTGGGAACTGCAATCTACCGCCAGTGCCCTTCCTGTAGTTCCCAATGGTCGCCGCGGTGAACCCACCGGTGCGCAACCCAACGCTGGCCCTCATGGGGCGGACGATCCCAGCGGCCGGGGGTCCAGACATAGTGGTCGCCTTCCCAGTGGTGATAACCGGCGATCCATACATAACCACGATCGGGGGGCCGGCCGCGTTCTTCATGGATGGGTGGCGGCGGCCCGATGCGAACCACAATCTGCGCAAACGAAGCCGCAGGGGAGAGAGTGAGAGCGAGCAACAGTGCCAGTGCAATTTTTTTCACGATGAATCAAATCTCCTGGGTTTGAGTTGCCGGAATCATGACCGCCTTCCGGCCTGCTGATGAATCAAACGTTGAGCGGCGAAATTGGTTGCGGTCCCATCGAGGATCGCACCCACGCTGTTTGTACCACCAACGCTATCCTCTCGGGTGTATCAAATTGCTCATTTTATCGCTACGGCGCTCACGATCCCGCTTCGATCTCCTCGGTCAGCGCCTCGGCTGCCGCGATGCAAGCTGCGCGGTCCACGTCAAGGTGCGTCACCAGGCGAATCGCATCCGGCCCCACTGTGCTGGCCAGAATTCCGCGCTTCTTCAGCCGCTCGACCAGCTCCGCCGCGCTCAAGCCTCCCGTCAGCCGGAAGATCACGATGTTGGTTTCCACCGCATCCAGCTCGATCGCCACGCTTTCAATGTTCGAGAGCGCCTCAGCCAGCAGCCGAGCGTTGGCGTGGTCCTGATGGAGCCGCTTCGGCCCCTGTTCCAGCGCAATCAGCCCTGCAGCGGCCAGAATGCCCGCCTGACGCATTCCGCCGCCTAAAGCTTTTCGATAAATCCGCGCCCGCTCCATCAACTCCGCCGAACCCACCAGCATGGAGCCAACCGGCGCGCCCAGCCCCTTCGATAGACAAAACATCACCGTATCGAAGCCCCGTGTCAGGGTCTTCACGTCCACGCCCAGCGCCGTAACCGCATTGAAGATGCGCGCCCCATCCAGGTGTACCGGGAGCTTGCGCTCCTTTGCCCCGTCCCAGATCTCCTCCAAAGTTTCAAGGCACGTGCAGCGCCCTCCAGCCAGGTTGGCGGTATTCTCAATCTCGATCAGCCCCGTAGCCGCTCGCAACAACCCGCGCCCGTAGATGGCCGGCTCAATGTGCTTCCAGGTCAGAATCCCCCGCTCGGCTTGAACGGCGCGCACCAGGCAACCGGAAAACACCGCCGTGGTAGCCATCTCCCAGTCCAGAATGTGCGCCCGCGACTCGGCGATCACCTCCTGTCCCGGCTGCGTGTGCAGGCGAATGGCAATCTGATTGCCCATGGTGCCCGTCGGGACAAACAGCGCCGCCTCGTGGCCAAAGACCTCCGCGGCGCGCCGCTCCAGCAGGTTGACCGTGGGGTCCTCGCCGTAAACGTCGTCGCCCACCTCGGCCGCCGCCATCGCCGCGCGCATCTGGGGCGTTGGCCGCGTCACTGTATCCGAACGCAGATCAATGATGGACGCCAATTCCTTCCTCCTTTCGTGTTTTGGATCAAGGTGTGAGTTCGCACTCCCATCACCAGACGTGGCAGGCATTGGCCGGCATCATGGGCTGACCCGTCTTGCATCCGAATGCCTGGCCGAATTCGGGCATATTCTGCACCACGCCGTTAATCCGAAATCTCTCCGGCGAGTGCGGATCAGTCTGCACCTGCAACCGTAGCTGTTCAGGGCGGGTGCTGCCGCACCAATTCTGTCCATGCGCCAGGAAGAACTGTTGCGCGGGGGTGAAGCCGCTCGAATCCTTTGCGTTCATGTCGATGCCTTTACGCTTCGCATCCGCCAGCAGGGCCATGTACGCCAGGCGCAATCCGCCATTGTCCGCCGTGTTTTCGCCCAGCGTAAGCTTCCCATTCAGCTTCACATCGTCCACTGCCGTGAAGCTGCCGTATTCATTGACTTCGCAATCCGTCATGGCCTCGAACTTCCTGGCGTCCTCCTCCGTCCACCAGTCGGCGAGATTCCCGTTGCCGTCGAACTTCCGCCCCTGATCGTCGAACCCGTGCGTCAATTCGTGGCCCACAACGCCCCCGATATGCCCATAGTTTTCGGCGTCGGTCGCGTCTGGAGCGTAGAACGGCGACTGCAGGATTCCCGCCGGGAAATTGATGTCGTTCATACTCGGGTCGTAGTACGCATTCACTGTAGGCGGCGACATGCCCCATTCTCCGCGATCGACCGGCTTGCCGATCTTCGCCAATTGCCGGTGGTTCTCAAACTCCGTTGCCCGCATCGCATTGCCGAACGCATCGCCGCGCACCACCTTCAGGGCCGAGTAGTCCCTCCAGTGATCCGGATACGCGATCTTGTCCGCAACCATGTGCAGCTTTTCCCTGGCCCTGGCTTTGGTCTCGGGGCTCATCCACGTCAGCGTGCCGATATTCCTGTCCATCGCATCTGCGATGTCATGGACCATCTGCACCGTCTTCTGCTTGCTTTCCGCGGAAAAGTACGCCTTCACGTACACTTCGCCCAACGCCTCGCCCAACGCTCCGTCCGTCGCCCGGACGCAACGCTTCCAGCGGGCTTCCTGCTCCGGTTGACCCCGCAGGGAGCGGCCAAAGAAGCTGAAGTCCTCCTCGTCCAGCGCAGTGGGCAGGGTGACGCCCGGAATTCCGTGGACCAGTTGCCAGCGCAGATAGGTCTTGATCGTCTCCAGGTCAGTCGATTGAATCAGCGCGTTCAGCCCTTTGAAAAAGTCCGGATTCGCCACGTTCAGGTCGCTAATCGGAGGCGCGCCCGTGCGCTCGAAGAAGCTTGGCCACGCGATCACAGGCGCCAACTCCGCCAACTGCGCGACCGGCATCGGGTGATACACATTCTTGGGATCGCGCTGCGAGGTAATATCCATCGACACCTTGGCCAGCGCCGTCTCCATGGCCATGATCTTCTGCGCATCGCTCGCCGCCGCGGCGTCCGGCTCGCCCAGCAGCTTCAGCATGTTCGTAATATGTTGTACATACTGTTGCCTGGTTTTTTCGGCCGCCGCGCCGGTCCGCAGGTAGTAGTCGCGTTCCGGCAATCCCAACCCGCCCTGATCCACGACGGCAATCTGCTTGCGCGCGTCCTTGAAGTCCTGCTGCTCACCGTAATTGAAGAACGCATTCACGTTGATCAGCTGATCGTGCGCCAGCAGGAGGGTCAATTCGCTCTTGCTTTGGAGAGCCGCAATGCGGTCGAGTTCCTCTTGCAACGGCTTCAGCCCGGCGGCCTGAACAGCGTCTTTATCCATGCACGTTGCGTAGAAATCCCCTATCTTCTGTTCGTTCGGCGTGCGCGACGAATTATTGGCCGCGGCTTTTTCCAGGAGCGAGCGGAGCGCATACTCCGTGTGCTCGTAAACAAGCATGCCCGTTCCGTACCTTGACCTGTCTGCCGGAATCGGATACAGCTTGGAAAAGTTCCCGCACGCATACTGCGCGAAATTCACGCAGGGATCCGCAGTCGTGTCCATGAATCGCGTGTCCAATCCGGCCGGGAGTTGAGGGTTTTTCTCTGCGACCCCCGCGGATTTCTCCTGTGCGCCCGTCACCGGAACACAGATCCCAAAAGAAGCTCCGAGCAATGCGACGACTACCAGAATTCCTGTTTGCGTCTTCATCGTTTCCTTAACCTCCTGTTCACAATCTGGCCCTTACGGGTCCTATGGTCCCTAGTACTGTCTTACGGTATCTGCGCCATCGGCAGCTCGATGACCGGGGTCCGCTTGCCGTCCTTCACGGCGTAAGCCCAAAGCCCATGAAAACTCTCCCTGAGCTCCGGTTGCGCCTTCAAGAGCGCACTCAGCACGGCAACCGCTTCGGTGCGCTGCGCGGCCGGGTCGGTCACTCCCGTCGATTCGTAGGTCACGCCCAAATCGGCCTGGCGCAGCGTCGCGTCCAGCCGCACCGCGTCGATCTTCCAGGTGCGCGGGCCGTCCGGAAGCGATAAAGGAAAAGCATCCTGCGGCGAACCCTTGATCTGCGCCTGTTCTATCCCCAGTTTTTCCAGGTTCGGCGAAGAGAGATAATCCACCGGCACCAGCAGATAACGCGCGGCCTCATAGCTGTACCAGGCGCTCCACGGCTGATCCGCCTTGGCCAGCTCGCGGGCGCGCGTCCAGTACCAGACGCCGTCATGCCCGTCAAAGACGCCCTGCCGCACGGAAAGGCCGCCCAGTCTCCATCCCTGTGTCCGCTCCCGTGTCCGTCCCTGTGTCCGCACAGGTTCGGAACCGCTATCATCCCAGGCCAGAATCAATCCCAACTGCCCGCCCAGCGGCGCCCCCGCCGCATCGGCCAGCACCACCGCGTACCGCCCCGGCGGCAGCGCCCGCATGGTAATCGTCACCGTCAGCGACCCCGTTGAATTGGAGCAGAAGAACTGCGTATCGGCCGGCGCGGTCAGGCTGGTCGCGTCCAGCAGATACAAATTCCGCAGTTGGATCTGCCCGCCCTTCATCAGCGGCGCGGCCTGCTCCACGGCGCTGCGAATCCCTTCCCACTCTGCCGCCACAGCCGGCAGCAAAGCGGCCTGCAGCGCCGCATAATCCTGCTGCAACACGGCTTCAGACAGCCTTCCCCCGGCCGCGGTCAGCGCATTGCGATCCATCGCCAGCAGTTCCGCCTGCGTGGTGCAATTCGCCGCGCAGCTCGCCCGCGGCAAAGCCAGCAAAGCCGCAACGGCCCAAAACTTCACGCAGAGGCGCATCTTCCGTGACATCCTCTCTGCCCGGCGAAACTCTTTGTGAGCGTCCGCGGGCCACTGCTAGTCTAGTACAGTGGAGCGGCAACGGATTGCCGGGTGCTTGTTGAGCGCCGGGCCGCCGTTGCCGGGCCGGAGGGCCGATTCCCGTGCGGACAACCTTCCCGTTGCAATTCCAGGTCTTGCAAGACAAGACCCGGCAAAAACACGTCTCGCGGAAATCGCTCCCTCCGTGCGTTCAGACTCCCCTTGTGGTTCTAGCGGTAGCAGCCTTTCTTGGGGCCCAATTGCAATTGGGTGCCCAGGCCCTTGCTGCGCAAACGCCCGCGACGTCCTCCGCGCCCGCCCCGCTCCACAAGCCAGTTCACCCCCACGTCCGTCACAGCCCGGCCCATCCTCTCACCCCGCCGGCTCCCGTCGTGGCCCCTGCGCCGGTCACCCCTCCCGCGCCCGAACTCCCCCACTGGCCCGTCAAAGAAAAGCCGAACGAAGCCTCCATCACCTGGGACAGCCAGGGCCTGCGCATCGACGCCGCCAACTCCAGCCTGGAACAGATTTTGAAGGATGTTTCCACGGCCACCGGCGTAAAAGTCGAGGGCATGGGCTCCGACGAGCGGATCTTTGGCTCCTACGGCCCCGGCCAGGCGCGCGACGTGCTCTCTCAACTCCTGCAAGGCTCCGGCTACAACGTGCTCATGATCGGGGATCAGGGCCAGGGAACGCCAAGACAGATCGTGCTCACCGCCCGCAACTCCGGGGGCCCGGAGCCGGCCAAAACCAACCCGGCCATCACCCCCGACGAAGATGCCGACGTCGACGAACCGCCGCAGCAACAGGAGCCGAGACCGGGGAATCCGCCCTTCCGGCCCGGCTTCGCGCCCGGTGGCCCTCCCCGTACACCCCAGCAGATACAGGAGATGCAGCAACGTCAGCAGCAAGGGCAACCGCCCAACAATCCGCCCAACTAGGGTCTGTTCCGTTTTCAGGGGATTGGTACCTGGTCTTCAAAACTCAGCCACCAACAGAAAAGGCCGGATAGAACCATCTGCAAACGCTCCCAGCTCGCGCCAGTCGATTCCATCCGCGCCTGGACAAGGACGCGAGCAAATACTGGCAACTCGGTCACGACCCCCGCGCTACTACCGGCCGCGTCTTCACCGCCGCCGGCCTCGGCTGCCGGCGCATCAGCGCAAACCCCGCGCGAAGGATTCCATAAGCCGCCAGGATGCCAAACGCCATCGAGCCCACTGACGCCGAAATCAACATCGCCAAATTCAACAAATCCGCCATCGCTCTCGCTTTCGCTCACAGTCCTGGGCCTGCAACTTCCGCGTGTCGCCGCCCCGGCCATCCGAAGTTCTCGCCGACCCGGCGCAAGAAAATGCATCTCTGCGATTCTCGCAGAAGAACCCGCGCGTTGACCCTTGTTTCTGTTGACCAATAGAATACCCCCAGGAGTATTGCAACCCGGTAAACGGCCAGTTTGCGCCTCCCAGAACCGCCCGCCGTTCCCAAATCATGCCCATCACTCACATCTCGGTGCGCGGGGCGCGCCAGCACAACTTGCGCGACATCAGCGTGCGCATCCCCCGCAACACGCTCACGGTGGTCACCGGCCTTTCCGGCTCGGGCAAGAGTTCGCTGGCCTTCGACACCATCTATGCCGAGGGACAGCGCCGCTACGTGGAGACGCTCTCGGCCTACGCACGCCAGTTCCTCGACCAGATTGAGCGCCCCGACGTGGACTCCATCGAAGGCCTTAGCCCGGCCATCTCCATCGAGCAGAAAACCACCAGCCGCAGCCCCCGCTCCACCGTGGGCACCATCACCGAAATCTACGACTACCTGCGCCTGCTCTACGCCTCGGTGGGCACGCCCCACTGCCCCAACTGCGGCCGGCCCATCGCTCGCCAGAGCGCCGAACAAATCGCCCAGCGCATTCTCGAACTCGGCTGGGGCGAGCGCGTCACCGTCATGGCGCCCATCGTGCGCGGCCGCAAGGGCGAGTTCAAGGAACTGCTCGATCAGCTTGACCGGCAGGGCTTCCGCGCCCGCGTTGACGGCGAACTCCACGACCTCTCCGAGCCGCTCCTTCTCGACCGCCGCAAGAACCACACCATTGAAGCCGTTATCGACCGCATCCTGCTCAAGCCGCCTGCACCCGATGCCCCACCCTCCCCCGCCGGTAAGCCCTCGGTCGAAAAACGCCTCGATCTGGCGATAGCCAAGGCGCTGCAACTGGCCAACGGCCTGGCCCTGGTCGCGGTTACCGGAAACGAGGAACAACTGTTCTCCTCCTCCATGGCCTGTCCCGACTGCGGCCTCGATGTGCCCAAACTCGAGCCGCGCAGCTTCAGCTTCAACTCCACCTTTGGCGCCTGCCCCGAGTGCCACGGCCTGGGCTCGCTCTACGACCTCGATCCCGCCAAGGTCATCACCGACTGGTCCAAGCCCCTGCTCGACGGCGGCCTCGGTCCCGGCTCCTCATCGCAATATCTCCTCAAGCTCATCCACCTGGCCGCCGACCGCTACGACATCGACCTCAAACTCCCCTTTGAGGATCTGCCCCCGCGCCAGCAGCACATCCTGGTTTACGGCCCGCCGAAGGGCGAGGCCCCCCGCACCGGCTTCCACGGAATTCTCGCCTTCCTCCGCGACAGCATAGAGGAAGCCCGTAGCGACACCTATCGCGAGTTCATGATGAACTTCATGTCCGCCACGCCCTGCACCGTCTGCCGCGGCAAGCGCCTGCGGCCGGAGTCGCTGGCGGTCAAGATCGGCGGCCTCTCCATCGCCGACTTCACCTCGCTGCCGCTGAACCGCGCGCTTTCTGCGGCTATCAACCTCAGCTTCACGGCGCGGGAGTCGCTGGTGGCCGAACGGATTCGCCGCGAGATCGCTGAACGGCTTGAATTCCTCTGCGCCGTCGGTCTCAATTACCTCTCGCTGGATCGCAACGCCGCCACGCTCTCCGGTGGCGAGGGCCAGCGCATTCGCCTCGCGACGCAGATCGGTTCCCGCCTCCGCGGCGTCCTCTACGTCCTCGACGAGCCCTCCATCGGCCTCCACCAGCGCGACAACAACCGCCTCCTCCAGGCCCTCGAAAAACTCCGCGACCTGGGCAACACCGTCCTGGTCGTAGAGCACGACGAAGAGACCATTCGGCACGCCGACTACGTCCTCGACCTCGGTCCCGGCGCGGGCCGTCTGGGCGGCCAGGTTGTCGCCCAAGGCACGCCCGCCGAGATCATGGCCTGTCCCGAATCGCTCACCGGCCGCTATCTCTCCGGCGCAGCCTCCATGCTCCAGCGCGCCCGCCCGCGGCCGCTGACCGGCAAGTGGCTCACCGTGACCGGCGCGCGCGAGCATAACCTCCAGGACATCAATATTCGCATTCCGCTGGGCGTGATGACGGTGGTCACCGGCGTGAGCGGCAGCGGCAAGAGCACGCTCGTCAATGACATCCTCTACCGCTCCCTGGCCCAGACCATCTACGGCTCGCGCGAGGAACCCGGCGCGCACGACACACTAACCGGCGGAGAGCAGATCGACAAGGTCGTCCGCATCGACCAGTCTCCCATCGGCCGCACGCCGCGTTCCAACCCGGCTACTTACACCCAGGTCTTCTCGCCCATCCGCGACCTCTTCGCCATGCTGCCCGAGGCTCGCGAGCGCGGCTACAGGCCCGGCCGCTTCAGCTTCAACGTCGGCGGAGGCCGCTGCGAGGCCTGCCAGGGAGACGGCCAGCGCCGGATCGAGATGAACTTCATGCCCGACGTCTACGTGCAGTGCGAAGTCTGCAACGGACGCCGCTACAACCAGGAAACCCTGGCCGTAAAGTTCCACTCACACTCCATCGCCGACATTCTCGACCTCACCATCGAAGACGCGCTCCCGGTGCTCGCCGACGTTCCGCAAGTCCGCCAGAAACTGCAAACCCTGGTCGATGTGGGCCTGGGCTACGTCCACCTGGGCCAGAGCGCGACCACGCTCTCCGGCGGCGAAGCCCAGCGCATGAAGCTGGCCCGCGAGTTATCGAAGCGTCAGACCGGCCGCACGCTCTACCTGCTCGACGAGCCCACCACCGGCCTCCATTTCGACGACGTGCGCAAGCTTCTCGAAGTCCTTCACCGGCTCGTCGATCTCGGCAACTCCGTCATCATCATCGAACACAACCTCGACGTCATCCGCAACGCCGACTGGATCCTCGACCTCGGCCCCGAAGGTGGTGAAGACGGCGGCCGCGTCGTCGGCGAAGGCCGCCCCGCAAAAATCGCCGCCACTTCCGGCTCCTATACCGGCCAGTTCCTCACCCGCTACTACACTTCGGCCAGTGGCCGCCTCGCCCCCGTCGATCCCGATGGCGGCTCCGAAACTGCGGATTCACTCACAGAGTTGGGCGCCCCCTTATCCAATCAATGCCTCGCTTCCCAGACCCGTGATTCCATCCCAAAAACCAAACCCCCAGTTCGCAGGAATGCATCAGCAAAAGCCACCCCCCGCAAGAAGAAAACGGGGCGCCCATGAGCAGTCTGCCTGAGCACGACCCCGGGTACGTCCCCCTCAATCCGGAAGACTCACTCACTTCAGCGGAGACCGATTCCCTTAATTCTCATCCAATGCAGGCTTGGCCGCCGGAGACCCGGGAATCGGATCCGTGGCCATCCCAGCCCCTGCCTGCGGATTCGGCACCTGCGCTTCCAGCTCTTGCACAGAATGACCAGCCCGCTGCCGAACCGCCGCTCTTTCAGTCCTGGTATCCACCCGAGATTCACCCTCCCGCGCGCACCCCCCACCTCGGCCATCTCTTGATCCTGACCCTGCTCATTCTTTTCGGCACGGCGGGCTCTATACTCCTCACCTGGTCTGCCCTTCACTTCCACCTCTTCGCCGTCTCCACCATCAAGCAAGCCGAAACTGACATCCACTACACCCTGGGCAGCATGGTTGCCCTATATCTCATCACCTTCGGCGCCTCCCTGTTCATCTTTCCCCTCTTCTGGCACAAGGGCTTCTTTGCCGGCCTGCAATGGAACGGCGCAACCGCCCTCCGCCAGCGCCGGCGCCTCATGGGCGCCGCTTGCGTCTGCTTTTTGCTCGCCATCGTAGACGAGGCGCTGCTCCCCGGCCCTGCTGACACGCCTATCGAAAAGCTCTTCCGGACCCCGCTATCAGCGTGGCTGCTCTTCGCCTTCGGCGTCACCTTGGCGCCCTTTTTTGAGGAAATCGTCTTTCGCGGCTTTCTGCTGCCCGCCCTGTGCACGGCCTGGGATTGGCTCACTGAACAAGCTACTGGCGAGCCCGTACGCCCGCTCGACGCAAACGGCCATCCCCAATGGTCCATCCCCGCCATGGTTGTTGCCTCCATCCTCACCAGCATTCCCTTCGCCTTGATGCACGCCGAGCAGACCGCCCATGCCCTCGGCCCATTCCTCCTGCTCGTTTGTGTCAGCCTGGTCCTCTGCTGGGCGCGCCTCAGCACCCGCTCGCTGGCCGCCAGCGTCCTGGTCCACGCCTCCTACAATTTCCTCATCTTCTCCCTCATGCTCCTCGGCACCGGCGGCTTCCGGCATCTGGATAAGATGTAAATGGCAGTGAGCCGCTCCCTTTACAATCAAGACCAATGACTACCCCGACCTACGCCCAGCAACTGCTCTCGCTCCTCGCCCGCCTGAGCTTCCGCCTCGGTCAGTTCAAGCTCTCTTCGGGCGGGGTGAGCGACTACTACATCGACTGCCGCACCACTACCCTCCACGCCGAGGGCGGCCGCCTCACCGGGCACACCGTGCTTGAACTTTTGGAGGAGAATCATATCCAGGCAGAAGCCGTCGGCGGACTTACTCTGGGCGCAGACCCCATTGTCTCCAACGTGGCCACCGCCAGCGCCTGGCGCGCTCACTCGCACCCCGGCGCTCCTTTGCTCCACGGCTTCCTGGTTCGCAAGGCCGAGAAGGCCCACGGCACCGGCCGCCGCATCGAGGGCTTCAGCCGCGAAGGCGCACGCGTGGTGGTCGTGGACGACGTCTGCACCACGGGCGCCTCCACCATTAACGCCATCGAAGCCGCACGCGAAGCCGGCATGATTGTCGCTGCCGTGGTCTGCATCGTCGAGCGCGAAGAAGCCCACGGTCGCCCCGCCGTCGAAGCCGCCGCGCAGGGCGTACCGTTCTTCCGCCTCTTCACCGCAGCGCAAGTCCGCGCCGAACATCTGAGGCAGCTCGAAGCCGCGCGGCCGTAGACCTTCGCCTACTGCACAAACGTCGTGATGCTCTGCGCCGGCAATGAGGCTGTGAAGTTATCGCTCGACACACTCACCGGGCTTAGCGCCGCCATGCCCCCAGTAGAAGTGGTCTGGTACGGAGTCAGAGAAGTTACAGTCTGGTTTGCAACATAGACGGGCAACGACGTAGTGGACGCATTCGTATTGATCACTACGATCACCGAGTGTCCGCTCCCCGAGTAAGCCGAGAGATACACGCCCGCAACCGGCGTCGCCGTAGCGTTCACGCGCACATAGCCCGGCTGGATAAACTTGGCGAACTGCCCGATCGCGTAGCCGTAGTACGTCGGAGCGGGGTTCGTGGTGCTGGAGTCGATCAGGCCAAAATTGACGCCGTCGTCAGGGTCGTCCCAAATCCACCACCACACATAAGCGTTGTATTGGCCCGTGACCATGGAGTTGTGGACCTCTTCGGCCGCGGCGAGGGCATCGGCGATGGTCGGTTCCGATCCTGATGGGGATAGGTAGTGCTCGGTCATCCAGAGGTCTTTGCCGTCCTGCTCTGCAAGTGGATAGGGGGCAGGCGAGACTCCGTAGAGATGGCCGCCAATGATGCTGATGAGGGGCTCCGCATTCGGGTCTTCAAGGGCCGTATTCGACTGGGCCTGTATGAACTGAAACGACTCCGGCATGATGAGCTTTGCGGTGAGCGGGTTCGTTGCGCCGCCCGCAGTCAGCGAGTCAATCCAGGCATCCATCTGCGCGGCAGTCCAGTAACAGGATTCGAAAGTAACGTCCGCATAGTCCGGTTCGTTCTGCATGGAGATGGCGTAGAGGTTGAAGCCGGCGTTGGTATTGAAGTAGGTGACAAAATCCTCCAGATACGTGGCGTAGGCGGCATAGTTCGATGGGTCCAGGTAGCCGCCGCAGGAATCGGCAGGGCTGCAGCCGGCGGTGTAGGGCTGAGATGTAGAACTGGTTTTCATGGAGATGGGGGGAGTCCAAGGGCTCGCGAAGACAATGGCGTTCGGGTTGGCGACGACGGCTTCCTGGGCGTTGTTAACCTCGGTGAGCCAGGCTCCATTGGTGGGAACCCAGCCGTTGGCGGCCGTGCCCGTGGGATCGATGCGCATGCGCAGAACGCTGAGCCCGAGGCCGCTGGTGGGGTTGAAGAGGGCTGTGGCTTGGGCGATAGTAAGTTGTCCCAGCCAGGCCGTCGAGCCGCCAAACCCGCGAATCGTCTGTTCCGCCGCGCCAAAATCCACCAGCGCCGTACCCGCCGCAGGGATCACCATCAGCGATACCTTGTCGGTAGCCGTGGTGTAGTCCGTCGTGTCCGTGGGTGTGAAGGTGGTTGAGAGTGTGGTGGTTCCGAGAGTGTTCAACACCGTGCCCGAAGCCGGCGAATAGGCGAAACTGCCGGGCACATCGGCGACGGCGTCGAGTTGGGCGGAGCCGAGAGTTGCTCCAGCCACAACGGCGGCCGGCGTGGCCCAGGTGATGGTCGGCGTGGCCTGGTTCACCGTCAGCGTCACGCTGGCGGTCGCGCTCGTGTAGTCCGTCGTGTCCGTCGGCGTGAAGGTAACCGAGAGTTTCTGCGATCCAACCGTCAGCACTGTCCCCGCGGCCGGCGAGTAGACGAACGTTCCCGCCACGCCGCCCGAACTGGCGTCCAGTTGCGTGGCGCTCAGCGCCGTTCCATACGCAATGGGCGCGGGCGTTGCCCAGGTAATCGTCGGCGTCGTCCGGGTGACCGGCGGCGTCGAATTGCTCCCTGAGCATCCCGCAATTGCCATCGCCGCCGTTAAAAGAACAACTCTCTTGGTAAAGCGAAGCCCCGATAAACTCATCCTGGATAAACGCACTACGCAGCTCCATGCCCGCCTGGATGTGGATGGGCGCGCACGCCATCCTCTTTCAACGGGAAAAACGATAGTAAATCAATTTAGTAGACGCTCGCAAGCCTTCCCTCGGGCGTCTGTCAAACACCGCAAAGCACCAGGCAAAAACTCGCAGCCCGTTGGCAAACCATGTGTGGCCCTTTCAACAGGTTCGGCTTTAGCGGTTCTCCAGTCGCTGTGGAGCGAAACCAATGCTGCACAGTGACTTTTTCCTTTCCCGGGGTCCCCACGGACAGGTCTTCGTCCGTGGGGTGGTTTCCGGGGTCCTCCGCCCGCCGCGGCGGGGTCTTTGTCGCTGGGGTGGAAGCAAAAGCCGCCTCGCACGAAGTCAGAAACGCCAGACAAGCTGGAGATTCGATCCACCGTCCGCTCGTCACTTCCAGAAGGAATGCCTGCCCGGCGGGAGTGGCGATCGGACCGGCGATCTCCAACCCGCTATCCTAAGAACGGACGCCGCCCAAGCCAATCCGTTCCATGGACCTCTACGAGAAAATCCGCGCCCTGCCCACCCAGCCCGGCGTGTACCTCTACAAGAACGCCGAGGGCGAAGTCATCTACGTCGGCAAGGCCAACAATCTCCGCTCCCGCGTCCGCTCTTATCTTCTGGAAACCGCGCAGGCCGACGCCAAGACCGGCTCGCTCATGCGCGAGGCCGTCGATCTCGAGTACATCCTTGTCGCCAACGAGCACGAAGCTCTGGCCCTCGAAAACAACCTCATCAAGCAACGCAAGCCGCGCTTCAACATCCTGCTCAAGGACGACAAGACCTATCCCTACGTCAAGCTCACCCTCGCAGACCGCTTCCCCAAGGTCTTCGTCACCCGCCGCCTGCGCAA
Source organism: Occallatibacter sp. (assembly GCA_052326045.1). GTDB lineage: Bacteria > Acidobacteriota > Terriglobia > Terriglobales > Acidobacteriaceae > Telmatobacter. Next base: position 60,779 of record JBKQRH010000089.1, on the reverse strand, counting down.
GGACGGCGCGGCCTACTACGGCCCCTACTTTCCCGGCAATCTCGCCTGGCGCATCGTCGAACTCATCCACCGCAGCTTCCTCATCCCCAGTTGCAAGGTCGATCTCTCCCGTTACCATCCCCGCGCCTGCCTCCAGTACTACATCCATCGCTGCCTCGGCCCCTGCGTCAAAGGCCTGACCACACCCGAACTCTACGCGCACGCCGTGCGTGATGCCCGGCTTTTCCTTGAAGGCCGCCACGCCGAGCTTCAGCACACCCTCAGCGCGCGCATGGCCGCCGCCGCCGAAGCGGAGCAGTTTGAAGCCGCCGCCCGTTTGCGCGACCAGCTTTCAACTGCCCGCCAGCTCCAGGAAAAGCAGCGCGCCGCCACAGCCGAGCTGGATGATGACGCCGACGTCTTCGGCTATCACTTCGAGTCCGGCAGCCTGGCCGTGAACCTCTTCCACGTCCGCGCAGGCAAGATCGTCGACCGCCGTGAATTCTTTTGGGAAGATCTGCCCGATCTGCTCGAAACCTCCATCCCCGAGAACGCAGGGATAGAAGATACTGCTGAAAAACTCGATCCGGAGGGAGGCTGGGGTTTCAATCCCCGCATAAAACCAACAGAACCAACGCGGGCTTTAGCCTCGGAGAGAAAGGACGGCGACGCGCTCTTCCACGCCGGCCCAGCCTTTTCCGCCCTGCTCAAGCAGCTCTACATCGACCAGCAGTATGTCCCGCGCTCCATCCTCCTCCCGGTCGACTTCGACGATCGCGAGGCCCTTGCCGCTCTGCTCACCGAGCGCGCCGGCCATCGCGTCGATATCGCCGTTCCTCAGCGCGGCGAGAAGCGTTCCCTCGTCGATCTGGCCAGCCAGAACGCCAGGCAGTCTTACACGCAGCGCTTCCGCGTGCTGGAGCCCTCGCGCAAAGTGATTCAGGAGGCGCTGGCCGATGCTCTGATGCTTCCCGAGCTGCCCCGCCGCATCGAGTGCTTCGATATCTCCCACATCCAGGGCGCCGAGACCGTAGCCTCTCTGGTCGTCTGGGAAGACGGCAAGATGAACAAGCAGCTCTATCGCAAGTTCAAAGTGAAGACCGTCGCCGGCGTCGACGACTTCGCCTCCATGCGCGAGGTGGTCCAGCGCCGCTACCGCCGCCTGCTCGAAGAAGGAAACAAAACCACCGAAAAGGACAAGAAGGAGCCCAAAAACCTTCCCTCGCTCATCCTCATCGACGGCGGCCTGGGCCAGCTTCATGCCGCCGCCGAAGCCCTCGAATCCCTCGGCCTCACTTCACAGCCGTTAGCCTCCATCGCCAAGCGCGAAGAAGTCATCTATCTCCACGGCAACGAAGAGGAGCCCATCGTCCTCGACCGCCGCTCTCCGGTGCTGCATCTCGTCCAGCTCATCCGCGATGAAAGCCACCGCTTCGCCGTCGGTTATCATCGCCAGCGCAGGGCCATGCGCGACCGCGACTCCGAGCTACTGAATATCCCCGGCGTAGGCCCGCAAACCCGCCAGCGCCTCCTCACTCACTTCGGCAGCCTCCGCGAGGTCCAGCAAGCCACCACCGAATCCCTCGCCGCCGTAGTCCCTAGCAAAACCGCCGAAACCATCTGGCGGCATTTCCACGCCTTGTCCGTTGCGGCCGATCCATCGACGTAGAATGTTTTGCAAGGCTGCCCGCTCACTCGAGCCGGAGTCGGCCTCCGCACCAGTCTCTGCGAACTCGGCAGAAAAGGCTGCGCTTTCCAGAACCTTCAGGACCGTTCCCCTGAGTTCACGCGAGGTCGAAGCGGTCAAGGTTCATCACCTTGCTCCAGGCCGCCACAAAGTCACGTACGAACACCTGCTGCGAGTCGCCGCACGCATAGAATTCAGCGAGGGCCCGGAGTTGAGAGTTCGAACCGAAGACAAGATCAACGACAGTGCCCGTACCCTTGAGCTCGCCGGTCGCCCGATCTCGCCCTTCCAACACTCCTTCCGACGTAGCGGACTTCTGCCACTTCGTCTTCATGTCGAGGAGATTCACGAAGAAATCATTGGTCAGTGTTTCGGGCCGCTTGGTGAAGACGCCATGTTGGGAGTGCCCGAAGTTTGCATTCAGCGCGCGCATGCCGCCGATCAGAACCGTCATCTCGGGAGCGGTCAGCGTCAGCAGGTTCGCCTTGTCAACCAGCAGCTCAGCCGCAAATCCCTCGTGTCCCTTGCGGACGTAGTTGCGAAAGCCGTCCGCGGTGGGCTCCAGTACGGCGAAGGAGTGCACATCGGTCTGCTCCTGCGACGCATCCGTGCGCCCTGGCGAGAAGGGAACCTTCACGTCGTGGCCGGCCTTCTTCGCGGCTACCTCGACGGCTGCGCTGCCGCCCAGAACGATCAGGTCAGCAAGCGAGACCTTCTTCCCACCGGAGTGCGTGCTGTTGAAATCCTTCCGGATCACATCCAGCTTCTGAAGAACCTTGGCCAGTTCGGCCGGCTGGTTGACCTCCCAATCCTTTTGCGGCGCCAGGCGAATGCGCGCGCCGTTCGCCCCGCCGCGCTTGTCGGTGCCGCGGAAGGTTGAAGCCGAGGCCCAAGCCGTCGTAACCAGTTGGGAGATGGAGAGCCCGGACGCCAGAATCTTCGCCTTCAAGGCTGCAATATCCTGTTCCCCGATCAATGGATGATCCACCGCGGGAATGGGATCCTGCCAGAGCAAAGGCTTCTTGGGAACCAGCGGGCCGAGATACCTCGAGAGAGGCCCCATGTCGCGGTGCGTCAGCTTGAACCAGGCCTTGGCGAAGGCGTCCGCGAACTCCTGCGGATGCTCCAGGTAGCGCCTGGAAATCTTCTCGTAGATCGGGTCCATGCGCAGCGAGAGGTCCGTCGTGAGCATGACGGGGGCGTGCTTCTTCTTGCGATCGTGAGCATCCGGCACGGTGCCGGCACCAGCTCCATCCTTGGGTATCCACTGCTGGGCGCCGGCGGGGCTCTTGGTGAGTTCCCATTCATACTTGAAGAGGATTTCGAGGTAGTCGTTATCCCACTTCACCGGGTTGGTGGTCCATGCGCCCTCGAGGCCGCTTGAGATCGTATCGACGCCTTTGCCGCTGCGAAAACTGTTTTTCCAGCCCAGGCCTTGTTCTTCGATGGGCGCACCCTCGGGTTCGGGACCGACATACTTGAGCGGATCGGCAGCGCCATGCGTTTTGCCGAAGGTGTGTCCGCCGGCGATGAGGGCAACCGTCTCCTCGTCATTCATCGCCATGCGCGCGAAGGTCTCGCGAATATCGATTGCCGCTGCAATCGGATCAGGCTTGCCGTTGGGTCCTTCCGGATTCACATAGATCAGGCCCATCTGAACAGCGCCGAGAGGATTCTCCAACTGACGGTCGCCGGTGTAGCGTTCGTCGCCCAGCCACTTGCCCTCCGGTCCCCAGTAAATGTATTCTTCCGGCTCCCAGATGTCCTCGCGCCCGCCGCCGAAACCGTAGGTCTTCAATCCCATCGACTCCAGCGCCACATTCCCGGCGAGAATGATCAGGTCGGCCCAGGAGAGTTTCCGGCCATACTTCTGCTTGATGGGCCAGATCAACCGGCGCGCCTTGTCGAGGCTCACGTTGTCCGGCCAACTGTTGAGGGGAGCAAATCGCTGCGCGCCAGAACCCCCGCCGCCGCGACCGTCGGCGATCCGATAGGTGCCTGCGCTATGCCACGCCATGCGGATGAAGAACGGCCCATAATGGCCGTAGTCCGCAGGCCACCATTCCTGCGAGTCTGTCATCAAGGCACGCAGGTCCTTGATCACGGCGTCCAGGTCCAGGCTCTTGAACTCTTCGGCGTAATTGAACGCCTCGCCCATGGGATTGGAGAGTGGGCAGTGCTGGTGCAAGATCTTCACGTTCAGTTGATTGGGCCACCAGTTTGCGTTCGTAGAGGTCCCAGCCGCTGTGTGTTTCGGGGCGCCGCCTGAGAACGGGCACTTGGTTTCGTCTGACATGGTTCTCTCCTTCGGAGCGCCGCCAGTCGTCGCCAAGCGTTCAGGCATATGTGCGGCTCCTCATGATTGCTTTTTGCGGTTGCGTAATCTTGGATGCTTTCTGCCGGCGATTGGTTCCGGCCCTGTCCCTAAATTATGCTTCCCCGCACAATCCCTTAAATAATCCCAATTCTGCACAGTTTCTGTGGAATTTCCAAGAAGAGGAATTCCGGCCTCCCTTATCCACAAAAACCCATCCTCCGACCGTTGACCCCGCACTCCAGGCTGCTTAGAGTCTGTAATCGGGTAGCAAAATTCTCTCCCGCCTGGACGGCGACGGAAAATTGCCGCCGCTTTTTCAACTGCGGTCGCGCGCAGCCCCATTGAGTCGGAGTGAAAATGCTGAAACTAAAGAAGATCCACATCCTCGGCTTCAAGAGCTTTTGTGACCGCACGGAGTTGACCGTGCCGGGAACGGGCATTGCCGTGGTGGTGGGGCCGAACGGGTGCGGCAAATCGAACATCCTGGACGGGGTGAGCTGGGTGCTGGGCGAGCAGAGCGCTAAATCCCTGCGCGGCACGCACATGCAGGACGTGATCTTTTCCGGAACCCGGGACCGCAAAGCACTGGGAATGGCCGAAGTGACGCTGACCATGGTCGATCCCGAGGCCTACGAGGGACCCGTACCCGTTGAGCCGGAGGTGGTGGTGGACCACGACGGCGGAGCCGACTGGGACGAGGACGAGGTGCGCCGCCAGCGAGCGGTCGAGGCCGAGGAGATTATCGCCGCCGAACAGCCGGGCCAGGTACTCGATGAAGACGGGCCAGATGAGCCGCAACCCGTGGGTACAGGCGGTCCGCAGGCCGTCGTGCTCAAGATTCGCCGCCGCAAGTTTCAGCGCACGCCGCAGAAGGGCGAAATCGTGATTACCCGGCGGCTGTTCCGCACCGGCGAGAGCGAGTACTTGCTCAACGGCAAGCTATGCCGCCTGCGCGATATTCAGGACATCTTCATGGGCACGGGCCTGGGGCCGGACAGCTACGCCATCATGGGACAGGAACAGATCGGGCAACTGCTCAGTTCCAAGCCGCACGAGCGGCGGGCCATCATCGAGGAGGCGGCGGGGATTACGCGCTTCAAGACCAAGAAGCGGCTGGCTGAGCTGCGCCTGGAAAGCGCCAGGCAGAACCTGGCGCGCGTGGACGACATTTATGAAGAGGTCACGCGGCAGATGAACAGCCTGAAACGGCAGGCGTCCAAGGCGGAGCGGTTTGCAGCCGTGCGCGATGAGTTGCGCGGGCGTTTGCGTGTGGTGCTGGCCAGCCGCATGGCCATGATGGATGCGGACCAGGCCCGACTGGAGCAGGAAATTGCCGCACTGACGGAGCGGATCAACGGCTCGGCGGCGGAGATCGACACGCTGGAGGCCAGCCAGCATTCACTCACCGAGCTGGGCTACGAGTTGGACCGCGAGGGCCAGGAGGCGCTGAACCGCGCTAACGAAGCTGCTGTCGAACTGGAGCGGGCTACGGCCCGGCAACGCAGCAACGCCGAACGCGTGGGCGAGTTGGAGGCTCGTATTGACGCGGCCGGCGCGGAGCTGGAGCAGACACGGACGCAGTTGAGCGGCATCGCCGAAGAGCGGGCGCAGCAGCACACGTTTCTTGAATCGGTGGCAGGCGAGGCCAAGGCCTTTCGCCAGAAGGTGGAGGCGCGCCAGCAGGAGGCGCGCGCGGCAGCCGAGGAAGTTTTTACCGCCGAGCGAGAGTTGGAAGCCAGCCGCCGCCACGCCATGCAGTTGCTGACCCTGGCCGGCAACGCACGCAACTACACCGCCCAGGGGGAAGAGAGCCTGGCTGCCCTGGAACGCGAAGCCGACCGCTTGGAATCGGAGATAGGCCAGGCGCGGCGCGAGCAGGAGAACCTGGAGGTGCAATGCGAGCAGGCCAGGCTGCGCTTTGAGTCCGCCGCCGATGCGCTCCAACGGCTGGAAAGCGAGATTGCGGCACATCGCGAAGCCCTGCAGGCGCGCCGCGCCGAGGAAAACAGGCAGCGAACGCTCGCCAACCACCTGCGCGGCGAACAGGCCACCGTGGCCGGCCGGCGCGATGCCCTGCAATCGCTGATTCGCAACCACAGTTACTCCACCGACACGGTGCGCAAGCTGCTCAAGCCGGGTGCGCTGGCTGCGGGCATGGCGCCTAAAGGAACGCTGGCGGACTTCCTGGAGGTGAGCGGCGAATACGAGGGCGTGGTGGACGAATTCCTGCGCGAGGAGCTGAATTATGTGGTGGTCGAAAGCTGGGGGGCTGCCGAGCAGGGCATCAGGCTGCTCAAGTCCGGCGTGGATGGCCGGGCCACGTTCCTGATCCACCCTGTTGAGCAAGGCACACTGTTTGAGGAGAGCAACGATACGATCAGCGGCCCCGGCCTGATCCCGCTCAAGGATTCGATCCGGGTGCTGAACGGCTTTGGGCGGTCGCTGGAATCGATCCTGCCCAAGCTCAAGCATAGTTATGTGGTCGAAGACTCCAACGAGGCGCTGCGTCTGGCCGCGCACTACACTCACGCCTTTTTCCTCACGCCTGAAGGGGAATGCTTTCACAATGCGACCGTCACCGGCGGTAAACCAGCCAGCGAAGGTCCGCTGGCGCTCAAACGCGAGTTGCGCGAGACCGATGGTCGCCTGGCGAAACTGGAGACCGGCCTGACGCAGGCGGAGACTGAAGCGGCAGCTCTCACCCGGACCATCGAGGAGCTGACGGCCCAACTGGAGGCGCGCAGCGAAGAGCGGCGCGTGGCCGAGACCGACACCGCCAACCAGGGCGCGGCTCTCAAGCAGATGGAAGGCGAAGCGCAGCGCATCGAGCGCCGCCTGCAGGAGTGGGCCGCGCAGGCCGCACGCAACAAGGACGCGCGCGAGGCAAAAAGGATCAGTATTGAGCAGAAGCGCGAGGAGACTGTTCGTCTGGAAGCCGAGCATGCAACGGCCGAGGCCGCCCTCGATGAGTTGCAAGCGCAACTGGCCATGCTGCGCCAGAAGCGCGAGGGCTTGCAGCAGGAAGCCGCACAGATCACCGCAGAGCTGGCCGGCCTGGAGGAGCGGAGGCGTGGCGCCGAGGCAGCCTTCCAGCGTATCGACCGCCTCCATGCCGACCTGGAGCGCCGTGTGCTGGCTATCGAGCAGCAGCGCGCGGCCGCCGAGTCGGAGCGGGAACAGCGCATCGGCGAGAGCGCTGCGCTGGCCGGAAAGCAGAAGGAACTGGCCGACGTGCGCGCCGAGGCCCTGGCCCTGGCGCAGACGCATTCCGGCCAGGCGCAGGCCCTGCGCCAGCAACTCGCAACCATGGAAACGCAACTGAAGACCAGCCGGGCCGCGCTGGATCAGTTGCGCGAGGACCGCGCAACCCGTTTCAGCCAGGTAGCCAAGCTGCATTCGGACCTGGAATACCTAGAGGCAAGCTGCCTTACCGAGGTGAACCTCGAGGCCCAGGCAGTGCGAGCCGATGGAGAGATCGTGCGCCTCGCCGGCGAGGCTCTGGCCGCCGAGGAAGAGACTTGCCGCGCGCTGCGCCAGCGCATCGAGCAGATGGGCCCGGTCAACATGATGGCCCTCGACGAGTACAGGGATACCGCCGAGCGCCACGGCTTCCTCGAGGACCAGCGCAAAGACCTCATCGAGTCGATCGAAAACACGCAGGAGACCATCAAGGAGATCGATCGGATTTCGCGCATCAAGTTCGACGAGGCTTTTGCCAGGATCAACGAAAACTTCGCCCATGTCTTCGCGCGGCTGTTCCAGGGCGGGCAGGCCTTCCTGCGCCTCACCGACGCGGAAAACCAGGCCGAGAGCGGCCTCGAAATCGTCGCCTCGCCGCCGGGCAAGAAGCTGCAAAACGTGTTGTTGCTCTCCGGCGGTGAAAAGTCGCTGACCGCACTGGCTCTGCTGGTAGCCATCTTCCAGTTCCAGCCCAGCCCCTTCTGCGCGCTCGACGAGGTGGACGCGGCGCTGGACGAGGTCAACGTGGGCCGCTTTGCCGACCTGCTGCACTCCCTGAGCAAGGAGACGCAGTTCCTGCTCGTCACCCACTCCAAGCGCATGATGCAGGCCGCCGACATGATCTACGGCGTCACCATGCAGGAGCCCGGCGTCTCCAAGGTGGTCAGCGTGCGCCTGGGCGCCCACAGCCGGCAGCGCGCCACGGCGTAGCCACAGCCGCGGAATGCTCGGCCGCTCTCCTCAGTTTTATCGACTGACTTATTGCGCTCCTCCACGCTGACATAAAGTGTTCTTCTCGTAGCTGCGCACCTTTTCTAGCCAGCCGATGCCTTCGGCAACGCCCTGGCTGGCGCAGTAATACTCCCATACCGTAGCCCAGGGCATGGATTTGTGTTCTTCGAAGATCGCCAGGCGGCCTATGCGCGGGGTCACCGCTTCCTCTACCTGGAATTCGAGCACCAAATCGACCCGTTTGTCCACAAACTCCTCGCCGCGCGAATGGCGATATCGGGATCGCAGCAGTTGTCGAGCATGATCAACTCGACTCCGGATGCCGCGGCGGCAGCGATGAGGGGCACGGTCTTTTTGTACCACCCGCAATGTTAGTCTTCGACTGGATCAAAGGGATTCGAACAATCAGTACCGGTTCATTCTCCGGTTCCGATTCGAATGAAATCGGAACTCCTGGTTTTCCTACGAGAGAATTCGCACTCGGGAAGCGTTCCCCTATTCATGTTCTCTGGTTCCAGTTCGACGCGAATCGGAACTGCCGAAATCGCAAACAGAGAATTGGGCCGGTCATGGCGCAAAGAAGTTCTGGCGGAGAAGATTCTCCGGTTCCGATTCGCGGAAAAGTATTGCTAATTTGTCGGGAAACTCTGCGAATAGTCAGAGTATTCATCGCAAGTTGTTAATCCTAAACACGTTATGGCGGTGGATGGAGTCCACTGCAACTCGCTCTCTTTCTGTTCAAGCCAGTAATCTGTACGAGCGATAAGCGAGCGTCTGCCGCACCCCAGGTGCTGGCGGAGGGAGAGGGATTCGAACCCCCGGTGCCCTTTCAGGCACAACGGTTTTCAAGACCGCCGGTATCAACCGCTCACCCATCCCTCCGCGAGGTAAGGGCTGTCTTCGATTGTACGGCCAAAAGGGCATTTTCAGGCTAGCTCTGCGGGGCAGGTCAACGCTTTTGATATGCTGTGTTCTCGTGATGCGGGTGGTTTAGCACTCCAGCGGAAAGGGACGGCAGGATGTCGGGTTTGGGTTGCTGGGCGATCGAGAACTATGCTTACCGTTCGTGTCCGCAGCCTGCGCGGGAATTCAGTTTTGCGGTTTCTCCGCACAACCACTCCGAGCACTCGGTGGAGAACCTAGCCTCGCTGAACGAGGTGATGAAGCTCGGGTTCATGCGGCCCTTTCGGCACATTCTTCAGTCGGCATTCGGCCTGGCGCAGGTTCCCGACCTGAATTATGCCGAGGTCACCTACCAGCCTCCGCAAACGGTCGAGGACGTGTTTCTCGTGGAGTCATCAAGCGTTGCGCCTTTAGGCTTCGATGGCGTCCTTGTGGGGATCACCGACCATGACGAGATTGCCGGAAGTGCCGAGCTCAAGCGCAAGCATCCCGAATATGCCCACCGCAATCCTCTCGGCGAAGAGCTTTCGGTGCGCTTTCAGGACTATCTATTCCACCTCGGAATCACGGGGTTGCCCGAGTCCGGCGTTCAAGAAACCCATGCCAATCTTCAAGCGGCGGCCCGTGCAAACCGGCTGGACGATGTATTTGAAATCCTGCGCGCCAGCGGATGCCTGGTGGTGTTCAACCACCCTCTGGTTCCCTGGGGCAAAGACCGGGGCCGCAAGATTCCGGCGGAAGAGCTTCTGCACCGGTACGGCTGGGCGATCCATGCCCTCGAATACAACGGAATGCGCAGCCGGGAGGAAAACGACCGCGTTCTCCAGTTGGCTCAGTCCGTTCACAAGCCCGTAATCGGTGGCGGAGACAGCCATCTGCTGCTCGCCAGCTCGGTGCTCTCGGCATCGCAGGCAGGGAGTTTTGCGGATTTCGCGGCGGAAGTAAAAGAGGGCCGCGCCGTGCCCCTCATCACGCCGATGTACTTTGCCCCCCTGGGCTGGAAAATCTTTCTGCGTGTGCTTTATTTCATGGCCCACTACCGGCAGATCGGCCATTTCCGGGGCCAGCCGGTGCGCGATTTGCTTGCGGCGAGAGCGGTGCTCCTGGATCCCATCGGATTTGCTTCCCGCGGTTTCCTGGGTTTGACTTCGGCTCTTGGCCTGGTGCGCTAAGCATGAATATGGCGCGATAAGCCTGAATGCTATACTGCTGAAACGACCACTATGGCCACCGTTAAGGAACAGCTAAAGACGATCATTATTCGCAGCCTGCGAATCAGGGACCTGACTCCGGAAGAACTGCGCGACGATCAACCGCTGCTGGGCGGCGATTTGGAGATCGACTCCATCGATATCCTCCAGCTCATTCTCGAGATTGAGCGGCATTTCGGCATCAAGCTGGTGGACGGCGAATTCGACGAGAACGCGTGGAAGAGTATCGATCGTTTGGCCGCGACTGTCGAAGCGAAGATTGCGGCAAGGACTTAACATTTGCACTCCATGAGGATGTTTCCCCATGCCGACCTTCGATAGGAAGAAACCCGCCCGGGTTCTTCTGGTGGAAGCCAATAACATGAATAAGTGGGTGGGGACGACCATGCCCTACGAGATGCATGTCCCTCCCGTGGGCCTCATGTATCTCGCGTCCTACGCGCGCACGGCGCTGCCGGAGATCGAGTTCCGCATTGTCGAGTCCTCCCTGTCTTGCCCGGACGATGAGCGATTCATTCGCATCCTGAACGAGTTTCAACCGGATGTCGTTGGCGTCCGCTCCATCGCCTTCTTTCTGGAGGAACTTCAGCGGATCGCCGGTTTGGCGCGCGCCCACAGCGACGCTGCTCTCATCGCGGGCGGTCCCATCGTCAAGGCGTACAAGAGCAGGCTCTTCGAGGAAGTGCCGGAGCTGGAGATCGCCGTGAAAGGGGAAGGCGAGCAGGTTTTCGTCAACCTCCTTCGCGGAGAGCCGCTTGCTTCGATGGCCGGAGTTTTGTACCGGACGGACGATGGGGTGGTGGAAAACGAAGACCAGCAGGAAGTGGCGAACATCGACAGCCTGCCCTTCCCCGCGTACGACTTGATCGACCTGAACGAGTACCAGCGTCAACTGAGTTACGCTTACAATCATCGCCGCCAGGGAGTGCTGCTCACCAGCCGCGGCTGCGTGTATCATTGCACCTATTGTTTCAGCCATTGGAAGCGCATCCGGTTGCGCAGCGCCGCTAATATCTTTGAAGAGATCGCGGAGCTCCACGCCAGGCACGGGATCCGGGACTTTTACGTCGTCGACGATATCTTCAATGTCAACTTGAAGCGCTCCATGGACCTGTTCGACATGATCGTGGCGGCGGGGCTCAAACTGCGGTTTTATTTCGTCAATGGATTGCGTGCCGACATCACCAGCGAGGAGTTTGTGGATCGCGCGCTCGAAGCCGGCGCCGTCTGGTTTACCTACGCCATCGAATCGGCCACAGAAGAGATTCAGAACCTGGTGCAAAAACACCTCGACCTGGAAAAGGCCGGGCGCATCATCGCATATACGCAGCGCCAGAACGTGGCCGTGAACATCTCGACCATGTACGGCTTTCCCACCGAGACCCGCGAGCTGGCACAACGCACCCTGGACTACCTGGGCGAACTGCCCAAGCCGTCGTTGTTGCCCTACCACTTTTGTTTGCGCTTCTTCCCCGGTTGCGAGATCAACGAGCAGGCTTTGGAGGCCGGTTGGGATGCCGAACGCCTGGGACTCACCAGCCGGTTCTCCTACAACGATATGCCGATGGGCACTCCGACGTTATCGAAGCAGGACATGTACGGCATTCAGCTTGAGTATCACCGCCGCTTCGGAATGAGCAATCCCGCGGCTGTCGGCGGCGCGATTCGCACACTCCGCTCCATCGGATACAGCGACACGGAGATCCTACATATGTACTCGGTGTTGAAGCGAAAGGTGTTTCACGATGTGAGCGAGCTGCTGACGGCTGGTGGAAATTGACGCGCTGGTACCAACACCGATTTCATAACGTCTCAGCTCTCCGCATGGTGTTCTGGACCATACCCTGGCTGCCGCGCTTTGTTCATCCCCCCATCGCGGCGGTCACGGCGCTGATCTTTTTCTTCCTGTTGAAGCGGGAGCGCAAGGCGGTGGCCGGCAATCTGCGCCGGGTCTCGGGCAGGCGCGGGCTGGCGCTCCAATGGAAGGTCTATCGCGTCTTCTATTCGTTCTGCGATTTGATGGTTTCCTATTGTTATGTCCCCCAGGCCAGCCACGCGCAACTGCTCTCCATGCTGGCGGACAAGGATCGTGGCGCCGCCACCATCGACCGGTGCCTTGAAGCGGGCAAAGGGCTCATTGTGTGGACGGCACACCTGGGGAATCCGGAATTCGCCTCGCGCCTGCTTGAAATGCACGGCCGGCCGGTCCATGTGGCGCGAGTGGTTGAGGACAAACCGGCGGAGAAATTGCTGCGGGACAGGATGGCCACCGAGCGGCTCAGAATCGTTGACCTCAGAAACGGCGCACGGGCCACAATCGAGCTCTTGCAGGCTTTACGCCGGAATGAGATCGTGGCCATCCAAGGGGACCGCGTCTACTACCCTCGTCATGGCGCCGAGGTTCCATTTTTTTCCCAGCCAGCCGCCTTCCCGCTGGGGCCTTTTCTGCTTTCGCGGGTCTCGGGCGCCCCGGTGCTGCCCGGTTTCGTGATTCGCCAGGGTTGGCTGCGCTACCGCGTTTTGATGGGCGAACCCATCCTGCCGGTTGCATCCGGTGACGGTGACGCCGGCCAGCGCGCCGGTTTACGCCAGGCTGTCCGGTTCCTTGAAACAACGTTGCCGGTTCATTATGATCAGTGGGTGAATTTCTTCGATTTCTGGCAGGTCAATTCCAGTGAGTGATATGCAGGAAACCATTGTCGTTACTGGAGTTGGCGTTATCAGCCCCTATGGCGCCGGGCTGGCCAGCCTGCAGGCCGGCATGTTATCGGGCAAGTGCTGCCTGGCGCCCGCCAAGGATATGTATCCCGATTTTGAAGGAACCACGGCCCAGGTTTGCGGACTGCCGTTTCTGGCGGAAGGCTCCAACTCCCGCTACTCCCGCACCGATCGCCTTGCGGCAGCGGCTGCTCAGGACGCGGTAGCGGACTTGGATCGCGAGAGCCTTGCCTTCCGGGAGAGCGGCGTCGTGATGGCCAGCACGGTCGCGGGCCTATCCGAAATCGATGCCGGAATTGCGCAGGATTCGGCCGCCTGGTACCGGCACGGCGGTCTGGCGCGGGCCTCCTCCTATCCGGTGTCGCACGTTGCCGCTTCGGTAGGTGAGCACTTGGGGATTTACGGGCCCACCTGCGCTGTCTCAGTGGCTTGCGCTTCAGGGGCAATGGCGATTGCGCTTGGAGCCAACCTTCTGCTCGACGGAGCCGCGCCCATGATTCTGGCAGGGGGCAGCGACGCGCTGTGTCCGTTCACCTTGAGCGGGTTCAACTCCCTCCAGGCGTTGGATCCGGGCCCCTGCCGTCCCTTCGATCAGAATCGCAAAGGGTTGAACCTGGGAGAAGGAGCGGCGGTTCTGGTGCTGGAAACGCTCGCCGGAGCTACGGCGCGCGGCGCCAATATTCTGGCCATGCTGAGTGGATGGGCCATGACCAATGATGCATCGCATCCCACAGCGCCGGACAAAGACGGAAACGGTATAGCGGATTGCATACGCCGCGCCATGGAGATGGCCGAGTGCGGCGCCGATGAGATCGGTTATGTGAATGCCCACGGCACAGGCACGCTCCTCAACGATGTTGCCGAGGCCAATGCCTATCAAACCGCCTTCGCCGGACGCAGCCGTCCCATTCCCGTATCCTCGACGAAGTCCTATTTCGGACACTGTCTGGGGGCAGCCGGCGCCCTGGAGGCAGCCATCACCATCGCGGCCATTCGTTGCGGCGCGCTCTTCCCGACGCTGCGGCTGACTGACCCCATCGAGAGCGAAGGCATCGACTGGCTCCGCGGAAAAGTCAGACGCCAGCCGCTGCCGCTGGCGCTCTCGGTTTCAGCTGGGTTTGGCGGCAGCAACGCGGCACTCATCTTCGGGAGCGGCCGCCCATGAACGCGACTTTGCCAGCCATAACCGGCATCGGTTCCGTCACTCCCTACGGTCCTTTGGCCGGACTTATTCCTGCCTGTTCCTTGCAACCCAGCGCCATCACCGCATGGGCAACCGCCGGGCTGCGGCGAGCGTTCCTCGTGGAGCCGTTTCGCCCTGCCAGCGTGGTACCGGGCCTGAAGACCAGGCGACTGGATCGTCTGTCGGCGTGGGCGCTGGTAGCTTCTTCGCTGGCCATTCAGGATGCCGGGATCGATTTCAGCAAGGTGGATCGGTCCAGGGTTGCCGTCGTCTTCGCCACCGGCTTCGGCTGTGTTGAACTTACGGAATCCTTCTTCCAAAGCGCAGCCGTAAATGGCTGGTCCGGAACCGATCCCATCACTTTTCCTGAGACGCTCGCCAACGCTCCGGCCGCTCACGTGGCTTTGTTTCACGGCCTGCGCGGACCGAATATCACGGTCGACAGCAAGAGCTTTGCGGGCGAAAGCGCGCTGATTCAAGCCGCTTCCCTGATCCGCCACGGGCAGGCCGACTTAGCCATTGTCCTTGCGGGAGATACGCTCACCCAGGCTGTTTATGGATGGTACGAGGCGGCAAATCTGCTGTCACCTGCCTGCTATAACTCGGAACCCTTGCCGGAAACCAGCGGCTTTACGCCCAACGCTGGCTTTGTGCCCAGCGAAGGGGTAGCCGCGTTGGTGCTGGAGCCGGCCGGCAGCCGCGAGGGACGCTCTTATGCAAGTCTTCGCTCGAGCTGCTGGGCGGCAGGCGGACAGCCTTTCAAGACCATCCGCCGGATGCTCGGCGGGTCCGTTCCAAACCTCACCATCAGCGCCGGGAATGGCACGCCTTGCGCTACCAGCCCTTTAACCAGCCTGGCCCGCGAGATTGCCGGCCCCGATGCGCCCATCGTCCCGCCGCAGGCCGTTGCCGCGGGTTTGGCTGAAACTGGCGCTCTGCTCCACTTGATCCTGGCCTTGAGCAGCCGGCCACGGAGCGGCCAAGCTCTCCTTCTAGCTACATCGGGCGAAAGCGGTTTTGCCGCGATTCATCTGGAGCTGCCTTGAACTTCAATGTGCGAATTGCATCAGCGGCGTATGCCGTCCCACCCGGCGTTGAGACCGTGGAAGCGATCCTGGAGCGGGAACGAACTCGCGTGGAGACAACGCTGGCGCCGCTGAGCCCGCTGGCGAGACGAAAAGCATTGGAAGGTCTCGGACTGAGCCGCGTCCGTGTCTGCGGCATCAAGCAACCTTATGATTTGGCGCTGGAAGCCGCTTCATCGGCAATTGCGGAAGCCGGAATCGTGCCGCGGAATATCGATCTCATCCTGGATTACAGCACCTTCCCCGGAGATAACTCGAAGTATCTTTCCTTCGCTCCCAAACTCAGCGCTGAGCTTGGGGCTGAAAACTCGTTGAATCTGGGTTTCAAAGCTGGCGGTTGCGGAGCGCTGCACCTGGCCATCAAGACCGCGCTGGGCTGGATGAGCACCGATGACAACATTCAGACCGCGCTGCTGGTGACCGGCGACGCCGCGCCACTGGAGAACCGGTCCCTGCTTCCAGTTACCGTGCAGGGAGACGCCGCCAGCGCCGTTATTCTGCGCCGCCAAGGCGCGGACGGCCCGCTGCTGCTCGGCGTGGAGGCGATAACTCTCGGCCATCTGCACAACGCCATTGCCTTGGCCCAGGTCAACGGCCGCATCGAAATTGAGGCCGATGCAGTGTGCATTGAACACAAAGTAATGCCCATCTACTATCTCAACCTGTTCCGCCTGGCGCACAAAGTCCTGTCAGCGTCCTCCCTGAGCTTGAACGATGTAGATCATTTCATCTATTCCAACATCAGCCATCGGGACCGCGATGGTTTCCGCAGGATGGTGGGCCTGCCTGAAGGCGGCCTGCCGACAACCCCCATGGCGGAGTATGGACACACCTTTGCCAGCGATCTGGTGATCAACTATGTTCACATGCGGCGCGATGGCCTGATTCGTCCCGGGCAATTGCTGCTGTTCGCATCCGCGGGTGTCGGATTCACATGGGGGGTGACGCTTGCCCGAAGTTGAAAGCGATCTGCTCCACGAATGGCTCAGGCGCACGGCAGCTCTTTCGCCCGGCGCCCCGGCCATCGTTGAAGATGATCGGGTCACGTCCTTCAGGGAGTTATTCGAGCAGTCTGCGTCACTGGCATTGCGGTTTGTCGAACACGGCATCCAGAAACAGGATCGAATTGCCTTGGTGCTGCCCAAGACCACCGATGCGATAATTTCTATCTTTGCCTCTCTTCTCGCCGGAGCTATCTATGTCCCCATCCATCCCCAGTGGCCAAAGGAAAGAATTGAAGCCGTCGTGCAGGACTGCGCGGCCCGGTTGGTGATCGAAGGCGACAGTTACCCGCCGCGAATCCGCGATTGCCGGACCGGTGAGTGCATCCATTGGCAAGCGCAGTCAACGACTCTTACTAACATTGTCTCGCTGCCCAAGGCCGGCGCCCGCGACTTGGCCCTCATTTTGTTTACCTCCGGCTCCACGGGCCGGCCCAAGGGAGTCGTCCTTTCTCACCGTGCCGTAAGCGCGTTTGTAAGATGGACCGCGCGCGAGTTTCAGATCTCTTCCCATGACCGCATCGCGTGCCCATCTCCATTGGGCTTCGATCTTTCCACCTTTGATATCTTTAATATGGCCCTATGCGGCGCAACTTGTGTTCTTGTTCCCGGCGAAATCGTGTGGATGCCGCGCTTCCTGGTCCAGTTTCTGCGCCAGGCCCGCGTTACCTGTTGGTATTCAGTGCCGTCGATACTAGCCGGCATGTTACAGGAGGGACGGTTCGCGGAGCACGATTATCCCGACCTGCGCGTCATTCTCTTCGCCGGCGAGGTTTTTTCCGGTCCAAACGTGGCGCGTTTGCAGGCCGCGGTTCCACAGGCTATTTGCGCCAACCTCTACGGCCCGACCGAGACCAATGTAGTCACATGGTGTCGCGTCCCGCCCGGGTTCGATGGATCGCAGCTGCTACCCATCGGCCATCCCTGCCCCTACGCCATAGTCACGGTGGACGCTGAGAGCGGCGAACTGCTCGCGGGCGGCGACTCTCTGATGAATGGTTACTGGAACCGTCCCGAAGATACACGGCGCTCCTTCATCTGGTTGGACGGCAAACAGTATTACCGCACCGGGGACCGCGTGTCGCTGGCTCGTGACGGCGGTTACTTGTTTGTCGGAAGGCTGGACCGGCAAGTAAAGCGCCGCGGCTTCCGCATAGAGCTGGGAGAAATTGAGGCTGCACTGGCTCGCCATGAAGATATACTGGAGGCGGCTGTGATTGCTGCCAAGGATGCGCGGAGAGGAACCATCATCACTGCCTTTGTCCGGGTTCGCGCCGCAGGCGCCCTCACCTTGGTCGAAGCCAAGGCCCACTGTGCGCGCACACTGCCGCCGTACATGGCGCCCGATCACATCCTGTTTGTGGATACCATTTCCAAGGGAAGCCGGGGCAAGATCGATTACCTGACCCTGGGCAGAATTGCGGAAGGACTGAACCGTGGAAATCAAGACCGAAGTTAGGAAGTACATCGCTGAGAATTTTCTGCCCAATGCGCCGGCGGGAACCATCGACGACGCCATGCCCCTCATCACCGGCGGTGTCATTGACTCAATCGGCATGATTGCACTCGTGTCCTTTCTTGAAAGCCGCTATGAAGTCGAGTTCATGCCCAGAGAAATCGATGTGCATAGCCTGGATACTGTGGAGCGGATCGAGGAACTGATGCTCAAGAAACTGGCCGGCCGGGAACCAAGCGTGGCTGAGGGTAAAGTACCATAAGTCCGGTGAGGCATCGCAGTGAGCGATCATTGGAAACTGCGCGGACTGGCAATGTTGCCCACCCTGCTTCGGGCAGCTTGTGGGCGAATGCACAAAGAACCGTTCGAGAAGGTCCCGCTCGCCCCCGGCCAGATCGTGCGGGTTCGCATCTCGGAGCGCGCCAACCTTGTTGTGGAGCGCATTCGTTTCTGGTCCAACGAGATGAATGAGCCCCGTTTCTTCCTGGTTTTGGCGCCCAGAACGCAGTCTGCGCCCTCCGAAGTGCTCATCCTGAATCACGGCTGGTCGGACCGGCCGGAGTATCTGTTGCGCTATCTCAAGGTGGATCGGGTCTACGACGAGATGCTGGGCCGGGGCGAGGTTCGTTCCGCGATCCTGATCCTGCCCGATGTGCGCTTCAGCAGATTTTACCGGGAACACTCGCACCGCTTTCCCTATCCGAATTACCTGACCCTAGTGGCGGAGGAGGTGGCAGGAACGGTAGCGCGGCTCTACGCCATACCTCTGGAACGCCAACATTGGGCGATCGGTGGCTTCTCCTTTGGCGGCTATCTTTCCCTGGATGTTGGAAGGCGCTATCCCGGCCGCTTCGCCAGCGTCAGCGTGGTGAGCGGATTCGCCGATGAAGAGTGGAGTTACTGGCCATCGCAAGCGCCGCCGCCCGGACCGCTTGATTCCCAAGGCAGGGGCAAGCATACAATCGTGGCCCCTGGGCCCGTCCCCAGGCTTTTCCTCGCTTGTGGGCAGGGGGATCGCCTTTTTGCTACAATGCTCGATATGCACCAGAAGCTAATGGAACTCGGCCTCCCCCACGCATGGTCGACTGGACCGGGCGGGCATACATGGAAGTACTGGGCTTTCGTTCTCCCAGCGATGTTCAGGTTCCATCTTGAGGGTGAACAAAGTCAGGTTGAGGCCAAATGAGAGCATTGCTGGTTCAAAGCCCCGCAATATCGCCGTGGGTTCCACGCAAGCAATGGGAGCCGCCAAGTGTCGCCATGGCCACGATTGCCGGCCAAATAGATAACCACGATGTCAGGGTGGCGGACGCGATAATTTGGCGCAAGCAGACTGTACCGCGCTTCCTGAAGCTCTTGCGGGAGTTCAGGCCGGATGTCGTCGGCTTCACGTCGATGACCTTTCAATATGAAACCTCGGTCGGCCTAGCCTATTTGACCAAACAATTCGACAGCCGGATTCGAACAGTTCTTGGCGGTTATCACGCCACCTTGTTTGCCGAAAACATCGCCGCCGGTGCCGACGCCGGCTGGTGGGATTACCTGATGCGGGGAGAAGGAGACTTTGCGTTCGGAGAACTGCTCGATAGCATCGAAGCCGATGGAAAGGGGATGGAAAACATCCTCGGGCTTTCTTACAAGGAAGAGAAAACTTTCCGCCACAATCCGGCGCGCCCGCTCGAAGACCTGGCCAGAATTCGGATTCCCGCCCGCGATAAGCGTCTCGTCAAAGGATTTCACATGTATTTTCGCCGCGCCGATGTTATCGAGACATCGCGCGGCTGCCTGCATCAGTGCAACTTCTGCAGCATTCACGAAATGTACGGCCGCTCCTTCCGCCTTTTTCCCCTGGACCGCGTCCTGGCCGACATCGAAGACGCTTACGGGCGCGGCGCGCGCCACATTTTCTGCACCGACGACAATATCACCCTGGATATGGATCGCTTCGAGCAGTTATGCGACGAAGTGATTCGCCTGAAGCTGAAGAACTTGATGTTCACCACCCAGGCGAGCCCGATCGGTTTTGCGCACCGGCCGGACCTGGCCAAGAAAATGGTTCGGGCGGGGTTCGTTTCCATCTTCCTGGGCATCGAGAATGCCTCCACCAAGAATCTGCGGGCCATGAACAAGCCCAACACGCTGGATACGATTCAGCGCGGCGTGGCCGCCCTCCAGAAGGAAAACATTATGGTTATCGCCGGCATTATCAATGGGCTTCCGGATGATGACCCGGAGAGCATTCGCGAAAACTACCAGTTCATCAAGAACTTGGGGATCAACAATGTCATGGACCAGATCATGACGCCCTATCCCAAGACCCCCCTGCGGGGGGAGATGATAGAGGACAAGCGCGTAGTTAATCTCTCTGATTTTCGCTGGTACGACGGCTATTTCAGCAATGTGCGCACCCGGCACCTAACCCCGGAGGAACTCACTTTCGTGCGCTGGAAGATTCGCCGCGAAGTTATCGGCATGTGGCGCGCAACCAAGGCGGACTGGAAGCATTTCAAGGGGTATACATACTTATGGGAGTTTGGCTTCCGACATATCGTGTGGCTCAATGAAAGGCTGCTCGAGCTTCTCTTCGGTATCGAAGGCCGCTACAAACTCCAGATGCGGCATTTCCTGCAACTGAACGATTTTGGCATCGAAATCCCATGCCGCCAGAGGATTGAGACATACCATCCGATCTACGGCAGCAATGAGGATCCGTACCGTGATACGAGATGGAGCATGCTAAAAAGGCGGCTGCCATTCCCCTGGCGCAAGCGCCTCATCGCGCAGGAACCGTCGTGATCGCGGAGACAAGCAGCCCGCTACGAGCATGCAATCGCCAGTTGTGGGAGTCATGTGACTCCTCTGACCGGCTTGGCTAAGATTTGTGGCTGACTGCTGAGCCTCGCCTATCTCCTCCTCATGTACATCTTCTTGCTCCTTTCCTGGCAAAGGCTATGCCCGAATCTCAGCCGCGTCTGCCGGTCTGAGTAACTTCCGGTCAAGCTGTTGCCGTTTTCATAGCTCAGTGTGGCGCAATAATCGACAGTGCCAGAATTGCTCGCGAAAAGCAGGAAAAGACGCTTGCCGCTTACAACTCCTGTGAGTTGGTACCCTCCGCCGCTGCCGCTCACGTCTCGGCTTGTTGTGGCCTGGTCAAGGCTCAAAACACCAAAATCCGAATCCCATCTGCCACTGACATTGATTGCAGGAGGATCTGTTTGAGCGTCAAGCCATGCTTTGCCTTGATTGTTCACCGTGCCCGCATTCAGAACAGTTACAGAAACAAGCGCGAACCCGGCCAAAACCATCCCCAAGAAGAACTTGTTCATTCCCAACTCCTCCCCCTTTCGTCCAGCATTCTCGTACACAAACCGCCCATTTGCATCCCTCGCCCGAGGGCGGAGGGATGTTCGACAAGGCCACCCACCTGCTGAGCAACAACTCCGGCCCCGACAGCTATTCGGTCGATCATTCACCCGTCAATGCCCGCGCTGCCGGGCAACGAAATGCTGCGCAGGCATCCGCAGCGGACCTCCGTGGAATCCTGCGCGTCGTCTACTTCTTTCCTTGCGGCTCTCCCGCAACTTCCACTTGCAGCTTCGTTCCCACTTCCTTCAGTGCCGCTTCCAGGTAAGGCTTGAAGCCCCAAATGTTTGCAGATCCTAAGTAGGGCCTCACTGGAATTGATCCAATTTCGGTGTTGGTCTTGGGGTCGATGAAATGTATGGAAAGAATCAGGTGATAGTTGTTGTAGTCCACATGGATATCCGAGAACTTGATGTAGAGGTCGCAGCCCGCGGCGTTGGTGTCATCCTTGTTTTTGGCCGCGACGATGGTCCGTCCAGGCAGATATGTCGTTTGCAGATTGGATGCAAACGCGGCGTTCAAAAAAGCAATGACGTCGGTCCACTCGGTCTTGGTAGTGTAACCGTGCGCAGCCCATTCCTCGGGATCCAGATTGACCCATCCGACAGAGATGCGGTTCATGTTCCTCATATCAACGGTTGATTCCTTCGTCAGGTAACGCGGTACGCTGTGGCGCTCGCCTGCAGACGGAGTTGGGAAAGCAATGCAGATCAATAGCAATGCCGCTATGATTGCCAGTCGCTTCATGAAAAATCTCCTTTCTTCGTATCCTGCTCAATACTGCGAGCCGGAAAACCCTCTTAGCTCCCAAACGAGGAATTATAGAGGCTTTGAGGATTGACGTGTCAAGGACGAAATGAAGGTAAACGTGAGGGCCGGAAGGCACCCACCAGGCAAAAGAGAAGATTAACAAACGGTTAAGGAAGCCTGAGAGCGTCTGGCAGGGGTTGGCTGGGCCGCCCACTCCTTGACCGAGCGCGCCGTCGCGGTATTGGTTTATACTATGTTTCGTGACCTTGCAGGATGCGATTCCCCAATCGTCTTGGCCATCGTTCATGTACGCGTTAAGCTCAAATGCGTTCTTCCAGGCTAAGTCGCCGTCATCAAGTTATGGTCGCGTTCCTGCATAAAGAGGCTTTGAACAGATGAACTGCGTCCTACACTCCGCCGTTTCTTCGCCTCCTCCGTCAGAGGATGCGATCGCTCAGTGCAAGGCCGCAGAAAGATTGCGGTTGATGCATGCCGCGGGGCTCATCGAGAAACCTGTCGAGCACTACCGCCGCCCTGTTGAGCGACCCTTCACCGCGGAGGAACGCGAACGCGTGACCATTCTCTTCGGAGGGTTCACCTGGAAACACGAGCGCTTGATCGAAGCCATTCTTTCAGGCTCCGGTTATCGCTGCCAGATGTTGCCGACCCCGGACGTGGCCGCCTTTACGATAGGCAAGGAATATGGCAACAACGGCCAGTGCAATCCCACTTACTTTACCATCGGCAACCTCATCAAGTTTTTGCAGTCCCTTGAAGATCAGGGCTTATCGCGTCAAGAGATTGTTGACAGGTACATCTTTTTCACCGCGGGCTCCTGCGGTCCTTGCCGCTTCGGCATGTATGAGTCCGAGTATCGCCTGGCGCTGGACAATGCGGGCTTTGAGCGATTCCGCATTGTGCTCTACCAGGCCGAAGAGGCGATTAAAGCCGCTGCCTACAATCCCGGCCTGAAGTTCACACTGGACTTCAACCTGGGCGCGCTCAATATGCTCAATCTGGGCGACGTGCTCAACGACCTCAGCTATCGCATTCGCCCCTTCGAGGCCGTTCCGGGAAGCACGGACTGCGCCATCGAAGAAGTAGTCGACCAGTTGAGTCATTTTCTGAAATCCCGGCGGCGATTCGAGATTCTGTTGCGCGCGCCAAGTTGGCTGGCCGCGCCGCTACTGCGCACACCGAAGCTGCTGGAATTCCTCAACGCAACGGGCAAGATTCTCTATCATCTCTACGGCGAGGACTTTGTAAGGAGTATGCACCTGGCGCGCAAGCGCCTGAGCGAGATTGAAGTAGATCACACCCGCGTAAAACCCGTGGTCAAGGTTGTTGGAGAATTCTGGGCGCAACTAACCGAAGGCGACGGTAACTTCAATATGTTTGCCTTTCTTGAACGGGAAGGCGCGCAGGTGCATGTGGAACCAATCAGCTGTTGGATCACCTATCTCCTGTATCAGGTTCGCTCCCGCACTGAAGCGAAAAGAGGCCTCAATGTTCCCTTTCCCGATGCCCGCTGGTGGGAGCCTGGCAAGCGGCTGGCCAACGCCTGGGGCTACCGCCGCAAGTGGCTGCTGTTACGGCTGAGCGAAGGCATCTGGAACTACCTGTATGCGCGCACTGTCGGCCATTTGGGCGGAATCACGCCCCATCTCGTTCCACAGAGCAAATTGGCCAGTGTGGCGCATCCCTTTTACCACTCAATGGCCCGCGGTGGCGAAGGACACCTCGAAGTAGCGAAAAACGTATACTACACCACGCACGGCCTGTGTCACATGGTATTAGCTTTAAAACCTTTTGGCTGCATGCCGTCTTCACAATCCGATGGCGTGCAGTCGGCGGTGGTGAATCGTTTCCCGGAAATGATCTTCCTACCCATCGAGACTTCGGGCGAGGGAGAGATCAACGCGTACAGCCGTGTGCAAATGGCGCTCGGCGAAGCTAGAATCAGAGCCAAGGCTGAGTTCGAGCAGGCACTGGCTTCGACGGGCAAGAATCTCGATGAGATCAAGGCTTATGCCGCCCGGCATCGGCAATTGCGGAACCCGTTTTATCCGGTTCCGCGCCGCCGGGGGATCGCTGGGGTCGCCGCCAACTTTGTGTTGCACGTGAGCAACCTGATCGATGGCAAAGCACGCCTGGCCACGCTGCCGGACGAGATCTGAGTAGGAGACTTTCTGGATACCACCGCACAATGCGCGCGACTGACCGATGGTCAGTCAAAACTGCCAGCCGAGGAGCAGCGGACCGAAGCCGGCATCCGCTTCCGCGTGGGAGTAGACGTGGGGTCCACCACGGTCAAAGCTCTGGTCATCGAAGCAGGGAGCGGGCGCATTCTCTGGCGCGACTACCAGCGGCATGAGACGCGCCAAGCGGAGAAACTCCTTGAATTCCTTCATCGCATGGAAGCCGAAGCGGGTGTTGCTCCCGGCAACTGCCGCATCTTCATCACCGGCTCCGGCGGTAATGCGCTCGGCAATTTCATAGGCGCGAAGTTCGTGCAGGAGGTAAATGCTGTCGCACTCGCCGTGGAGAAGCTTCATCCCGAAGTGAACTCGGTGATCGAGTTAGGCGGTCAGGACGCCAAAGTTATCATCTTCAAAGAGAATGGCGGCAGCGGCCGCAGGAAGAAGATACCTTCGATGAACGACAAGTGCGCGGGCGGCACCGGCGCTGTCATCGACAAGATCAACGCCAAGCTGAAGATTCCGTTCGACGAACTCTGCAATCAGGCCTACAAGGGGATCAAGGTGCATCCCGTCGCGGGCAAGTGCGGCGTCTTTGCTGAGACCGACATCAACGGTCTGCAGAAGCAGGGCCTCCCGGCCGAAGAACTGATGGCCTCGCTCTTCGACGCCATTGTTTTGCAGAACCTCACCGTTCTCACGCGCGGTCACACGCTTCGGCCACACGTACTCCTGCTGGGCGGGCCGAACGCTTTCATTCGCGGCATGCGCGAGGCATGGCAGCACCACATCCCACTCCTGTGGAAAGAACGGGGGATCGAACTGGACTCCGATCACGCTCCCGAGGAGATGATCAAGACCCCGGAGAATGCCCTGTATTTTGCAGCTATTGGCGCGGTGGAATTCGGCAAGGGCGAGAACACGGAAATTGGGCAGTACCTGGGGACAGAGTGCCTTGAACACTATGTTTTTGAGGGGCGGCGCCAGCAAAAAGCCGTTTCGGCCAGCCGCGGGTTGAGCAATTCAAAGCAGGAGTTACAAGAGTTCAAGGCCAGGTACGCACGGCCGGAATTCGTTCCCGCAACCTTCTATCCGGGTGAGCGAGTCCAGGCTTTCATCGGCCTCGATGGCGGCTCCACTTCCACCAAAGCAGTACTCTTGTCGGAGCACGGCGATGTTCTCTCAAAAGCCTATCAACTCTCAAACGGCAATCCTATACAGGACACAATTGAAATCTTCGGCAATCTGCGCCGGCAGGTGGAAGCCCAAGACGCGACGCTGACAGTTCTCGGCGTGGGCACGACGGGCTACGCCAAGGACATCCTGCAACGTGTGGTGCAAGCCGATGTTGCTTTGGTCGAAACCGTGGCTCACACCGAGTCGGCCATGCGTTTCTTCACGGATCCGCATGTAATCGTCGACGTAGGCGGGCAGGATATCAAGCTCATCATCCTCACCAATGGCCGCGTCAAAGACTTCAAGCTCAACACGCAGTGCTCGGCGGGCAACGGGTACTTTCTGCAATCCACGGCCGAAGGATTTGGCATCCCGGTCGAGAACTATGCCGACGTTGCCTTTAACGCCGACACGATGCCTGTGTTCGGGTACGGCTGCGCAGTGTTTCTACAGACTGACATCGTCAACTTCCAGCGCCAGGGCTGGCGGGCAGACGAAATCCTGGCTGGGTTGGCGACGGTGCTGCCCAGGAATGTCTTTCTGCATGTCGCCAAGGTGCCGAGCCTCGCCGCCTTAGGCACGCGGTTTATTCTGCAGGGCGGCACGCAGAACAATCTCGCCGCCGTCAAGGCGGAGGTGGACTTTCTGCGCTCGAGCTTTCACTCCGCGGGGAAAGAGCCGGAGATTTTTGTCCATCCCCACTGCGGCGAATCGGGAGCGATCGGCGCTGCCATCGAAGCTATTCGCTTGTGGCGCAAAGGCCACTCAACCACCTTCATCGGCATGGACGCCGTCCGCAACATCAGCTACCGCACGACGCACAGCGAAGAGACGCGCTGCCACTTTTGCAAGAATGCCTGCCAGCGGACTTTCCTCGATGTTCGGACTGGACTGGAGGATGGCTGGGTACAACCGTCTTTCCGCACCAAGGTGGCGCTCCAGCCGGGGGAACAGCGCATCATTGTGGCCAACTGCGAGAAGGGTGCGGTGGAAGACGTTGCGGCCATGCGCGGCATTCAAGCCCACCTCGATGACACCAGGGCCGCCAATCCAAACCTGGTGGAAATGGCGGCGCGCGAAGTATGGCGCTCGCGCCAGCCGGAGCGGGTTGCCGATCCAGTTCCCGCCCGTGCCTGGACGGCCGCCGGCCGCAGCCGCATTTCGCTCATGAAAAAGCGCGCGCAGTTGCGCATCGGCATTCCTCGCGTCCTGAACATGTATGCCTACGCGCCGCTGTTCAGTTCCTATCTTGAAAGCCTGGGCGTGCCGGCGGAGAACATTGTCTATTCGGATTTCACCACCACGGAGATGTATCGGGCGGGATCGAGCCGTGGTTCGATCGATCCATGTTATCCCTCGAAGATCGCCATCGCGCATGTCCACAACCTTCTATTCAAACAGCACCTGCGCGAGCCGCTGCACGCGATCTTCTATCCAATGTTCGACGTGCTAGCCTCGCCGCTAGTTAATGTTCGGGCAACCAATGCCTGTCCGACGGCCTCCATAACACCGGAAACCGTTGAAGCAGCTTATACAAAAGAGACGGACCTCTTTGCCGAACGCGGCATCCAATACGTGCATCCGCTGGTAAACCTGGCGGAGCGAAAGTTCTTTGCGCGCCAGATGTTTCAAGCGTGGGCGCCCATTCTTGGCCTTTCGGAAGAGGAGAACGAACGCGCCATTGAGACCGGTTACCGGGAGTTAGGGAGGTTTGAATCCAGCATTCGCCACCGTGCCCGTGAAGTCCTCGACCAACTCGAATCACAACATAAGTTAGGCATCGTCATGCTGGGACGGCCATACCACCACGATCCCGGCATCAACCACGAAATCATGGAGCAGTTCCAAAAGCTGGGCTACTCGATCTTCTCGCAGAGCACCTTGCCGCTGGACGAAGATTTGCTCGAGCGGCTGTTCGGCGAGGAAGTACGTGCGGGTGTGATCAGCAACCCGCTTGATATCTCCGATGTATGGAAGACCGCCTTCTCCGCCAGTTCCAACCACAAGCTCTGGGCCGCCAAGTTCACGGCACGGCATCCCAGCCTGGTGGCGGTGGAATTTTCCAGTTTCAAATGCGGCCACGACGCACCCATCTATAGCGTTATCGAACAGATCGTCGAGCGCTCGGGCACGCCTTTTTTCTCCTTCAAGGACATGGACGAGAACCGGCCTGCCAATTCCATCAAGCTGCGCATTGAAACTATCGATTACTTCCTGAAGCGTTACCGGGAGGATCTGCTGCGCCGGATGGAAAAAGAAGCTGAAATCGAACTGCAATTGGCGGAGTTTGAGCGCGGGCTGCGAGAGCAGGCTTTCGAGTCCGTCTAACTCTCGTGTTCCGCATGGAGAAACCGCGCGGCCCGATCGCGTACGGCCATGGCCCCGCAGAGGCTCAGTTCCAGCTTGGTCCGCAGATCATTAAAGACGCCTCTGGTGGCGGCGGAAACTGTGAATCGTCCGTCGTATCCAAGCAGCAGCGAAGCACAGGTTTGTTCCACCGAACCAGCGGCGCGAACCGACGCAATGGTGCTCAGATCGAAGAGAAGCGACAGTACGGAAGCAGTCACCGCTCCTTGACGGCTGCTCTTCTCCAACTCCAACGCATCCAGGGTCAACGAGCGCGCCGCAAGCAGCCAGCACAGGGCGTCTGCCATGGGGAAGGTTACGCCTTGACGGGCATCGCAAAAGAGCCGCACCCCGCGCGAATCCGTTTGCTGCCTAAGTTGGAGCAAGGTCCAATGCCATAGCTGCATCGCTGCCGCTAGGCTGCGAATTCCAGTGTGTGGCAGGCTATGGGCTAGCTGATTCATCTCTTCAGTCCACGCTTGAAACTCCTTGAGAAACTCGCCGTCGATCATGGCCGCGGAGACCAGACGGCGCTGAAGCGCTTCAGGTCCCAGGTAGAGCGCCTCGATCTGCGCGTCCACAATCTTGTCGCGCAGGCTGCCTGGGCCGCCGTCTATCGGCCCGTAGCCCCCAAGCGCCGCCGCGCGTTGGAGCATAACCGTAGCGCTGCTCGTACTGAAAAGCTTTGCTGCTGGAAATAGGACGGCAGCTTCCCTCGTAAGTTCGCCCGGTGGATTTGCCCGTTTGTCGAGTTCGTCGGAAAGGCGCGCGGCAGAAAAGCCCAAAGACGCCGCTGCCTCGCCTGTGGCCCATAAGTCCACCATCCCTTCCCAAAACTCCGGTTCGCGGGTTGTCTGGCAGTGTGGATTCACCAGGGGTTCCATGGTGGAAAGTACCTTGGAGGCCGTCATAAGGCTCATGATGGAGCGAGTCCGGCGAAATGCGGGCTCCAGTAGCCGGCGATGGTCAAGGTTAGGAACTACAACTCCATCGACAACTGTGTAACCGCCAACGATGCGGGAGGCAGGCGCCCTCAATGCGAATACTGGGTTGGTTGTCGACGCTAACTGATGTCCCAGCTTCCGCACTCGTGAACCCCGGTCGAACTCGCCCGCGTCCCCCGGTTCAAGAATCACCAGGCAGCTGCCTCGCGCGCGGTCGCCGCATCCTTGCACGGCCGCCACGACGAAATCCGCGAAGTCCATGTGACTGATGAAGCGCCCGCGCTTGTGAATCTCCAGGATAGGCTCGTTTCCAGGGAGCCAATCGGCAACACGATAACTTCCAGTGAGAAACATCGCGTCTGTGCCTACTCCGGGAATCGGCTCAGTCAGGCACAGGGCGGCGTGAAGTCGATCAACATTGCCCAAGTACCGATCGCGCTGCTGCTTTGTGCCAAAGTCGCGGATGGGCATTTGAGCCAGGCTTCCGGAGAGGCTCAACGTCGCGGCTCCGCCATCCACCCAGGCTAACTCAAGGGCCGCCAACGCCAAAGGCATGGCGACGCCCTGGCTCGCGGAAGAAAGAATAGAAGTTAGGCCATGCGCATCCAGGGATGCTAGGATGCATGCCTTCTCCGAAGTCCATTCACAACTGGACCGCGCGCCCGCTGCCAACTGAGGAGTAATGACCTCGCGCGCCACGCGCCGCGCCGAATGGATGACCGCAAGCAGATCGGGGCGATCCGCGACCCGCCACAGGCGCCAATGGACTTCGTCCCACCAAGATGCGGCCATCGCCTGCCTTATTGCGAGTCCTTTGGAAGAGTGCACTCCGCAAGATATGCCCGCGGGTCCATCAGTTGTTGAGCGCGGGCGAGGATTCTTGCCATGTGGCCGATGTGGCGCAGATCGACATTGCGCAGCCACTGCCACCACTTCTTTCGGCCGCCTGCATTGAGCACGGTGCGCCGCCAGGTCTCGCAGTAGAGTTCAAAAAAACGCTCCACCGGCAGACGAGGTTTCCAGAGCAAGTGATGCAGATCGTACTGGTTCCAGTCCAGCACTTCCAGTTGCGCCTTGCTCTGCTCGAAGTAGCGGGTGCCAGGCAGCGGCGTGAGAATGGTAAAGCCAGACCGGTAGAGTTTGTGAGTTTCAACAAACTCCCATAACTCGGCAAAGTCTTCCTCGGAGAAATCCGGATCCACGATGAAGTTTCCGGTTACGCCAAAACCGTGCTCCCGCGCTACCCGGATGGCATCCAGTGTCTTCGATACGTCCGTGCCCTTGTGCAGAGAGTCAAGTCCTTTTCGCGTCGGCGATTCAAAGCCGAAGAAAATGTCGAAGTTCCGCGCCAATGGCCGCCACAGACGCAGCAGATCGGCGCTCTCGCTGACCAAATCCACGCGCGACTGCACCAGAATCCAGTTCTTGCGCTCACCCGAAGCCATTAATTCGCGGCCCAGTTCCTCACTGCGAGTTGGATTCGCCCAGAACAAATCATCGATGATGAAAACATTCTTGCCGGCCTGTTCGAAATCCGCGCGTACGTTCCGCGCTGCATGGTGGCGGCAGGACCCCTTGTAAAACTGCCAGACCGAACAAAACTTGCAGTGGTGCCGGCATCCGCGTGTCGTCTCCAGCGTCCAGACCGGCATGTAATTCAGACAAACGTAGTGCTTGCGGTATGCCTCTACCGCGGTGCGGTCCGGGCAACGGACCTGGTCCAGGTCCAGCCACTTCTGCGTCTTTCCTGTAGCGGCAAACCGCTCGTCGCCCGTGGGCAAGAGCAGAGATGGCACGTCCTCGAGCGGGCGGCGATGTGCCCGTGCGTCGCACAGGGCGGACATCGTGTTCTCGCCCTCGCCGGTGCAAATTGCGTCGATCCCTCGGCTCTGCTCCAACGCTGTTGGGTAGGAAGCCGCGGCATGTCCCCCTACGGCGACGAAGATTGCCGGATCCATGCGCTTGATTTCTGCGGCAAGTTGCAGCGTCGCGGCCGCGTCCAGGATGTGAACGCATGAAATGCCCACCACCTCCGGCTGGAAAGACTTGATGATACGCGCCATGGTCCTGTGCTCGAAGGACATATCCACGATGCGGACCAGATGCCCGTTTGCGCCAAGCTCCGCCGAGATGTATTCAAGCCCCAGCGGCTCAGTCCGGAAGAATGGGGCGAGACCGAAGCGAGTTGCAGAGGAGCGCGGTTTGACGAGCAGAACTCTCAAATCGGAATCACCCCATGCGTTTCTGGAGAATCCAATTCAATTCTAGGTTGTGCCCGGACTCCTCGTAAAGCCTTTTCGCAAGAAAAGACCTCTATTCCATGCGGGAGTAGCCGGGGGCTGGCTTCTCGCGTCACAGAATTCCAGTGCTAGAATGTCGCTAAGGTGACTGTGGAGCTTTTTGTCGGCCTGGGATGATCGATATGGTGAAATCCGCGATCTTCTGCTTGTTGTTTCTTGCGACCAACGCCGCATTGGCCCTGCTCTTTCCCTTTACCCTCTCCCGGTTCCTTCTCGCGGGCTTCATTTTCGCCGCCGGCGCGGCGGTCATGCTCTATCTGCTGTTTCATCCGCGCAACCAATGGCTGGTCGCCAACCGCTCGCGGATGGAGAACGCGGATTGCGTGGCCCTGACCTTCGACGACGGTCCCTGCCCCGTAGACACGCCCAGGTTGCTTGATTTGCTGCGCGAGAAGAATGTGAAGGCGACGTTTTTTGTGGTTGGAAAGCGCGCGGACCAGTATCCGGAGATCGTCCGTCGCGCCTGGAACGAAGGGCACCTGATAGCAAACCACACCTGGTCGCACCAACCTTTGTTTTGTTTTCTCACGCCCAGGCGTTTGCGGGCTGAGATCGAACTCGGCACGGAGAGTATTCGCCGCATTTGCGGTTCCCGGCCTCGCTGCTTCCGTTCACCGGTAGGCTTGCGCCATCCCCTCCTGGGACCCTATCTCAAGCAGGCGGAACTCGAGTATATCTCCTGGAGCATTCGCACGTATGATACGGTGATCGAAAACTCCAGCATTCTTTCCCGCCGTATTTTGGACAGAGTGACTGGCGGAGACATCATTTTGCTGCACGATCGTTTGCCTGCCGGAGCAAATGCGATGCTTGAGGTCTTGCCTGGAATCATTGATGAGCTGCGGGGGCGTGGATTAAAATTCGTTCTTGCCGGTTCCCGTGAGGATGCCGGCTGCGCTACACTCGAATCCAGGCCATGCGAACCTGCGCACTCATTCCGGCGTTCAATGAAGCTCCCTACATCGCCAAGGTGATTGCGGGGTCGAGACAATATGTTGATAAGGTCGTCGTGATCGACGATGGCTCCGCCGACGGCACGGCGGAGGTTGCACGGGCCGCTGGAGCGATTTGTCTGGCATCGCAAACCAATTGCGGCAAGGGTTCGGCTTTGCGCATCGGCCTCTCCTTCGCGTGCGCCGAAAACTTCACTCACGCGATTACTCTGGATGGCGACGGTCAGCATCTGCCGGAAGATATTCCTGTCATGCTTCGCGTTGCCGAAGAGACGGGAGCGGACCTTGTTATCGGGGCGCGCTCCTTTGAGCGCGCTCGCATGCCTCGCGCGCGCTATTACTCCAATACGGTTGGCAGCCGTCTGACCTCGGCCCTCGTCGGCCGCGAAATCAGGGACAGCCAGTGCGGCTTCCGGTTATTCCGGCTGGAGAAACTTTGCGCAACGGAGCTGCGCAGCCGACGCTACGAATTCGAAATGGAAGTCCTCATCAAGATGGCTCGGTCGGGTTGCACCATCGCACATGCTCCCATTCGCATGGTCTACGATTCCAATGGCCAGGCGCGCTCCAAGATGAAACCCGTGCGAGACACAGTGCGTATCTGCCTGTGGTCGCTGGCATTTCGCTTCATGGGAGCGTGACATGACCCTGCGCTTCAAGCCATGCTGGCTCGTCGTGTTCTTGCTTTTCCCCGGCGTGCTGGCTGCCCAGACCGATGATCTGCTGACGCGCATTTGGGATGGCGTTCAGCAAGCTCAGAAGAAGTTCACGACAGGCTGCGGGACCGTCACCGAGACGCGCACCTCCCGCTTGATGGTGAAGCCCATGGTGCTCCATGGCAGATTTTGCGCCGAGGGCAACGCTCGATTCATGCTCGAATACTTTGAGCCAAACGCAATCCGCATTCGCTTCAACGAGAACTATCTCAATGTTACAACCGGCGGCAATACGGATGTTATGGAGGTGGGAGGCAACGTTCGCCACGCTCAGTCCTTCTTCAGCCGGGGAAACTCTATCGATAACCTGAAGAAGGATTTTGCCGTCACCGCGCGGGAGGAGAGCCGGGATTATGAAATGAGGCTCGTTCCCAGGACGGACGCTTTTCGGCGCAGGTTGAACTATATTGTGGTGAAGCTGAGCAAGCGGGATTATCTGCTTCAGTCGCTGGAGGTGGACGGCAAGAGCGGCGTAAACAGCGTGTTCGCCATCGACGTTACATCCCTGAACGCAAAGATACCGGCAGAAACCTTCGAGGTAATCAAACCAAGGTGATCGAGCGAAGCGAAATCGAGACGATGATTCCTCATCGCCCTCCGTTCCTGTGGATCGACCGGGTCGAAGAGTTGGAGCCGGGGCGCCGCTGCGTGGCCGTGAAGGTGGTCGACCCGGAAGACCCGATCTTTGCCGGACATTTCCCCGCCAAGCCCATTCTGCCTGGCGTTCTTATCATTGAAGCCGTGGCGCAGACGGCCGGAGTGATGCTGGGGTCGTCCGCTCCGCAAGGAGCAGCCGGGGTTGCTTTGCTTGCGGCCGTAAACCGTTTCAAGTTTTTCAAGCCAGTAACTCCCGGACAGCAACTGCGCATTGAAACCACGAAGCTGACCGGCGCCGGGCAGATGGCTTACATCAGCGGGACGGTGTGTGTCGACGGGGAAATCGTAGCCGAAGGCGAATTATCGGTGGTGTCGGCCCGATGACCAGGCGAACAAGCGAAGAGGCCACCAATTGATCGGAAGATTTCAGACGCGCGCGCGGCAGTTTGCAACCGCCTTGCTGACCGAGCGGCTTGATCCGGGACGGGCTGCCGCAGCCGTGTTTTTGGGGATATTCATCGGTATTGTTCCCATCTACGGGTTTCAGACCCTGGCGGCAGTAGGTCTGGCGTTGCTCTTCAGGCTGAACAAGCCGCTGACCCTGGCCAGTACGTTCATCAACAATCCGGTGTTTCTGCCCCTGATTATTGTGTCCTCCGTGGAACTCGGCAGCTTTGTCCGGAGCGGCTCATTTCAGCCGTGGAATCTTGCCGCTTTGACCCGACCGCATATGAAAGAGGAATTCTTGTCCTTTGTGGTGGGCAGCCTTGTGCTCGGCGTGTTGGCCGGCGGCGTTGGCGCGGCTATTACCGCATGGATCGTTCATCTGAGGGCGCCTGGCAATCCTGGGTTGCGGGAGCGCATTCGCTTCGTGAATCGGACATTTGCCCGAAGCGCGCGGTTTGACCGCGGGTTCGTCCGGTGGAAGCTGAGGCTGGATCGAATATTCGGCTTGCTTGCCGCCGAAGACCTGGGGTCGGGGACGGTCGTGGATCTCGGCTGCGGCTACGGCATGGCTCTCTGTTTCACCGCTTTCGGTGACAGCAGCCGGCATCTCTCCGGTTGCGACTTGAATCCGCATCGAATTGCAGTCGCCCGCCAGGCCCTCAGCACCCTGAACGCAGACGTGAGCGTTGCGGACGTACGTCATTTCGAACTTCCGCCGGCTGGTTTAATTCTTATTCTGGATGTCTTGCAGTATCTCTCCGCGGAGGAGCAACTGGCCTTGTTGCAACGGTGCTGTTCGGCGCTCACGCCCCAGGGAAGACTGATCTTCCGCGTCCATGATTGTGAGCGCGGTTTGTGGTCCGCAATCACCATGGCTTTCGACAGGTTGATCTTCTCCTGCGAGCGTGCGGGCACACGGCCCTTGATGCTCCCTGCCGAGCAGTATAAAAATGTCCTGGAGGGTGCGGGCATGCAGGTTGAAACTCGCCGCTTCAGAAACCGCCTGCCTCTGGCTCATATTCTGTTCATTGCGAAAAGACCTTTGGCGGAGATCGCGCCATGATTGCCCGCTTCATGCGCCTGGTGGGCCGCCTGGTGATTGGTCATCCGGGGATGGTGACGGGCCTTGCGCTTGTTCTGACGTTGTTTCTCTATGCCAACATTCACAACCTGCGCGCCAGCTCCGACCTGACAGACCTGTTTGGCAGTCGCGACCCGCAATGGCAGGCTGCAAGCCAGATCGGCAACGAGCTGGGCTATGGCAATCAACACTTCGTGCTGATCGAGGCCCGGGAGGGCGGAGCGGATGCAACCAGCGAGATGGAAGAGATGGCCGACCGTCTCACCGCCGAGATGCAAGCCAGCGGGTTGTTCAAGCAGGCGCGCTGCGGCTTGCAGGAAGATGAACTGCTCAACATCGTGCGGTACTTTACCTGGAACTTTCCGGCCTTCGCCCTGCCCGATCAAACCGAAGAGTTCAACCGACGGCTGGACCCCAAACAGATTCATCAAAACATTCGCCGCGCCGCCGCCGAGCTGGTTACGCCGTTCTCCACCCTGGGAGCAGACTACTTTGTCGCGGATCCACTTGGCCTGATGGGAGTGGCGGCACAGAACAGCCAGGGATTCTCGCAGTTCGCCAGTTTCGACCTGGCATGGGGAAGCGGGAACCGATTCTTCAGCAAGGACCACAAGGCGCTGCTGATCATTGCCGAGCCTCGCCAGTCGGCCGTGGACTTCAAATTCGCCGGCCAAACCGTGCAATGGACGCGGGAGCACATCCAGTCGATGGCCGCGGAGCCCGCCTTCCGCGATTCCGGCGTGCGGGCCATTCAGGCCGGCGCTTACGTTTACGCGGAGCAGGACCACAAGTTCATTGAAAAAAATATTCGCCGGGTTTCCCTGGTCTCGATCATCGGCAATCTGGTGTTGTGCCTGCTGGTCTATCCCCGCATTCCGATGCTGCTCCTGTCCCTGCTGCCCACCAGCCTGGGCATTTTATGGACCACGGGCGTGGCGAGTTTCTACCCGGGGGAAGTCAACCTTATCAGCCTGTCCTTCATTGCCATCCTGGCGGGACTGGGAGACGACCAGGTCGTACATTTCTTCAACCGCACACCGCAGGAATGGGTAAAGGGCGGAACACTGAACGCCGCCGTGCTTAACACCTTTGAAACCACCGGGGTCAGCATTGTCCTCTGCATTGTGACGGCGGCATCCGCCACCGCGGCATTGGCCACCTCTGGATTCAAGGCGCTGGCCGAGTTCGGGTTCATCCTCACGGTGGGAATGTTCATGATGATGTTCCACACCCTGCTGACCGTTCCCGCCCTGATGCAGCTCTGGTGGAGGTTTTCCAGGCCGCGCGCTCCGGAGACCATCACTTTCCGGCTCCTTCCCTTGTTGGCGCGAAAAACCGTCGACTTCGTAGGCCGACATGCACGCCTCGTCGTCGCCTTTTCACTGGGAGTTTTCCTGCTGTCATTACTGATGCTCCCGACGATCCATCTTGGCGGCAGCTTCGCGATCGCCGGCGGCGCCGACAACCCGGCCGGTGACGCGCAGAATCGCCTTTCCGCCAGGTTCGGCATTGGGGGCAGCCCGAATGTGCTGTTGATCGCCGGCGGCCAACAGGATGTCCTGCGCAGGGCTGAAGAGCTGACGGAAGGTCTGGAAACGTATCAGCAGCGCGGCGTCCTCAAATCCATCTTCTCCCCCACAAACCTGCTTCCCTCTGCCGCGACGCAGAGGCAGCGGGTCGCCTCGCTGGCAAGCATCGATCTGGCTGCGTCCGCCCGCGCCTTGGAGGATGCGCTTCGCGATAGCGGCTTCCAGACAGCGCCGCACAGGCCCTTTATCGAGCGGTTGCGAAACCTGAGCCAGAATACGCAACCTGTCACCCTGGAAACGGCCGCCGAGTTCCTGCCGTCAGGGCTGCTCGACGACAGCATTCGCAAGACCGGGGACGGTCACTACGTCGCCGCGGTCGCCTACTATGCCACCAATCCCAATGACACCCAGGCGATTCCTGACGCTGTGCTGGACTCGTGGCGGCATCAATTTGGCCCCTTCGTGGATTTCTCCTTCGAGAAGATCAACCGCGACATGCAGAGCCGGGTCCTTCACGACAGCCGCAGGGCACTGGTTTGGACGGCGGCGGCCATCGTCCTGATCGTCTATTTCAGTTTCCGGAACCTTCGCGTGTCGCTGGTCGTATTGATGCCGATCGTATTCGCCATCATCGCAACTTTCGGGCTGTTGCGCCTGGCCGGACATCATTTCAGCTTCATGTCCATTACCGCGATTCCACTCATTATCGGCATTGGAATCGATAACAGCATTCATTTGGTTCGCCGCTACCTGGAAGACGATCGCAACAGCATTCTCGCCATCGCCAAGGCTTCGGGCGCGGCGCTGATTCAGTCCAATCTGACTACCATCGTCGGCTTTGGCGCGCTCATGTCCTCAAGTTTCGCCCCGCTCGCCGAGATGGGACTTGTGACTTCCCTGGGAGTCGCCCTGGCTCTTGCTGGAGGCCTCTGGATCGTTCCCGCCATCATTTTTTTAGGGGAAGGAAAAAAAGACCGGAGAGCCGCGGTCCAATAAGCCATCTGCCGGGGCCGTACCGCGGCGGAAGGGATCGGTTTGGAGCAGGCCGTGCCAGCATCCTGCCAACCGCTCGCTCACGAGCCTCGCGATCTCGTGTAAAAGCATGATTCATAAGAAGTTATTACCTTCTCGGGAGTGCTCTCCGCGCGCTCCCGGGCCATCTCACGCTCAAATTCACGTCCACTTGAGCCTCCTGCGCTCGGATTCACGAGGTTTTCATCAGATTCGTGCCTTCGCCAGCGAGGCCGCTATAGGCGACGACCGCCAATGCCGGAGACGCCCCCCGAAATCGGCTATTTCTTCCGATTCCCGCGAATTGCCGCATCATGGACCAAAGTGGTAGGCCCCTGGTGGACATTCGTGTATACTTTTCTTTGCCAAAACCCTATAATCAGGACCTCCGATGAAAGCGCCCAGCCGCGACACCGCCATTGATACCGTCTCCTCTTTGTGCCCGGAGTGCGGCAAGCCGGCCCTTTCAGAAATCATCGATCGAGACGGCAAGGTCTATCAGCGGTCCCGGTGTCCGTGCCATGAATCCACCGAATCCCTGATCTTCTCCGACACGGCTTTGTACAGGAAGCTGGATGAATGGAACAAGTTGATCTTTCCGGATGCCCAGCGGGCAGTATTGCCTGCCCGGGCGTGTTGTGACACTGGCAGCAACAACGAACCAAGCCTGGCTGTCATCGACATCACGAATCGCTGCAATTTCAAGTGCCCCGTTTGTTTCGCCGAGGCCAACGGCGCGGGGAACCACTATTTCCTCGATCCGGAAGTGGTTACCAGGATGCTCCAGTCGCTCCTGGACCGGCCAGTGCCGTGCCGCAGCATCCAGTTCTCCGGCGGAGAGCCCACCCTGCACCCGGAGTTTCCGAAGATCCTTCGTATCGCCCGTGATCTTGGGTTCACGCATATCCAGGTGGCCACCAACGGAAGCAAGTTCGTCGACCCCGACTACGCAAAGCTCTGCGAGGATTCGGGCCTGCACACGCTTTACCTGCAGTTCGATGGCATGAGCGACGATGTTTACCTCAAAATGCGCGGCCAGCGGTTACTGGATAAGAAGATTGCGGGCGTAAAGAGCGTGGAAAAGACGAACATGCGGCTGGTCCTGGTGCCGACCATCATGAGCGGCGTCAACGTCGACCAACTGGGACCCATCTTCCGGTTCGCTCTCGAGCACAGCAAGTTCGTCACCGGCATCAGCATACAGCCGGCCGCGCACGTGGGCAGGATCGATGTCGCAAATGGAGTCGCCGAGCCCTTTAACCTTGCCGCCATGGCCCGCGAGTTTGGTGAACAGACTGGACTGACCCGCTTCCCCGGCGACTGGTTCCCCCTGAGCTCGCTATCCCTGCTCTGCCGTGCCATTGACCGCGTCCGCCAGGAAACATCGCATCCCCCCGCCAGCGATGCCCACTGTTCCATCGGCACCTTCTTCTACGTTGATGACGACAACAAGCCCTTCTGCCTGAACAGTTTCTTTGATCTCGGCCGCTTCCTCCGCAGCACGGCTGAGCTGACCCCATACGCCGAACAGGGCTTCATCGAGCGCAGGATTTCCAAGATTCGCCAATTCGGGCAGTTTTCTCAATGTCTTGATATGCGGAAGGCTCCCCCTGGACTCACCTTCCAGCGTCTGCTGCGCAGCCTGGATGCCTGGGAGGACAAGAACGAGGGAAGGTCCGAGGGCTGGACTCAGCGGGGCTTTAATGGCATCTTCGTCGCGGGAATGCACTTCATGGACGCTCACAGTTACAATCTGCGCCGTCTAAGCCGTTGTATCATCCAGTATGTCGCTACCGATGGGCAACTGATTCCTTTCTGCAGTTACAACGCCGGCGCCAGGCTCCGCGAAGACGAGGAATTGATTCGAATCGAAAACAATGCGCCAGCATAACCGTCCAGCCGGTTGTGCGGCGGATGCAAGTGAACCGTCAATATAAGTCAACTCGCTTTGCCCGATTCAAGGGCTACCGGACTCAAGTTATGACGAAATCGCCGTCTGTCACGGCAACGCAGTTCATCTTTAGTGGGAAAGGCTTGAGGCGGGTTGCCGCTTTTCTGCTGTTTCCCGGTTTCATGCTCTTGCCGGCAAGGTCGCAAGTCGGTTTGCCCAGGGCTGCCGTTTCGATTCCTACAGACCGGAATCTCGCGGCAAGCTTGGAGGCGGCCAGGCAGTGCCAATTTCCAGGCAAGTTGATCGTGTTGCCGCCGGTGCATTTTCAGCTCGCCGGCGATGAAAGCTCCAGCGGCCTGTTCGAAGAGCAGGCACAAGCTGTCTTGAGCCTGCCCCAGGAATCCGAGGTCTGGCTGCATATAGTCGTGGGAGCCGGATCTCTTACTGGCAAGGAATCCGAGAAGCAGCTCACCGACCGGCTTGAGGCGTTCCTGAAGCCGGCGCCACTGTCGGCTTCCGCAGTGCGCGGAGTAATCGTGGAAGTCAATGAGCCGCTGACGGCTCCTAATCTAGTCGAGTTTGGGTTGTTGCGCCTGGCGGTGACTGCTAAGTCCAGCAACGCCGCCCTGCGTCTGGCGTTTGTTTTCGGCCCTGGGTTTATCGGCCAGCATGGCGATATAGTAAAGCGGCTTGCCACTTATTCCGATCTGTTGGGCACAGCCTACTCTCAAGGCTGGCGCGCGGATGCCGCGTGGATTGCCGAACAGGCGCTGAATAAGCCCCTTGTCCTCAAACTGGACGCGGAAACCTCCGCGGCAGCGGCTCCATATCTTACCGCGGCGCTCGCGGCCTCCGGCGCTTCCGTTGAATTTCTCTGGCCGCAACCCCCGGATGCCAAGGCAGCCGGCCAGTTGTGCGCAGTGAATGGGTTTTTGACGCATTCCATTACCGCGAACATGCTTCTGCTGGACTCCGCGGCCCTGCCGTTCACTCTCGCGGTGGATGGCGTGGAAAGCAGAGAGTCTAAGTGGTTTGGCAGCGGGCAGTCGCCGGACCTGGTGATTGTGACGCAAGTAAAGGGGAGCCCCGGCCAGCCGAAGACGGTCAGGCTCCAGGGCGCTGCCGCAACGCAATTCGAGGCGCAGTGGTACGACCCGGAGACCGGCTCCCGGCTCCCGGCGGGCGAACCGGCCAAGACTGAAAAGGGATTGGCGCAAACATGCGCCTGCACCAGCGAGTATGCGCTGATTTCCGTCCACAAACTGAGCGAAGCCGAAACGGCGAGTTATAGCACGGTGGAAGTGAAAAGCGGAGTAAATCTCAATGTCGACGAGATCATTGCCCGCTGGCAACAGTACCGCGAAGCGCAGAATAGGAAGCTGGAAAACTATCAGTCCTCCAGTTTCATGAATCTGCACTTTGAGGGCACCTCCATATCTTCCGCGTTCGACATCTCCATGCAGATCAAGCAGTTTTACGACCGCTCCGGGCCGGTGGAATTCGCCCAGACGGAGTTTTACGTCAACGGCGTGAAGTTCAGCAACAAAAACGAGTTTCCGCTGCCGGAAATTGAGCCGGAAAAGGTTGTCACGCAACCTCTCGAATTGAAGCTCAACGAGCGTTACGAATACAAGCTCCTGGGAACGGAACAAGTTGACGGAGTCCCGTGCTATGTGGTTGGAGTTGAGCCTAAAGTGCACGACGAGACTCTTTATAGCGGGAAAATCTGGATCGACGGGGTGACTTTCCGCGAGGTGAAGCAGTCCCTCAGCCAGCGCGGCCTCAAGAGCAACATCGTGGTCAATGTCGAAACCCAGAATTTCGAGTTGGTTTCAGACGGCAAGGGAAATTCGTTCAACCTGCTGCGCTCAGTCTCCGCTCAGCAGACGCTGAACGCCGCTGGACGCGATTTTGCGCTTCAGCGAACTGTTCAGTATTCCGGGTACGTCATCAACGCGCCGCAATTCAGCGATGCCCTTGCGGCCGAGCATAACTCTCAAGACCCGATGTACCGCGATACCGACAACGGACTGCGGAAACTGAGAAAGCAAGGCAGTGAGCGCGTCCTGGAGGAAAACAGCCAGAAGCGCATCAAGGCCGCCGTGATTGGGGGGATGTACGAAGGCACATTCGGCTTTCCCATTCCGATCGCAGGCCTCAGCATCGCCGACTTCGATTACCGGCACACGGGCGCGCAGCTTACGACGTTCTTTGCCGGACCCATCCTGGCGACAGACCTTTCAAAACAGTACAGAACCAAGTACCGTCTGGCGGCGGATTTGGCGCTCTCCGCGATTCCAGGCGAGAACCGCATCTACACCGGCAACACAGAAGACACGGGAGAAGAGCTATGGACCTGGGAGCAGGATGCCGGAGTGCGGGCTTCCTGGCAGGCCAACACGCATCTCAGCCTGACAGCCTCATCCTACCTGGCATATGATATCTTCCGCAGAACCAGCGATACCTCCAACCAATATGCGCTGCCGCGCAACGGCGTGGCTCTGCTTCCAGGCGTTGAAGTGAAGTTCAACGACAAAGGCTACCTGTTCACCGCGCAGGGGACCAGAGGAGAACGCATCTCCTGGAAACAGTTTGGATACACTCCGCCATCCCAGCCGCTGGAGAGCGCCTACACCCTCTACAACGCCGACTTGAACAAGGATTACTACTTCAGGAAATTCACCAGGGGAGGGTTTGATCTCGGCTACTATGGCGGGGACCAGTTGGATCGCTTCTCCCGTTACTTTCCCTCGTTCTTTTCCGAGCCGCGCCTGCACGGCATCCCCGGCGGAACGGATTCGTTTGACGCCATTGCCATGGCAAACGGACATTTCGGCTTCAACATGATGGACGTCATCAAGGTCGAGGGGTTGTACAGCTATGCGCGCGCGCGCAACCTGTCCGAGTCCAGCCAGTTCCGCAAGTTCGACGGCGTGGAGACGAACTTCAATGTTGCCGGTCCCATGGGCACCTTGATACAAGGCACGGTGTCCTATGCGCTGGACGGCAACATAGCAAGATACAACTCGCGCTGGGGATTTCTCATCATGATCTTCAAGCCGTTGCACTGATCGAGCTATGACTGAAATGAAGACCGCCTTGGTGACGGGCGCCTCGGGGATACTGGGCGCTGCCATTGCGCAAGCCTTGGGCAGCGCTGGATTCCGCGTCGCCGCGCACTATCATCGCCAGAAAGAGTCCGCCGAGAAGGTGGTGGAGAGCGTGATTGCCGCTGGCGGAGAGGCGCTGGCCGTGGAGGCCGATCTATCCCGGCGCGAGAGCGTGGCGCCGATGTTCGATCGCATCGAGCAACAGTTCGGCTCCGTCGACTGCCTGGTAAACAACGCGGGAATTAACCGCGATGTTCTGTTGGCCTTCATGTCCGAGGAGCAGTGGGACGAAGTGATCGACACTAATCTTCGCGGTGCGTATCTGTGTTCGCGGTTGGCCTTGCTGGGGATGATGCGCCAGAAGAGCGGGACTATCTGCAATATCGTGTCGCCCAGCGGAGTCCGCGGCCAGGCCGGCCAGTGCAACTACGCGGCTTCCAAGGGAGGCATGATTGCCTTTACCAAGTCGCTCTCCCGCGAAGTGGGACGATTCGGTATCCGGGTGAATGCCGTCTGCCCGGGCGTGATCCCCAGTCCCATGTCCGCCAAGTACATCCAGAAAGAGGGGGAACGATTGCTCTCCGAAATCCCCCTGGGGCGTTTTGGCAAGCCCGAAGAGGTCGCTTCGCTGGTGGCGTTTCTGGCATCTCCGCAGGCAAGCTACATTACCGGACAAGTGATCGCTGTTGATGGCGGGTTGCAATAAGCCCTGCATTTGCGGTCTTTACGTCTTTTCTCTGGATATCTTTGGGTGCTCTTGGAAGTGTTGGGAGAGGGATTCGACCCTCCGCTACCCTGGCAGGCACAACGGTTTTCAAGACCGCCGGCATCAACCGCTCACCAATCCCTCCGCGGGGTGTGGGGCTGTCGTCGACTGTACGGCCGATAGGGTACTTTCAGGCGAGGTTTGCCGGGTGCGGCCATGGGGTCGCTGATCGGCAGGCAATGAGGATCGCGTCAACCAGCGCAGCGGCGCTCAGGGTAGGGATGCGCAGCCGAAAAATCACTAAAGCCCTTGAAATCACAGCGCATAAGACGCAAAGAGTGTTACAACTGTTGTGCATGGCCAAGCGAACGAAATCCGGAACCGAGCCGCGGCCGGGACAGCCTATCGGCCTGCGCACGCTGGGTGAGTATCTGAACCTGTCTCCGGCCACCATCTCTCTGGTGCTGAACAACGCCCCCGGTGTGCGTTCGATTCCGCAGGAGACCCGGGACCGGGTGGTGGAGGCGGCAGCCAAATTCGACTATCGGCCCAGCTTCTATGCGCGGTCGCTTCGCAAACGGCAGACTTTCTCCGTTGGCGTGCTGGTGCCGGACCTCAACGACCACTATGTCACACAGGTGCTGTCGGGCGTAGAGGAGTTGCTGATCGAGGAAGGATATTTCTACCTGACCGCCAGCCATCGTCGCAAGCCGGACCTGATTGAGGAGTATCCGCGTCTGCTGATGGACCGTTGCGTGGAAGGTTTCATCCTGATCGATACCATGCTGGAGCATAGCTTGAAGCTGCCGGTAGTGGCGGTGGCCGGACATCGGAGGATCGAGGGGGTAACCAACGTGGTGCTGGATCAGCGGCGGGCGGCGGAGTTGGCGCTGCGCCACCTGGTCCAGCTGGGGCACCGCAAGATCGCCTTCATGCGCGGGGGAAGCCACAGCTCCGACGCCGATGAACGCTGGGAGTGCCAGATGACGGTGGCCCGGGAGTTGAAGCTGGACGTTCAGCCCGAGTTGACCGTGCAAATCAAGGTGCGGGAATCCACTCCCGAGATGGGGTTTGGGCCGGTCAATGAACTGGTGAACCGCGGCGCCGACTTTACCGCCCTGATCTGCTACAACGATCTGTCGGCTTTTGGAGCGATCCGGGCTCTTATGGATCATGGCCTGCGCGTGCCGGGAGACGTTTCCGTGGTGGGCTTCGACGACGTCCAGAGCGCGGCCTACCACAACCCGAGCCTGACCACCATTCGCCAACCGCTGCAGCAGATGGGAATAGTGGCCGCGCGCATCCTGCTGCAACGGATTCGCGGGCAAGCGACGTTTCCGGATGCGGTGCCCATCCTGCCGGAACTGGTGATCCGCGAGTCAACCTGCCCGCCCGGACCCCGGCGAGCCCGGAGAAAGCGCAGCTGAACAGATCCGCCAGAAA
This sequence comes from Occallatibacter sp., assembly GCA_052326045.1. Classification (GTDB taxonomy): domain Bacteria; phylum Acidobacteriota; class Terriglobia; order Terriglobales; family Acidobacteriaceae; genus Telmatobacter. Next base: position 16,487 of record JBKQRH010000089.1, on the reverse strand, counting down.
CGGCGCAGGGTAAGTTTACGAGTCGCCGAGTTGGCGATATTGCGGATCGGCGATCGACGGAGCTTGCTTCCGGAACATGCCTTGACACGCTTTCTGAGAATACCTAGGATCAATGCCTGGAATGGGGATGGTGCGATGAGGAAATTGACGGTTCTGTTGTTGCTGGCAGGGTTTACTTTGCCGGCGTGTGCGGCAAAAGACGTTACGGTGGAGAAGGTGACGGTGGCGCAGTTGGAGCAGGCGCTGGCCGCGGCCCACGGCAAACCGGATGCGGAGGTAGCGCAGCAGCTCTCCGGGCTGAAATTGACCGAACGGCTGAGCACTGCCAGGTTTGCGCGCTTGAACGCCGATCTGCCCGGCGAGAAGGCCAGGCAGGGGCTGGTGATCCTGGCTGATTCGGCTGCATTTCTCGATCCGCCGGCGGCGGAGATTCCCGCGGACGCCGCGCCGGACCCGGCCGCGGCACGCCAGATGCTGACCGGGATCGTGAACTATGTGAATATAACCGTCCGCCAGTTGCCGAATCTGATCGCGGAGCGGGATACGATCGGCTTTGAGGACAAGCCGCAAGAGGATGTGCAGGGTCCAACCGGCATAGCCACAGTTGCCGCCATGCCCTTGCACTCCATGGGCAGGTCCAGCGTCGCGGTCACGTACCGCGACCGCCAGGAGGTAGTGGATGAGAAGGCATTGAAGCATGGTCCGAAGATTGGCGGCTTTGAGGTCAAGGGCGAGTTTGGGCCGATTCTAAGCAGGGTGATTGCCGATGCGCTGCAGGGCAAGATTACATGGGGCCGCTGGGAGCAGGGCGCGGGCGGGAAAGCGGCGGTCTTCCACTACACGGTTCCCACCGAGAAGTCGCATTACCTGGTGCAGTTCTGCTGCGTTCTTGACGGATATAATTCTGACGGAAATCCGAATATGCGCATCTTTAGCGAAAACGCCGCTTATCACGGGGAGATTGCGTTTGATCCCGCGAGCGGAGCGATCCTGCGCATCACGATGGAGGCAGAATTGCCGGAGGGTGAACTGGTCACCAAGGCCGCCATGCTGGTCGAATACGGCCCGATGGAGATTGCGGGGAAAAACTATGTCTGCCCCACGAGGAGTGTCTCCATTTTGCTGGCGCATACGGCGCAGCAGACCGGGATGTATTCGAAGGCGAATTACAAGGGATCGGAAAAGACATATCTCAATGACGTTGTGTTTGGGCAATATCGCCGTTTCGGCTCGGAGACGCGGATTCTTACCGGCGACAGTATGGCGCCGAATATGCCGTCCGGTCCTGCCTCGGCGGATGCACCGTATACCGCTCCGGCGAGAGCGACAACGCATTGATCGGGAGAAGAAAACAAGCAAGGGGAGCCGCGCTGGCTCCCCTTGCTGTTGGTCTGATGGCGCGTTGCGTTACTTCTTGCCTTCCAGTTCATCGGCCAGAGCTCCGGCGCCGTAGAGCTTGCGCAGGCCCTCGATCATACCGGCGGAGTGGACGGCGACTGCCCGGTTCTTGGTTCCGTCATAGACGAAATCGCCTGCCAGCGACTCGATGTTGCCGTCGAAGATGACGCCGACGAGTTCACCGTCGCGGTTGACCACCGGAGAGCCGGAGTTGCCGCCGATGATGTCGCCGGTGGCGACAAAGTCAAGGGGCGTGGAGAGGTCGAGCTTATCGCGGCCGGCTGCTTCTTTGGGCGTAAGGTCGAAGGGCGGTTTATTGCTGAAGCTGGCCGCGCGGTCGTAGAGCCCGTAGAAGGTGGTGAAGGGCGGGGCAATGGTGCCGTTATAGGGGTAGCCATCCACCGTGCCATAGCTGAGGCGGAGGGTGAAGGTGGCGTCGGGATAGGCGTCCTTTCCGTAGACCAGGAAGCGGGCCTTGCCTAGCTTTTCGCCCTCCTTGGTGAGCACGCTGCCGAAAGTATCGCGGATGCGGCGTGTGGTTTCGCGGACAATCGGGTCAACGCGGCGCGCGGCCACGATCATGGGATCGGTGGAGGCGGCCACGGCAGCCTCGCCGCCATCCAGCAGCGCCCTGCGGACCGCCGGGTTGGCCAGCTTGGTCCCATCCACCAGCGCGTTCACGGTCGCGTCCACATCCCGGCCCTGCACGATGGCTTGCACAAAGGCATCGTTCTGGCCCAGCTTTTCCTGGGCCAGCTTGAGTGCGGCGGCCATATAGAGCTTCTCCGTGGCCACAGGAATCGGCGCCGGCGACAGAAGTTGGAATTTGAGCGCATCGAGCCCGGCGTCGTGGAACTGCGGCAGCCGCTCGCCATCGGGCTTCTTAATCTCGGCCGAGTACTGCACGATCTGAAGCGCCATGGTGAACAGCCGGCTGTCGGCGCGGCGGAAGAGCTGACCCTTGATCTCCGGCTTAATCTGCTCTTCGACGCGGGCGATGGTGTCCCACGCGTCGCCATAGGCCTTTTGCCACTCGGGATTGGCGGCCACTTTCTGGCGGAAGTCAGCCTCCTCGGCCTTTTTCTTGGCCAGAATGGCTGGGTCGGCCAGCGCCTCGGCACGGCCAATATAGACCTTGAGGCTGTTCTGCAGACCGAAGATGAGGCTGCCCACCAGTCGCGCCTGTTCCGGACCCTGCGCGGCAAAGGCCTGAGCCGTGGCGATGCGGCGCTGCAAATACTCGGTAATCGCAGGCCCGATCACGTCGCGCTGCACCAGCAACTGCGCCACCGTATCATCGCGCTCCGTAGAGCCGGGATGACCTGAGATGAAGATCAGCTCGCCCGGTGCGGCGCCCTTGGCGCTCCACTTCAGGAAATTTTCCGTGTGCAGCGGTTTTCCGTTCTCGTAGACGCGGAATAGCGCCATGTCCAGGTCGTAGCGCGGATAGGTGAAGTTATCCGGATCGCCGCCATAGAAGGCCGCCTGCTGTTCCGGCGCGAAGACCAGGCGCACATCGGTGTAAGCTTTGTACTGATAGAGCCAGTATTCGCCGCCCTGGTAGAAGGCGACGACGTCGGAGCGAAGGCCGGTTTTATCCTTGCTCTCCTTTTCGATGGCCGCTATCTCGGCATCGCGGGCCTTCAGCGCCTTGGCGTCGTCGGCAATGTCCTTGGCCGCGCCCTGCACCCGCGCGGTCACGTCTTCCATGCCGACCAGCACGTTCACTTCAAGATCGGGAGACTTCATCTCAGCATCCGGCGTGGCGGCATAGAAGCCGTCGCGGAGATAGTCGTGCTCAGCTGTCGAGTTCTTCTGCAACTGGCCGCGCGCCACGTGGTGATTGGTGAGCAAGAGGCCGTTGGGGCTGACGAACGAGCCCGATCCGCCGTCGTTGAGCCTGACGCTAGAAAGCCGGAGGTGGTCGAGCCAGGCCTGCGTGGGTGTAAAGCCGTACTTAGCCTTGAGCAGTTTCAACGGCGGGTTATCGAAGGTCCACATGCCTTCCTCGGCGTGGATCACAGGCGCCGCGGCCAACAGAAGCGCGACCGGGAGCAGTACAACGGAGCGGAGAGTACGAGTGAACATTGGGGTCCTCATGGGTTAGCGGAGTTGGCGGGGTTAGCGGAGCTGGCTTCATCGTGTCATAGCTTGATGAGCGCCTCACGGAATATGCCGCATTGTCAACTCCGCTTACACGCGCTCAGCGCGGCTAACTCAGCTTACTCCGCAGCATTACGGCAACACCAGCACTTCCACGCCGGAGGCTGCGTCTTTCTGGTGGAATACCTGCTCGGTGGCTTTCTGAAAATCCTCCGGCCTGGCGTTGGGAATGTCGGTGAAGGTTTGCGGATTGCGATCCGTCAACGGAAACCAGGAACTTTGCACCTGGACCATGATACGGTGGCCGCGGCGAAATGTGTGGAAAAGATCGGGCATGGTAAAGTCGATCTCGGTCTCCTTGCCCGGCGTTAACGGCTCCGGCTTCTCCCAATTATTTCGAAATTTAGCCCGGAACGGTTCGCCGCGCAGCAGTTGCTGATAGCCGCCCATGTGCAGCGGCGGCGCGTCCAGGATGCGCTTGTTGGAGCGCGAGGCCTCCTCCGGGTCCGGGTAGTCCTCCGGATAGACGTCGATCAGCTTGACGTCGAAATCGGAATCCGTGCCGGAGCTTGCGATCTTGAGCCTGGGCGAGATGGGGCCGGCGATGGTCACGTCCTCTTCCAGCGGTTCGGTCTGGTAGACCAGCACGTCGGGCCTGTAGCTGGCAAAGCGCTGGTCGTCCACCATGTAGCGCTGCGGCACGGTGTCGGTGGTGTAGCCGACAAACGGCACGGGGTGATTGGGGTCGCTGACGTACTCGTCCACACCCTTGATTTCGGCAGGCGCATCGAAGCTGAGCTTGCCGCCGGAGTGGAAGTAGAGGGTTCTTGCAGTGGCGGCCTTGGGCGGCCAGGCGTCAAAACTCCGCCAGACGTTGGTTCCGGTCTCAAAGACCACTGCCTTGGGCTGCGCCGCTCCCTTGCCCTTGAGGTAATGCTCGAAGAATGGGAACTGGATGCTGGCGCGGAAGTATTCACCAGTTTTGGCGTTGAACTGCACATCGCCCAGATGGTTGCCGTCGCCGCGCGCCCAGCCGCCGTGGACCCACGGGCCTTCCACCAGCGTGGCGGGCGTCCCGGGGTTGAATTTATTGATGGCGTAAAAGGTGCGGTAGGGTCCGCTCAGGTCCTCGGCGTCATACCATCCGCCCACCACCAGCACCGCGCAGCGCACGTTTTTCATGTGGCGCGAGAGGTCGCGCTCCTGCCAATAGGCGTCATACGTGTTGTGTTTGGCCTGGTCGTTGAACAGCCAGTTGGAGCCTTTCAGGTAGAGCTTGTCCAGGTTGGCGATGTTGCCTGCCTGAAGATAGAACTTGTAGCTGTCCGGGGTGCCGAAGTCGAATCCGACGGTGGGCTTGGGAGTCTCCGGGTTCAGGTTGGGCTTGAAAAAGGCATAGAAGCCGAAGCTGGCTGAGAGCATAAAGGCTCCGCCGTGGTAGGCGTCGTCGCCCAGAAAGAGGTCGGTCATGGGCGCCTGCGGGCTGGCCGCGGCGAGGGCGGGGTGGGAGTCGATGATCGAGGCTGATGTGTAGAAGCCGGGGTAGGAGATGCCCCAGATGCCCACCTTGCCGTTGTTGTTGGCGACGTGCTTGAGCAGAAATTCGATGGTGTCGTAGGTGTCGGAAGCGTCGTCCACATCGTTGGGGGACTTCTTCTCGTCGATGTGCGGGCGCATCTCGGCGAAATCGCCCTCGCTCATCCAGCGTCCGCGCACATCCTGGTAAACGAAAATATAGCCGCTTTTTTCAAACTCATCCGAGGGTCCCAGGCGCTTCGGATACTGGTCCTCGCCGTAGGGGCCGACGCTATAGGGGGTGCGGTCCATAAGGAACGGGTAAGGGCCGCCGGAGGCGTCTTTGGGCACGTAGACCGCGGTAAACAGCCGTTTGCCGTCGCGCATGGGGATGCGGAACTCGTACTTGGTGTAGTGGGCGCGGACGTAGTCCTCTTTGGGAGCCTCGAGCGCCGGCTGCTGGGCGCGGACGACGCCGAGTGCAAGGACAAAAACGGCCAGAATGGCGAATGGAAGGCGGCGCAGTTTGGGCATCGGATACAAGAATCTCCTGAGCAACCAGAGTACCGCAGGGAGGTGTCCGATTGACAGAGGTCCGGTGTGTTTGCAGCGTTCTCGTGACCACCACTCGAAGCGACCGGGCAAACAAAAAACTCCCGGGCCGATGGGAGCATCGGCCCGGGAGTTGAAAAAGGAACCCATACTCAAGCGCGCAGATTCCCGCGCCTCAGAGGTCGAAGTACAGGAAGAACTCGTAAGGCACGGGCCGCAGGTTGACCGGCGCCAGTTCGCGTTCCCGCTTGTAGGAGATCCACGTCTCGATCAAGTCCTTGGTGAAGACATCGCCTTTGAGGAGGAAAGCATGATCCTTCTCCAGCGCGGTCAGAACCTCGCCCAGCGAGCCCGGCGTGCTTTTGATCTTGGCTGCTTCCTCCGGCTCCAGCTCGTACAGATCCTTTTCCAGCGGCTCGCCCGGATCGATCTTGTTCTGGATTCCGTCCAGGCCGGCCATCAGCAGAGCGGAGAAGCAGAGGTAGGGGTTGGCCGAGGGATCGGGGCAGCGGAACTCGAGGCGCTTGCCCTTGGGACTCGTCGAGTAGACCGGAATGCGCACCGCGGCCGAGCGATTGCGCTGCGAAAACGCTAGGTTGACGGGCGCTTCGTATCCCGGCACCAACCGGCGATAGGAGTTGGTCGTCGGAGCGCACAGCGCCAGCAGCGCCGGAGCGTGCTTGAGCAGGCCGCCGATGTACCACAAAGCCGTCTGGCTGAGCAGGCTGTATCCATTCTTATCGTAAAAAAGGTTGGTATCGCCCTTCCACAGGCTCTGGTGCACGTGCATGCCGGAGCCGTTGTCGCCAAAGAGCGGCTTGGGCATGAAGGTGGCCACCTTGCCGTGCTTCCTCACCGTGTTGCGGAGGATGTATTTGTAATACATCACATTATCCGCCATCTTTTTGATGGGAGAGAAGCGCATATCGATTTCACCCTGGCCGGCGGTTCCCACTTCGTGATGGTGTACTTCGATGGGGATGCCGACCTTTATCATATTCAGGATGATTTCGGAGCGCAGATCCTGCTGCTGATCGGATGGCGGCACCGGGAAGTAACCCTCTTTGTGGCGCAGCTTGTATCCCAGGTTGGGCTTTTCATCCTGGCCGGTGTTCCATATGCCTTCGTCGGAGTCAATGCGATAGTAGCCGGTAAAGGCGTTTTGGTCGTACTGAACATTGTCAAAAATGTAGAACTCCAGTTCCGGGCCCCAGTAGCTGGTATCGGCGATGCCGGTGCTCTTGAGGTACGCTTCCGCCTTGGCCACGATGTAGCGCGGATCGCGGCTATACGGCTTCCCCGAAACCGGGTCCTTCACATCGCAGATGATGCTTAGCGTGGGAATCTCTAGACAGGGGTCCAGATAGGCAGTCTCCGGGTCCGGAAAGAGCAGCATATCGCTTTCGTTGATCTGCTGGAAGCCGCGGATGCTGGAGCCGTCGAAGCCGATACCCTCGGCGAAGAGATCTTCGTTCAGCTCATTGACCGGGATTGAGAAATGCTGCCACATACCAGGCAGATCGATGAACCTCAGGTCCACGATCTTTGCTCCTGTGTCCTTGGCCAGCTTGATAACATCGGTTGCACTCTTGGGCATTGTCCAATCTCCTTGATGATTTGCCTCCCGGTTGGCTACGTACGGGCTACGGAGCGATGCACGAACAACGCAATATGAACGAGAGGATAAGCTGATTATATTCCCCGGCAGTTGCTTTTCCATATAAGGAACCCATAAAGATTTCTCACTGCCCTGTTCAAAATGAGGGCGTTTACCGGCGAAAAGCAGGCGGGTTGCAGGCGATTTCGGACTCGCCCGCGCGCTGCCGGCGTTCCCAACCGGTTCTTCCGGACAAGACGCCGCCCTAGCCTAGCTGCACCTCGATCTTCACCACCGAAGCAGGCGGGAAGGTGAAGCTGAGCGAACTGGAGTGAAGGCCGACCTCGGCAGCGCGGGTCTTCACCTGGTCCGGCTGGTCGAGAGTGTTGTGGGCGTGGATGTCGCTCTCGGCCACGACCCAGGCTTTGGCGCTGGCCGCTTTCGCGCCGCGCAGGACGATTTCGGTCTCGCGCGGCTGGCTTACGTCGGGGTTGACCGCGGTGAGGGTCAGCGTCCTGCCCTTGAGCGAGGCCGATCCCTTCAGGCCCCAGAAACTGGCCGGCTTGCCTTCGCGGTCATAGCGGACCTCGGGCGCCGAAAACTCGGCGCGCACGGCCGTTCCGCCCTGGTGCGCCGCATACATCTCGAACACGTTGAAGACTGGCGTGGTGGCGAACTTGTCGCCATGGGTGAGGAAGAGCGAGTTGAGGCAGTTGACCAGTTGAGCGCAGGCGGCCATGCCCACCTTGTCGGCGTTCCGGTTGAAGATATCGAGCGTGAGGCCGGTCATTACGGCGTCGCGGACGGTGATCATCTGGCCGAGCAACTGCTCCGGCGCATTCTCCGTGCCGGGGCGGTACCAGGGACCGTACTCGTCTACAACCAACTTGACCTTGTGCTCCATGTCGAACTCGCCGAGCGCGGTCCAATGATCCAGAATGACGTTCTCGATGCGGCCGGACTCCTTGCACAGCTCATACCAGTCGATGGGGTCGAATTTGAGTGCGTCACCCTTGCCGGCGTTCCAGTCTTGGGTCTTGCCGCGGGAGAGATTCCACGCATAGTGATGGACGCTCAGTCCCCACACGCCGTGCATGTCCTGGCCGGGCTGGCCGTGACAGAGCTTGTTGAAGAAACCGCGGGTCCAGGCCTGTTCGCCGCTGTTGGGTCCGGAGGCCACAAAACGCAGATTCACGCCATAACTAGGAACCCAGGTGGTGTAACGCTTGAATTCGATGGCGTAGTCCTCGGGGTCGAAGTTGCCGCCGCAGCCCCAGCTCTCGTTGCCCACGCCCCAGTAGCGCACGTTATAGGGGTCGGGGGAGCCGGCAGCCTCGCGGGTCTCGGCCAGCGTGGTCGAGCCGCGCGGCGAGTTGCAGTACTCCACCCAGTGGTCAAACTCCAGCGGCGTCAGGCTGCGCACATTGGCGGCGATGTAGGGCTCGGCGCCGGAGAGCTTGCAGAAGCGAACAAAGTCGTCGGTGCCGAACTCGTTCGGCTCGTAGACCTGCGGGATGTTCCGCTTCCTCTGCGCCTCGGTGAAGGCGTCGGTCCAGAAGTTGGTGCGGCGGGGGCGCTTGTCCTTAGGGCCGATGCCGTCGCGCCAGTCGTAGCTGTCGGCAAAGCAGCCGCCCGGCCAGCGCACCACCGGAGCCTTGATGGCGCGCATCTTCTCGATCAGAGCCGAGCGCAGGCCCTGCTGGTTGGGGATCTTCGAGCCCTCGCCCACATAGATGCCGTCGTAGATCACCGCGCCCAGGTGCTCGGTAAAGTGTCCGTAGATTTCGGGCGCGATGGTGGCGATGGGTTCATCCACCAGAATTTCGACGTAGCTGTCCGCCGTTTGGGCCAGCGCTGCTCTCCGGCCAAAGACCATGGCTGCCGCCGTGGATGCCGCGGCTGCTTGCAAGAAATGACGGCGTTCCATGTGTTCGCTCCTTGGTGATGGATGAATCTTTGTCGTATCTGAAATCTGTATTCGAGCCGGCCGGTTGATTGGCCTCAATCGGCCTTGCGCACTTCGGCCGCAATCTTTCTGAGCACCGGCAAAACACGGCCTAGAGCGATCGGCTCCGCATCGCGCCGCCCCAAAGCAAAATACACATCGCGATAGAGCTGGTAGAGCTGTTCGTAGACGGCTGCGGCCTTGGGATCGGGCTCGACCGTGCGCAGCGGCAGACAGACCGCGGCCTGCGCCTCCTCGATGGTCTTGTAAGCTCCGGCGGCCAGTAAAGCGATGATTCCGGAGCCGAGGCTGGTGGGAATGCCCGCGGGCACCAGCACCGGCTTCTGCAGCACATTGGCGTAGACCTGGTTGAGCACTTCACTCTTCTGCGGAATGCCGCCGGCGTTGATTACGCGGTCGATGCGCACTCCATGCTCGGCCATGCGCTCCAGGATGATGCGGGTGTGGAAGGCTGTGCCCTCGATGGCCGCGAAGAGCTCATCCTGCGCGGTGTGCACCAGGTTCCAACCCAGCGTTACGCCGCCCAGTTCGGGATTCACGAGCACCGTGCGGTCGCCGTTGTCCCAACTGAGGCGGAGCAGGCCGGTCTGGCCTGCTTTATAGGCGTCCAGACCCTCGGACAACGCGGCCACGGTGGTCTGGGCGCGGCGGGCGATGCCGTCAAAGATGTCTCCCACGGCCGATAAGCCAGCCTCGATGCCGGTATACGCGGGATGAACGCTGCCCGGCACCACGCCGCAGACGCCCGGAACCAGTTGCGCCTCGCGGGCTATGGCAATGATGCAGGTGGAGGTTCCCACCACGTTGACCACGTCACCCTCGCGGATGTTGGAGCCGATGGCGTCCCAGTGCGCGTCGAATGCTCCAACGGGGATGGGAATACCGGCGCGCAGGCCGAGCTTCTCAGCCCACTCCGCCGAGAGATGGCCGGCCAGATGGTCGCTGGTCAGGTATTCGCCACCCATTTTGGCGCGCACACCGGCAAGGACCGGGTCCACGGCTACCAGAAACTCCTCCGGCGGCAGCCCGCCCCACTTGGGGTTCCACATCCACTTGTGGCCCATGGCGCAGACGCTGCGCTTGAGATCGGCGACGCTCTTGATGCCGCTCAGCGTAGCCGCCACCATGTCGCAATGTTCGAGGGCGGTGACAAAACTGGCGCGCTTTTCAGGGTTGTGGCGCAGCCAGTGCAGCAGCTTGGCGAAGCCCCACTCGTGGGAGTAGACGCCGCCGCACCAATCAATGGCTTCCAGGCCCATCTCATGCGCTTTGGCGGTGATCTCTTCGGCCTCGGCGTGGGCGCGATGATCGCACCAAAGGTAATACTCGTCCAGCGGCTCGAGGCCCTCGCCCACGGGAATCACACTGGAGCCGGTGGTGTCCAGTGCAACGGCCGCGACGGCGCCGCCATCGACGCCTGTGCTGCGTAGCGCGTCGCGGGTGGCGGCGGCTAGGGCCGTCATCTGGTCAGTGTGGGATTGGGTGGCAAAATTCGGGTCCTCGCGGCGGCGGTGCAGCGGGTACGAGGCCGATGCGGTTCCAATCGGTCCCTTCTGGCTGTCGACAAGAGTGACGCGGACGCTGAGTGTGCCAAAGTCAACCCCGGCAACGATGGTCATAGAAGAAATACTCCTAAGTAAACGCTTTCCAACACGCAGACCAGAGTACACCATTCCTCAGCCGCGTGTCCGAAAAACCATCATCGATCCTTGGTTATTGTGGCAGCCGCCCGTTATTTTTTCGCGCCTGGCAGCATGGCTTTGAGCCTATCCATCAGGCCTGGCCTGGCTGCCGCGGTGGCGGCGGAGGGTTTGGCCGGGACCTCAGGCGGGGCCGCTGGCTTGGGTGCAGATTCCGCAGCCGGTGGCGCGCCCTGCGGCTTGGCTTCTTCCGTCGCGGCTTTGGCGCCGGCTGCAGCCGCCGGCGCCGGACCATCCACCAACTTGGCAGAGAGATTTGGCGGCGGCGCTCCGTTGCTCGAATTCTTCACCAGGATGGAGATGCGCCGATTGGAGGGGTCGAACGGATTGTTCTTCACTCGCAGAAGCTGGTCGGCGTAGCCGCGCACCTGCGTCACCTGGTCAGAGCGCACGCCGTCCTGCTGCAGCAGCCGCCGCGCGGAGTTGGCGCGGTCGGCCGAGAGCTCCCAGTTGCTGTAATTGGCATCGGTCGAGTATTGCGTGGCGTCTGTGTGGCCCTCGATCAGCAGGGCATTGGGGAGGGTTTTCAACTCCGCCGCCAACAGCGCCAGCAGCTCCTGCCCGCTTTCGCTCAACCTCGCGCTGCCGCTCTGGTAGAAGGTTCCATTCTTGTCTTCCAGCAGCTCAACCCGCAGCCCCTCGGCCGTGATCGTGATCTCAATCTGCTTGGAGAGTTTATCCAGTTCCTTCTTTGCCTTGATCTCCTCTTCCAGCTTTTCTTTCAACTTTTGCATGTTGTCGTTAACTTTTGTGGTCACGGCTATGCCATTCCCTGACATGGTGGTGCCGAGCAGGTTGGCGGTCCCCTTGGGGTCGTTGAAGTAACCGGCCCCGGCCTTCTTGACCGCCTCGCTGGTGTTCATGAGCCACAGCACGATGAACAACGCCATCATGGCGGTCACAAAGTCGGCATACGCCACCTTCCACGCTCCGCCGTGGTGGCCGCCGTGGCCGCTTTTCTTCTTGATGACGATGATCGGTTGAGTCTTTGCCGCCATGGCCACATTCTCCTAGGCCGCAGCAGCCGGCGCAGCCGGCTCTTCCGTCGCGGCCACTCCTCTGTTCTTGCAGTGCTTCTCCATCTGGTCGAAGGTGGGCCGCACATGCGCGGGAATCGCCCGCCGCGCTATTTCGATGGCTATGATCGGCGCCGAGCCTTTGAGAAACGAAAGCAACAGCACGCGCAGCACGTGTAGATAACTGTTGTGCTCGTCGGCGCTCTTGGCCATGTTCGAGCTCAACGGGCCGGCCACGCCATAGCACAACAGGATGCCGAGGAAGGTGCCCACCAGCGCGGCCGCCACCTTGTGGCCGATCTCCTCCGGCGGGCCGCCCAGCGCGCCCATGGTGATCACCACGCCCAGCACCGCGGCCACAATGCCTAGCCCCGGCAGCGCGTCCGCCACCGTTGATAGCGCGCTCACCGGCTGCGTTGCTTCGTGGTGGCTTACCTCCATGTCCAGCTCCATCATCTGGTCCATGTCGAACGGCTACACGCCTCCGGTGATGGCCATGCGCAGCGTGTCGCACACAAAGTCGCGCGCATGATGGTCGCTGAGGAAATCCGGATAGTCCTTGAAGATGGAGCTCTTGTCCGGCTGCTCCACGTCCATCTCCACGCTCAGCAGACCCTCTTTGCGTACCTTGTTCAGAAACTGGTACATCATCTTGAGCGTGTTCAGGTAGCGCTGCTGGCTGAATTTCGATCCGCCGACGACCTCCTTGAGCCCGATGACAATCTCCTTGAGAATGTGCGCCGGATTAGCCGTCAGCAGTGTGCCCGTGGCCGCGCCGGCAATGATCAGCAGTTCGGCCGGCTGGAGGAGCACCAGGATATTGCCTTTCTCCATGAGAAAGCCGCCGATCACCGATACAAAGACCAAGAGAATGCCTATGATGACAAACATGGCTGCCCCCCTGGCGCGGACGTTATGTGGTTACCGCCAGCATGGATGCTCGATACCATGGCTTCCTGCGCCCGTTCAAGAAGTTGCGCCAACGATTCGGCCGGGTCCGCCTGAGCCGCGCCGATGCTCACGGTGAGCGATACACGGTCGCCCCACCAGTGGAAGTCGGCCGTTCTGGCCAGGCCGGCCAGCACCTCCGCATGCGCGGCGAGCATCTCCGGCGTAAGCTCATGCGATATCACCAGAAACTCATCCTCTCCCCAGCGTCCAAGTTCCTCGCCCGGCCGCAGTTTACTGGCCAGCGCGTGTACTGCCCTTTCCAGCATTGCCTCGCAGGCCCTTGCTCCATGGGTCTTGCGCAGTTCGTGCGCCTGGTCGACGGTAATCCATAGAACGCCGAATGGCAGACGTCCTCGCACGAAGTCGTCAAACTCCGCCTCAAGCCTGTCCTCGAGCTCCGCTTGGCTAGTCTCCACACCCTCGTTCTCACCACATTGCCCGTGCGGCAGCTCATCCACCCGCTCCGCGGGATGAAAGACGGCCGCCGCGCCGATGCGCTCGCCCAGCCCATCGCGAAGCACTAGAACCCGTACCATCGCCGCCACGTCATGGCCCAGCCGATGGTTCACGTGAACCAGCGACCCGCGGCCCGGCTGTGCCTCCGCATCTGTCTGACTCGACCACTGCTGAGCGCCGCCCACAATGAGTGCGTCCAGCGTGCCGCGGACAGGCCGCCCTAACAGTGCCGCGCTCGCGTGCCCGGTAATCGCCTCGGCAGCTCGGTTCCAGAACACCACCCGGCCCTCCAGGCCGGCCAATGCAATGCCCTCAGGGAGACTGTCCAGCGCGGCTTCAAGCAACTCGGCGCGATCTGTCATCCATGGCTCTCCATCTCCTACATCGGCACAGGACAGACCAACTTCATCGCCTTTCGGCGCCGAAAGAAGGTTGGAATTTGCTCATTGAAACAAGGGTCGGCGATGGGCACTGGACGTATCGATATACCCCAACGTGTACACTGTGTCTGACCGGCGCCGTTTGCGAGATGCCGTCGGTGAACAGCAACATCAGCAACTGGTCCGGCTTCAATTGCCGCTCAGTGAGCAGCTTCAGGACATCCGGGTCGTTGGCAATGTCCAGCCAGCGGTAGAGCACATGGGTGGGGAGAGAATGCCGCGCACCTTTGCCACAGGGGTTTACAGAGTCTACACTTCCGCGCGCGATTTTTCGTGACCGTTCGAGTCAACAGGCTGTAATCTCGTTTGTAGGAAAATCAACTGAGGGTAACGGTTCTCTGTTTCGAACCGGTTAGGAAAGGAATCCGAGCCAAACCGCGGTGTCGCGTATGCAGACAATTCCAAGATTTTGCGTCGTTGTGCCGATAGTGTCGCAAGAGGCACAAAAAGATGCCTACGCTCAAACCGCCGTTTCCGGCTTTGCCGGAGAGGAGGATTGAGCCGGCGACAAATTGTTTCATCGGGGCATGAGGCAGATGAGGCGCACACCATGAACAAGATCATTCTGGCCGATTCGCAGGCAATTTTTCGGGCGGGCACCGCCAAGGTGCTGGCCATGGACGAAGATTTGCGCATCATTGCCCAATGCACGGATTTGGATCGCATGTACCATGCCGTGACGACGTTTCCCGGGTCCATCGTCTTGTTTGCCACTTCGATACGTCCGGATCTGACCCGGTTGCGGCTTCTGCTGGAAACCGCGTGCAGCCGCGGTATCGTGATTGCAGAGAACAACGAGACTGCGAATACTTACCTGCAACAGGGCTTTCGAGGCGTGGTCTATCGCAACGTCACAGGGCCCGCCCTGGTTGAGTGCGTGCGCCACGTCGCCGCCGGCGATACATGGGTGCCCCCTCAGCTCATGCAGACCGACTCGCTGGAGGACGATATGGTGGGAATGCGGGTCCGCGACCGGCTTACCCCCAAGGAGATGCGCATTGTGGCCCTCATCGTCCAAGGCTGCAAGAACCGCGAGATCGCCATCCGTCTCAAGACCACCGAACAGGTGATCAAGAACTATCTTCGGTCGATCTACGACAAGACCGGGGTTAGCGACCGTTTGGAACTGGCGCTGTTCACCATTCACCACCGGGTGCTGGCGCAGGCCGCTTCCGAGATGGGCACCAGACTCGAATCCGAGGAACGGGCAGCACCCACGGCCGCGGCGTAAATCATCGATGGGCTACAGCTTCTCTGCCACGCTCTTGGCCTGGGTGAACAAGGTCAAATAATCCGGGCCGCCGGCCTTCGAGTCGGTGCCGGACATGTTGAAGCCGCCGAACGGGTGCGCTCCGACCATGGCGCCCGTGCACTTGCGGTTAACGTACAGGTTGCCAACATGGAACTCACGGCGGGCGTGGCTGATGCGGGCGCGATCAGCGGTGTAGATGGAGCCGGTGAGGCCGTATTCGGTGTTGTTGGCTACCTGGAGACCCTGCTCGAAACTTTCCACTTCGATGAGAGCGAGGACCGGGCCGAAGATCTCTTCCTGGGCAAGCACGGCGTTGGGGGCAATGCCGGTAAAGGCCGTGGGCTCAAGGAAATAGCCGCCTTCCGGGGTTTCAAGGGCATGGCCGCCGGCGATCAGGCGGCCTTCATGCTTGCCGGTCTCAATGTAGGCCAGCATGGAGTCGAGGGCGGCTTTGTTGATGACTGGGCCGAGGTCGAGGTTAGCAGCGGGATCGCCCACGGTAAGCCGCGCCACGCGCTCACGGAGACGCTCGGTAAATACCTCATAAATTGGGGCTTCCACGATGGCGCGGGAACAGGCGGAACACTTCTGCCCACTGAATCCAAAGGCCGAGGCAACCACGCCCTCGACGGCCGCGTCAAGATCGGCGTCGGCGCAAACGAGGATGGAGTCTTTTCCGCCCATTTCGAGGATGGTCCGCTTGATCCAGATCTGGCCGGGACGGACTTTGGCGGCGCGCTCATGAATCTCCACGCCCACGGCTTTGGAGCCGGTGAAGGCGATGAAGCGGGTCTTGGGATGCTCGACGATGGCGTTGCCGAAGGTCGAGCCGGAGCCGGGGCAAAAGTTCACAACTCCGCCTGGAAGTCCGGCTTCCTCAAGGACCTCGACGAATTTGGAGGCGACGGTGGGGGCGTCGCTGGAGGGCTTTAGAATCACCGTGTTGCCGGTGACGATGGAGGCTGCCGTCATACCCGCCATGATGGCGAAGGGGAAGTTCCAGGGGGAGATGACCGCGCCTACGCCGAGGGGAATGTAGTGGAGTTCGCAGCGCTCGCCGGGGTACTGGATGGGCGTCCGCTCGGCGGCCAGCCGGAGGGCTTCGCGGCTATAAAACTCAAGGAAATCAATGGTTTCGCCCACGTCGGCGTCGGCCTCGGCCCAGTTTTTGCCGACCTCGTAGGTGAGCCAGGCGCAAAACTCGAAGTGACGCTGGCGGATGATTCCGGCCGCGTTGAGGAGCAGGGAAACTCTTGTTTCTACAGGGGTTCTGCTCCAGGACTCGAAGGCGTGGAGGGCGGCCTGCATGGCCTGCTCGGCGTGTTCCGCACCGGCTTTCTGGTGGATGCCGGCGATCTGCGCGGGGCGCGCGGGGTTGAGCGAGAGGATCTTGCCGCCGGTTTTGAGCCGATGGCCGCCGACGATCAGGTCGTATTCGCGGCCCAGTTGGCTGGCGACAAAGTCCAATGCTTCCCGCATCTGGCGGGCATTTTCAAGGAGCTTGAAATCGACAAAGGGTTCATTGCGGAAGACGCCCTGGG
>JBKQRH010000088.1:0-45776 GCA_052326045.1 Occallatibacter sp. | reverse complement strand
CGCGGCTACCTGGCGCCGATGCAGGCCAAGCTGCCGCAGCTCTTCGGCCGGCTGCCCAAGGCGAACTTTGAAGTCGTTCCGGTTCCGGATTACCTGGAGAAAACCTCCGCGCCCGCCTATTACCATGCCGGCGCGCCCGACGGCAGCCGCCCCGGCCGCCTGTTCATCGACACATATAACGCCACGGACCGCAACCTCGACTCCGTCGAGGCAATCGCTTACCACGAAGGCCTTCCCGGCCACCATTTGCAGTTTTCCATTGCCCAGGAACTGGAGGACGTTCCCACCTTCCGCAAATATGGCGAGTACACGGCCTACGTCGAGGGCTGGGGACTCTACGCCGAGCGGGTGGGCAAGGATGTCGGCTTCTACCAGGACCCTTACTCCGACTACGGCCGTCTGGAGGCCGACATCTGGCGCGCCATCCGCCTGGTCGTCGATACCGGCGTCCACTCCCGCCACTGGTCCCGCGAGCAGATGGTCCAGTACTTCCACGACCACTCGGCCATCGACGAAACTACCGTTCAGTCCGAGGTGGACCGCTATATCGCCTGGCCCGCCCAGGCCCTGGCCTACAAGATCGGCCAGCTCAGGATTCTGGAACTGCGCGATCGGGCCAGGAAGGCTCTTGGCGACAACTTCGACATCCGCGCCTTCCACGACCAGGTGCTGGACTCGGGCGCTCTGCCGCTGGATGTGCTCAGCGGCCGCATCGATGCCTGGATTGTGCAGCAGAAGGCTGCTAATCCGCGATAGGTCTGCGGCAAATTCCCTGTTCCGCGCCTGACGCTTTCATTCCTCCTCCTTTTGTCTGCCTGCAGGCCGGCAAAAGATCGCCTTTTGCCGTGCTATAGGCCGGCGAATTGGAGATTTATAGCAGACCGATTAGAAACTTATGGCAGACGCATTGGCGATGAGACTTAATCAGACCACGATGCTTCCGAGAGGTCATCTAGTGTGCTCAGTAGCATCTTTAAAAAGGAAACCGTAGTCTCGACCAGTTGTGGCCTTGGCTGCGACTAAGAACGCGCGGACAGCATCGTCTGGGGTTTGCGCTGCGTGCTGTTTCCTTAGAGCCTTCCAAAAGGCTCGATATCGGGCGAACCCAGAGTCGCGGTAGACACGATAGATCATTGCGCCAGCCAAGTCTGCAGCACTCCATCCGTATTGGTTGGGCGGCGGCTTTTCCACGAGAAGGGTATTACGCCAAGTTAGGTTTGGATTCTCAAGGTAGTTATCCAGAAGATCAACAAGTATAGACTTCTTAAATTCGGAATAGCTGAGTTTGCCGAAAGGCCCCCCTTTCAAATTGGCGCGGTCTAAGGATATAAAACGATTTGCGATTGCAAAGCCAGTAACAAATGGATCAATTTTCCCTAGCTGGTCCTGGTAAAACCAAAATGTCCGTCCAAATTCGTAGAACATGGCTTGATCGCATTCGCCGCGCGACCTAATACCGCCATAGAGTTGGTTAAAATAGGTCGTGCCGATTTCCGATCCCAAACTGCCTAGATACGAGCATGCGGCTCCACCACAAGCAGTGTCGGCGTCCGGAACTTCAGCAACAATGTCAAGGCCATTTAGCGTCGCCCCTGAATTCGGTCCGGGAGCAGAGCCTGTGATCTGCTCATAGACCATGTAAGCTTTGTCGAGCGCGCGCACAAGTATCTTCATTATGCGAGGATCACGCTTGGCGTTCTGGGTGAGAACGGCAACTTTTCGTCCTTGCCATGGGATTAGAGTCATGGTCTTGCCAATCTGACTCTTATACGGAACAGGATTCCCTTGGCAAAATGCCAGGGGGGGCAGAAGAAACGTTAGTGCCAGGATGAGTTGAATAGCCTTCCTAGTGTGTTTAGAGGTTAGCATATCCACCAGGCATCTCTTTTTTGCCCCAACTCCACGGGGATTTTATCGCTAATGAGGCAGATTGCAAAACCCAAAGAACACTTCTGCCGAAAAGCCAAGGTTAGTTGTGGAAAAGCAGCGCGATTCTCCGCCTCAGTCCAGATGAAGCCGCTTTGCCGTGCGCATTGCCAGTAAGGCCAGTGTCCGATCCGCGCATTGATAAACCACCTGCTCCAGAGGGCGCGCCGCATCGACCAGAACGGCGTGTCCGCGAAGAGCAGGGGAATTGGCCACGGCTCGATAGGCCTCGGCCTGGCGCGAGGATTCTTCCCCGGAGACCTCCTGCTTTCTGGCCTGGAGCACATGAGCCGGCGCATCCAGGACAAGCATCAGATCCGGCATGGGAATCAGCGCGGCAACCAGGCGCGCCAGCCATTGCGGCCCGGCGTAGCGAAAGCGCCGCGCATCGATCAGCAGGTCCTGATAATAGCGGTCGAAGACGACCAGCGTGGAGCGCACCAGGAGCGGGCGCACACGAAGGTAATAGCCCAGCACGTAATCGGCCCACAGAAACAGCAGTTTCGCCGTGGACGCCAGGAGCCCGCGGGATTTCTGGCCGTGGGGGTCGGTGTTGATCGTTTGCGCCGCCGCCAAGCCACGGAGCAGGCGAGGCCGCAGATGAAAACAAGCAGTCCCGGTGCATACCTGTGCAATCGCCGGGAGATATTGCTCGATCACACTGGACTTGCCGCTACCATCCGGACCCAGAACAGCGACGCACAAACCCGTCGGCTGAACCACGCGCCGAATTTTCCGCCTTAATTCTCCAAGTTTCGTTCTCAGGGAGTCCACGGAAGCACGTGCCAGAAGTTCCTCGCGCAGCTCATGAATGGCTCCTATCACCGGCTGCCAGTCGTCGGAACGGACCGCTTCCACAACCAATTGCGCCGATGTGGTCGTGAGGCGCTGCGTTAGCGCTTCTGTGCAGCCCAGCCTGTCCTCGGAAAAAAGGCGGCTGAGCTGTTGCGTGTGCCGCTCCTCAAGGCTCAGTTTTTCGATGCGCTTAATCAAGTAATAGAGAAAACCATCGGCCGCCGCAGGGATCCAGAATCCATTTGGATGCCTGCGCCGTCGTGCCAGAACCGCTTCTGACCGGAGCCACGTCCTATTAGCCCTGCGGTAATCGGAGCACGAGTCTGGATGGAGAAAGAGAACCTGGCTAGGTTGGCTCTGCGCCAGGGCGTAACTACAGGCCGTCGTCTGATGCTCAATGTTCCGCACCAGGCGAAACCCGACCTCTCGGGCAAATGAGCTTAAAATCTGCGGAAGACGCTCAAAATCCTGCTGGCTGACCATGAAGTCAATATCGGAACAAACCGTGACCGGCAGTTCCTCATACCCTGCAAGGAGACAATAACCGGAACACTCCCGATCCAGCGTCTCGAAGAAGGAGCGGACGGTCGTTTCGCCCGCATAAGCGGCAAGTGGTTGAATCAATGGGGAATCTCCCGGCAAATTTTCCCGATAAGTGAAACAGACGGAGTTTCTCCTCCGATTATGGCTGAGATGCCGGCTCGCCACCCGCAAGACGAGTCACTCACTTGCCGCAGCGGGAGGTCGCGACGCGAGACCCGCTTCCTGCGCGACGCGCCTTGATTTCACGATCAGGGTGACACCGACGATACTTTGAAACAAAATCTGCGTTCCAAGAACTCCGAGCAGCGAACCGCTCAATCCAAGCCACTTCGCCATCGGAAACGCGAAGACGATTGCAAATGATGTCATTGCCAGGTAAGACCAGAAAATCGGCACCGTAAACTCCACGGCCAGGAGCCCGGCACGCAACGGGCCACCAACAAAGATCAAGACGTAAATCAAAGCATACAGCCGCAGAATGTATCCATACTGAGCCATCTCAGATCCGTACGTCAACCGCAACCAAAAGCCGGGCGCCACGGCCATGACTGTTGCGAATAACAAGGTCAATCCGCCCCACTTTAACAGAATCGATCGGGTGTAGGCAAGCATGGAGTGCACCCCGCCTTCACGAAGGCGGCGCGCTGTTTCAACTGGAACGACGTTGTCCAGCCCCTGAAACCATACGTGCGTCACACCCATCAGGTTCTGCGAAGCTCTCAGAACGCCCGCTGCCGCTGCTCCGTAATAGACCGGAGCAGCAATCACAAAGAGATTGCCGGAAGTCCACTGCAGCAGGGCCGAGGCGCCGAGCCACCGGGAAATCCTCCAGTGCCGCCGCGAGATGGCCTTTATCCACTCCCATTTGAACTCGATCGGCTCCACCCAGAACCATCCCGCCACCATCCCGAAGATCGATGTCCCCGCCATAACCCATAGCGCCGTTGCGCTGTTCAGATCTCCGGCTCTATGCAGCAGAAACAGTATGGGCAGTTGGGTAAGGTAGCTGAGAGCGTCATCGGCAAGTGCATAACGGCTCTGCCGGGTGGCGAAAAAATAGCGCCGGATAAAGTCCTGCATTTGATAGGCAAACGCGGACACCGCGAGGGGCAATGCGAGCCGCTGCAAATCCGCATGTGGAAAGTAGTTGCTGGAAACCTTCAGAGCGGCGAAGACGAGAACGAAACAGAAAGAAACGAGAACAAGCTCCTGGAAGACAACGGCGCCGAAGTAGGAAGGCCTGTTCTTCTCTTCCTGCTTGGGCCCAACGCTCATCATCGGCGCAACAATAAGTGCGCCCTGGAGACAGTTCACAAACATCACAGACATCCACGCGAGCGCGAAGACTCCAAACTCGCGCAGACCCATGAAGCGGGCGAGCATCACATTGGTCAAAAAGTTCATCCCGCTGACAACCGCCTGGTCGCTCAGCGCCCAGATTTCTCGTCCGAGCAATTGCCGAAGGAAGCCATTCCGAATTCGTTCCCGGAGTGTGCCTTTCGCGCTCATCCTGTCCCCGAATCATCCTGACTTGAGATCGGTACTCTGGTACCACGCAGGTTGCTACAACTCCGGCAGCGGATAGAACCACGTCGGTTACGTTCATCTGGAGCCTTAGCCTAGCATATATGAAAAAATGCCGTCCGTGCCCTGCGCCGCGTCGGAACAGAGGGCAACCGCATGAACATCAATTCGATGGGAGAAGGGGGGCAGCAGCCAGAAGTGGTTCTTCCCTTTCGTGGATCACCAAGACGACCGGAATCCAGCATGCGGCGTTCGATGCCGCCGACGTGATTGTGGTGGAGACGTCCCGGCCGGATGCGGTTCGCCAGGCGTCGAAGCGCTCAGACCGGAGCCTGTCGGATTTTGTGTTCGGCCGTTACCGCGTCCAGTCCGGCCTTCCACTGAAGCCTGAATCGGAACATGCTGCCGGAGTTCGCTCGTGATTGCCGCGTGCGATGTACTAAAAACAGACGCCGCTAGATTTTCGATTGACCTCACTATCACCAGACGCTATACTCCAAATACACGGAAATTGGGTCAGAATCCGCCGGATGTCAGGAGTTGTTAGTCCTGCGAACAGAGTCTAATGAGTCAAGGAAGTTCAAAAATCTCTCCCCGTTCTCCTCAAGGACCTAACCCGTCTTTCGCATCTGATCCTCTTGGGCGGGTGCATGAAGAGGAGTCCCTGCGGGATATATTGCGCGTTTGGCGCAAACGAAAGTATTTCATACTGTCGTTTGGTCTCGGAGCGCTTGCGCTTGGTCTGCTGGTATGTTTTATGATGCGACCGCAGTATACGTCGACTGCGACGTTGCTCGTAGACAAAGATGCCTCGAGTGGCCTGGATCTGGGTTCTCTCGCCGGCATGGCGTCGGCCCTTGCCGGCTCTGACGACGTAAAGACCGAAATTCAGACGAACGCCGCTGTTCTACAAAGCGACACCATTCTTCTCCAGGTTGTCAGCGAACTGAATCTGCAGAGCGTGGCGCCTTATAAATACAAACCGGGATGGTTCGGTGGGAAAGCAAGAATCAACGCCGAGCAGGGTCTTCCGCTCGAAAAGGCTCCTGCCACAAGAGAGCGGATACTCAAGATTATCTCGCGACGCCTTAATGTCGATCCCAAGTAGGACACCCGGCTTATCGAGGTCACTTACCGCGATTATGATCCCGAAAGGGCGGCTGCCATTGCGAATTGCATCGTGAACACCTACATCCACGAATATCTCGAGATGCATTACCAATCTACAGCCAGAGCCTCTGACTGGCTTTCGGGTCAGCTAGGCACTCTTAAAGCGAATGTGGATGATTCGCAGCGCAAGCTGGCGGATTACGAGCGGAAAGCTGGGTTGACTGTGCTCATGCTGGGCATGAGCATGGAAACAAACGGCGTTTCCGGCACCTCTGGAGGAGGAGGAAGTGCTTCTAGCGCCAGCGGTGGGGTTCATATCCCGGCAGTCGACAAACTCGCGGCCTTGAATGCGGAATTGACTTCTGCCGAGGCAAATCGGATTGCAAAAGAGGCGATTTATCATCTCACGCAAACGCAGAGTCCTGAGGTTGTGCTCGGGCTCGGGAGCAGCGATCTGTCTTCGATGGGAGGGGGATCCGCGGTTACCGGCCGGGGCAATGGGTTGGCAGTGCTGCAAGCTCTTCGCGAACAGGAAGCTGCCATAAAGGTGAACTATGGCGACATTGCTACTAAATATGGGGCCAAGAACCCTCGTTTGGGTGAGCTTCAAGGTCAACTTGCCGCTCTCAATGAACAGATTCACCAGGAATTGCAGCGCATCAATCAACGTGCCCAGAACGATCTGCCCCTTGCACAGAAGGCCGAAGACGCAATTCGCGAAGAGTATGCCAAACAAGAGGACGTAGTAAACAAACTCAACGACAACATGGTGCAGTTGGAGATACTCGCGGGCGAGGCAATCTCAAGTCGTGTCCTTTATGAAGAGCTTCAAACAAAGCTCCAGGAAGTAGGGGTAACTGCTGGCGTCAGGGCCACCAACCTCGATCTCGTGGATCCAGCTCGTCCGCCTGCGAAACAGGCGCGGCCAGACTGGCTTATCTACCCAGCTATTGCATTCGGCGCCGGTTTGTTGCTGGGGATCGCGGGCGCCTTTATAAGGGAGAATTTAGATGATGTTGTCGTAACTTCGGAACAAGTTCAGCAGATCTCCGGTTATCCCATTCTGGCTGCCATCCCGCTCATACGCGCCGGGGATAATGCGCCACCCGCTTCCTCTGCAGAGTATCAGGAATCCAGTCTGCTGGTGAGTCAGCCCAAGGCGCCCGCCGCGGAATCTTTTCGTGCATTGCGGACAGCAATTCAACTTTCCGCCATCGACAGTCCGCTGCAGGCTTTGATTGTCAGCAGTCCCTTGCCCAAAGACGGGAAGAGCATGGTTTGCTATAACCTCGCTATTGCATTCGCACAGCAGGGAAAGCGCGTTCTGATTGTTGACGCCGATATGCGCAAATCCAAGATACATCGGTTGTTTCGAGTCCAGAAGAGTCCCGGCCTCAGCGAGGTTCTCGCTGGGCGTGTTTCATTCGAGACTGCGGTTCGGCCGCATAGCGCAGTCGAAAACCTTTGGCTGCTTCCGTCCGGCATAGTGCCGCCGAATCCGTCCGAACTGGTGGGGTCCTCGCATTGGGACGATCTTCTTACCCTTATGCGCGGGCGGTATGATCTCATCCTCATCGACACTCCGCCCATACTTCTGGTGACCGACGCAGTTATTCTCTCTTCCAAGGTAGACGGCGCTATCGTGGTGATCCGCTCCGGGGTGACTGCGCGAACCGTGCTGGCTCGCATCTCCGAATGGATGGACCGCAGTACGGGCCGGCAACTCGGCTTCGTTCTCAACGCGGTCGATACAAGATCTGTTGAGTACTACTATGCTTACGGATATTATGGGGACTCCAAATACTACGGAGAGGAGGATTCCAACTCGTGACCAGCGCTACTCGCATCGGATTCTCATTGGCCACGCTCATGGTCTTCGCTGTCCCGGTTGCGTCAGCCCAGCAGCAGGGACCCGCAACTGGCAGCTCAATCTCCGGTTCAGGACAATCTGCCGGAGCCTCCTCTACCGGCGCAAGCGCAGCGAAGGGGTCGGCTTTGGGCGGCGCACTCACCGCGGTGCCGGAGGATTTCTCCAAGCTCAAGATCGCCCCAGGATTCCTCCTGAATATTCAGGCTTATGACACGCCCGAGCTTTCAGGCGAACTGCGGGTTGACGACGCCGGCAACATTGACTTCCCGCTCGCCGGGTCGATTCATGTAGCCGACACTACTCTTACCGAGGCGCGCCAGCTCATTGAGGACAGGCTGGCCTCGGCGCAGATTCTCATCCATCCGCAGATCACAGTCAACGTCGAGCAGTATGCGCCGTTTATCGTTGCAGTGATGGGCGAGGTGCAAGCGCCCGGCCGGGTGCAATTGCTCGCGCCTCATTCGCTTCTCGATGTTCTTTCGCAGGTCGGCGGAGAGACGTCAATGGCGGGCAGCGTGGTGCAGGTTCGCCACCTGATCGACGGTCGCTTGACAGTCGATGCTTATCCCTACGGCCGCAATAGCGATGGGGCGTCGATTGCGAAGGTGATGCTCCATGATGGCGATACGGTGATTGTACCGCGTGCCGGCATCGTCTATGTCCTTGGAGCCGTCACTCGCCCCGGCGGTTACCTCATGCAAGAGGATGGAAAGCTCGATGTTGCCCAGGCTCTCTCACTCGCCAGTGGCACAACCCTTCAAGCCGAGGTGAAATCAATCCGGGTCATCCGGCGCAACCCTGACGGGACATATATCGAGTACCCGGTCAACTACAAGAAATTCTCCGAAGGGAAGGAGATACCGCTGCGCCTGCAGGCGCAGGATATCGTCTATGTGCCTGTCAGTAAGTTAAAAACCGCACTCACCACTGGAGCTTCTCTTATCGACGAGGCCGCCATAGCCACAGTCTATTCCGTGAAATGACTCTGGATCATTGCTGATATGAGATTTTCCATACTTCCATGGAACTTTCGCGCTTGGCATTCGGCTTTCGCAGCGGCCGGATTCCCGGGTTGGGCGCTGCTCTGCCTCATGATCGCGAGCTTAGGCTCAGCTTTAGACTTTGGTCAAGGTAAACAGATGCATCAGAGCGTGCTCGCGATATTGCTCATCCGCGCTCCTTTTAGTATCACGGCTCTCATATTTGTACTGGCTAAACCCGGGATTGCGAAGGTCGGCATGCGCGACCTTCGCTTTTGGTTCGCAGTCTTTTCCTTTTTATACCTGGCATCCTGCCTTTGGTCGTCCGATTTGATCATCACCTTAGGGAAATCGTTTGAGATGATCGTGGGCGCCTTGATTCTTCTGGAAGCCTCAAAAGGTCCTGACGCCGGCAGGCGCCTTGAAGCACTGGGGCAAATCACCTTTCTCATCATCTCTATGGTCGCCTCGCTTGCTACTCTTGGCTTCATAGCCCGTATCCCCATGTTTGTATATGAGCGTCCAGGCCTCGTAACAAGTACAACGGCAACAGCTCCTTTCGTTTCAGGGAATGGCATTGGCTATATGGCGAGCGCGCTCTTCCTAACGGTATTTGGCCAATGGCTGGCAAGGCGAATAAGCTGGCGGGGAGCCTGGCTTCAGATGAGTTATGCCTCGTTTATTTTCGCCTTTGCATCCAGTCGCACTTCTTTTGGAATCCTCGCGTTAGGCATAACCATTGTTCTCCTTAGACGCTCCAAGGTGCTCATGGTCGGCTTCATAGCCGTCTTCGGCACCGCGCTCTGGATATTTCGAAACGGCGTCATGAAGGGAATGTTACAAGGTCGTTCTCGGGAGAATATTGAAAGCCTTAGCGGCCGGACATTAATGTGGGCGGCGGCTTTCCGCGCATGGAAGCAGCATCCCATCCTGGGCTATGGCGGCGGAGATGGCGGGAAGGTGGTTCTTTCGCATATCAATAATCCAAGCCTTGAGTTAAGCTCGCTGCATAGCGGCTTCATGGAGACACTGACCGGGCTCGGTCTCATCGGGATCATTGTCGGCGCGGGATTATTGATCGCAACCACCTACTACACGCTGAAGGAGTGGAAAACGAATCCGGAGAATGCCGGGCTCTATGTGATGATTATCCACATCTGGATTACATCCATTATGTCCACCGGAGTGCTCGGCTGGATGGGTCTTGAAGTCGCCTTTTATCTTGTCTTGATTGGAATTATCGATCTTTCCCGTCGGAAGTCCCGCCTCGAACGGGCAGTCCACCGAATGCCCATAAGCGCTTACCGGCCGTCTTTTGTGCACTGAGGGCGTTACGATTCCAGCGATTTAGAGCTAAAAAAGTGGATTCCAGTCGAATGCCAAACTTGACGAGGACTTTCATGCGCATATCTTCACAGCTCAAGGTTACGGAAGTATCGGGATGCTCTGCAGGGCTGCAACTATTTTGCCTCAGAGCGGCGGGCGCATTATCCGGTTTCCTTCACAATCGCGGCATGCAGCGAATGACATGGGCCCTGGCGTCGCTCTTCGACAGCCAGAATGTGGTATATTGCCTTGTATATGGGAAAGCAAAATGGAAAACTCGGACTTAGGGAAAAACGATGAAATTAAATATTCCCGATCTTGTGGTGGGTTTGAGCCGTAGAGACATTGAGCAATTCCAGATCGACGCAATCCTTGCGCTCGGAAAGAAGCTGGGGCGCCCTCTTTCAATTCTCGAGGCCGGGTGTGGGCGGAGCTGGAAACTCGATTTGACTGGCATAGACTATACACTTACGGGCGTCGATCTCGACCCGGCAGCGCTCGAGTTGCGCAAGACCATGACTCGCGACCTGGATGTTGCAATCCTTGGCGATCTGTGCACGATCAATCTTCCCGAAGCCTCCTTTGACGTTGTATACAGTAGATACGTTTTGGAACATGTGCGACGGGCCGATACCGCGTTGCAAAACTTTGTGAAATGGCTGAAACCGGGCGGGCTAATGATTCTGATTCTTCCCGAGCGAGAGTCAGCACGTGGGTTCTATACGCGTGTGCTGCCGTATTGGAGCCATTTGCTGTTTTATCGGTATATCCTCGGAAACAAGCAGGCAGGTCAGCAGGGTCAGCCGCCATATCCCACGTACTTTCATCCGGTTATCGGCGGCAAGCGGCTCTGCATTTTCCTCGCCGAGAAGAGCATGAAGTGTGTGGGCCGCTACGGAGTCGGATTCGGACGCGGGTCGAGTTTGGGAACAATAGTGCAGCAAGTAGTGGTAAAGCTCACATCGATACTTACTTTGGGCAAACTTACCGCAGACTACCACGATGTCTCGTATATAGCCATTAAGAATGCTCCGGATTCGGCTTGAAGCCGCCAGAGCATTTATGATCCGGTCCAATCGGAAGCAGAATCGTCGTCGTAGTAACGCATTAGAAACAGTCATGCAAAGTAATAAATTGCAGTGAGGAGATTCCTCTGAAAAGTTTATAATGGAAAACAGGGCTTGGCAACTAGTTAGAATTCGAGATCAGATCGGGAGGCCACGAAAGATGAAGGTCCTGCTTTCCGCGTACGCGTGCGGTCCGGGCGAAGGTTCAGAGCCTGGGATGGGATGGCACTGGGCTTTGGAAATTGCGCGCCTGGGCCACGAGGTGTGCATACTGACGCGCGAGAACAATCTCCCCAGCCTTGAAAGAGCATTGGCCCTCCACGCGGACCTGCCGATTTATCTTGCCGGTTACGACCTGCCGCGACGGATGAGATGGTGGAAGAAGGGTGGGCGGGGTATTTATGTGTACTACTCTCTTTGGCAGCGAGGGGCATACCATGCTGCGAGGCGGCTGGCGTGCGAGATTCCTTTCGATCTGGTTCATCACATCACGTTCGCGGCATTCCGGCAGCCGTCTTTCATGGGGAGGCTTGGATTTCCATTTGTTCTGGGTCCTATTGGGGGTGGAGAAGCAACTCCGCCGCGGCTTCTTTGGGGCTGCCCGTTCCGCGGCATAGCAGTGGATTCAGTGCGTTCACTTTTGAATCTGTTCGTCCGGTTTAACCCCTCAGTCCGGCAATCCTTCAGGCAAGCGGCAATGATTCTTTGCAAGACGAGGGAGACGCTCGCCTATGTGCCGCCCGCATGCCGGACAAAGTGCTTGATGATGCAGGATGTCGGCACCGAGGAGGCTCTGATTCTGTACGAGCCGCCCGCCAGCCCTCCTACGCAACGCTTTCTCTATGTGGGCCGTCTGCTCTATTGGAAGGGGGTTCATCTGGCGCTTCAGGCGCTTGCCCGGATGCACCGGGACTTTCCAGGCGCCACGTTGACGATAGTCGGCAAAGGGCGGGACGGGAAGTGGCTGCACAAGATGGCCGATCGGCTGGGCGTAGCTCACGCCGTCGATTGGAGGGGGTGGGTTCCACGCGAACAGGTGCTCAGCATGTATCGGGAACACACGGCATTCCTGTTCCCAAGCCTGCACGATTCCGGCGGCAATGTGGTTATGGAAGCTCTCTCGCAGGAACTGCCTGTCACCTGCTTGGATTGCGGTGGGCCGGGAGCCATGCTTCCGCCGTCGTGCGGCTTCAACATTCAGGTGGATGGCCGCGGTCAGGCGGAAGTGGTTAACGGCTTGGCGGATGCGATGCGACAACTCGGTGCGAATCCGGACCTTTGCGCGGAGATGTCATCCCGAGCTCTCAAGGCCGCCAGGGAAAACACCTGGGAGCAGGTTGTATCTCGCACTTACAAACACGTCCAGGATACACTGCGGAATACTTGAGGCAAGGAAGTTATCCCCTTTTCAGTTATAGTGTGAAAACATGCGCGTGCTCGTATTGCATAATCGGTACCAGATTGCGGGCGGAGAAGATGCCGCTGTGCGCCAGGAGGTCTCCATGTTGCGCCAGGCAGGCACGGCTGTTGACTTGCTGGAGGTCTCGAACGACCGCATCACAGGTCTCCGGCAACGTGCCGCCGCGGCGTTGAACGTAGGGTATTCCCTCCGCTCCAGAGAGATGGTGCGGGTCCGAATTGCCGAGTTTCGGCCGGATATAGTGCATGTTCATAACTTCTTTCCGGTGCTCACGCCGGCTATCTACGATGCCGATTCCCATATACCGTTCATCCAGACGCTGCATAATTACCGGCTGCTGTGCGCCAATGCGCTGCTGTTTCGCCACAATAGCCCATGCGAACAGTGTCTCGGCAAGAACATTCCGTGGCCGGCCGTCTATCACGCCTGTTACCAGGGCAGCCGCGCAGGTTCTGCCGCTATCGCCCTCATGTCGGCGGTTCATAAGTTCCGGCATACATGGAATACTCGCGTTTCGCGCTTCATTGCGTTGACCGAGTTTGCCCGCACACTGTTCGTGCGGCATCTCGGGGTCGATCCGGCAAAGATCGTTGTGAAGCCTAATTCGGCAGCCGATCCTGGACTGGGGGACGGCAGAGGCGGGTATGCGCTTTATGCCGGGCGGCTCTCTTCAGAGAAAGGCATTGCAACCCTTATCGCAGCTGCCGAACATGGCCTTGGCATGCCACTCAAGGTGGCCGGAACAGGTCCGTTGAGCGCATCGGTGGAGCACGCGGCCGCGAAAGGGGCCTTGGAGTATCTGGGTTCTCAAAGTCACTCTGAAGTTGCGCGGCTCATGCAAGGCGCGCGTGCGCTGCTGATTCCTTCGCTCTGCTATGAGGGGCTTCCCCTAGTAATACCAGCGGCGTTCGCCACCGGGCTGCCCGTTGTCGCCAGCAACATCGGAGCGCTCTCTTCACTGGTTGCGCATGGACAAAACGGGATGCTCGCGCTTCCCGGAAATGCCCAGGCTCTGGCGCAGGCAGTGCGGATGATCGCAACAGAGCCCGGCCTCGAGAATTCGCTGCGAACAGAAGCGAGGCGCACATATGAGCGGCAATACCGCCCCGAAGCAAATGTACAGAGCCTCTTTGAGATATATCGCAGAGCTTTGTCAGAACCTAGCGGTTGACGGGCTCTGGCCTGCCCCCGTTTCTCTTTTAGCAATCGCACTGCCAAGAAGTATAGTGAGTAGAGATGCAGGCAGAGATCTCCCAACCTTCTGAAGCACTGAGCATTTCAGATATCCTGAAAGCTCTGGAAATCGATTGCGGCGCCGCCGCCGGGGAGCCGGAGTCTTATTTTGCGATTCCTGGAAACAGCGGCCCCCGTTGGCTGGTTCCGGCAGTGTCTCGCGGGGCCGCATCCGTATTGAGCGCATGGCGGCCCTATAGCTTGACAGGCCGGGTGAAATGGCTGGCCATACGCATGGCTGCTCGTGCCGGCATCGTTCGGCTGTTTCCTTCTGTCTCCAGCCTAACGATCCCACGCACAAGTTCACTACGCTGGTTTGAAAGGTGTGGAATCGCAGGCCAAGCCGGGGAGATGGTAGTCATGGTTGGCAATCCATCTTCCGACCGCAAACTGACTGTATTCCTGCTCGATGCCGGGCATCATATCGCGGCAGTACTCAAGGTCGGACTGACTCCGGGGGGTAGATTGAGCGTTATCCACGAAGCGGAAGTGCTCAGGGAACTTGAGCGGTATTGCTGGGCGCCTGACTTCCTGGCGGTACTTCCCGATCTGGGAGCAGCCGCACAAAAATATGTGCGCGGCGCCCTGCCTGAGCGCGGATTTCGCTCCGAGTACCTCGACCTGCTCTGTAACTTGCCTCTGAGTGGAGCTTCCTCGAACCTGACCGACCTTGCAGGTGCTTTGGAGAGAAGGCTTCGTCCATTCGCGGACGAATTGGATAGAGCCGCCCCCGGCCTGCTGGGCCGCTGTCTCTCCTATCTTGATCTCGATAAAGACATGCCGTCGATATTGGTGCATGGAGATTTTGCTCCATGGAACATTCGAAAAACTTCCGATTCCGGCTATGTCCTTGTCGATTGGGAATGGGCTGACTTCGCCGGATTGCCAATGCATGACCTATTGCATTTCCATTTCACCGAAAGCCGCCTCCTCGACAGGGGGCGCGGCGGCTATGCGGCCATTCAAGAAAAGCCTGTTTTCAAGGAGTATTTAACACGCATGGGTCTCGACACGGAACTCTTGCCCCGGCTCGCCATCGCGTATCTGCTTGAGCGGCTCGAATCCCACTGTAAGTACCGGGATTCCGCGGCCATATCGCACACATTGAATCAACTGGGGGCCGTGATCGACTCCCTGGGCTTTGCGTCCTCATCTCATGGAGACGCCGGGACAGCCAAATGAGTCTTTATTGCGCTGCGGGAAGTATTGAAACCGATCTGTCTTCGCGGCAGTTGAACGATCTGCTCGCGGAAGGCCTGGCCACGCTTGGAGAGCGGAACCGCGTGCTTGCCGTGCCTCCCGACCAGAGCCGCGCGCACTCCCGCGCTGGCGAGTTGACGCGTTTTGCGTGGGAGTACTATGGCGACCGCCTGAAAGCGATTCTTCCCGCCCTGGGAACGCATACGGCCATGCAGCCCGGCCAGATTGCGCACATGTTCCCAGATGTGCCGCTGAATCTTTTTCGCGTTCACAACTGGAGAACCGATGTAGAGACGCTCGGCGAGGTTCCGGCAGAGTTCATTCGCGAACAATCGGAGGGCAAGCTGAACTATGCCTGGCCGGCGCAGGTCAACCGGCTCATCTCGCAGGGCGGATTCGATCTTATCCTTTCCATCGGCCAGGTCGTGCCGCATGAAGTCATCGGCATGGCGAACTACAACAAGAACATCCTGGTGGGTACGGGAGGGCGCGAGGGAATCAACCGTAGCCATTACCTGGGCGCTGTTTATGGGATGGAGCGGATCATGGGCCGCGCGGAGAATCCTGTGCGCAGCGTGCTCAATTACGCATCCGATCGTTTCCTCCGCAATCTGCCCATCGTCTATGTGCTTACAGTGGTCGGACGCAGGGAGGACGGCGGCCTGGCAGTGCGCGGCCTGTTCATCGGCGATGACGTCGTGTGCTTTCAACGGGCCGCCGAACTTAGCCTGAAGGTGAACTTCGAGATGCTCGATGAGCCCATCCGGAAGGCCGTCGTTTATCTCGATGCGGAGGAGTTTCACTCGACCTGGATTGGCAACAAGGCCGTCTATCGCACGCGCATGGGTCTTGCAGACGGCGGCGAACTGATCATCCTTGCTCCGGCTGTCAGGGAGTTCGGCGAGGACAAGACGATCGACGGATTGATTCGCAAGTACGGCTATCGCGGGACGCCGGTAACGCTGGAGGCTGTGAACGCCAATGCGGATCTGGCCGGCGATTTGAGCGCGGCGGCGCACCTGATCCACGGCTCTTCCGAGGGACGGTTCACGATCCGGTGGTGTCCGGGGAAACTCAGCAGGGAAGAGGTAGAAGGCGTCGGCTTTGAGTACGGCGATCTCGGGACCATGCTCGCGCGCTATGATCCCAAGAAGCTGATCCACGGCTATAACCGGGTGAACCGGGAGGATGTGTTCTACATTGCGAATCCGGGACTGGGGCTGTGGGCGCATCGGTCGCGGCTTTCAGGGGTATAGCACACAATTACTTGGTGGGAGGAAAGCCGGCATGCTCAAGATGGATGGAGACCTGCATCGGCACCGCTTTCCCGTTCACGCTACCGGGCTTGTAATGGGACTTGAGCAGTGACTGGGCAGCGGGCTGGGCCGTGTCTGCTGGCGGCGTGGCCTGCTGTGCGTTACCCGGTATTGCAGCGAGCGCCAGTAACAGAGCGCTCCTCAATATACGTCGCATAAATCCCTCGAGAACTCCGCACCGGAACTCTATCACACCACCCCCAGCTCTCTGAGCAGAAACGCGTAGTCGAAGGCGATCTCCTTCAAGTAGTCGTAGCGGCCGCTGGAGCCGCCGTGGCCGGCTTGCATGTTGGTCACCAGGAGCAGCGGGTTGTTATCCGTCTTGAGGGTGCGGAGCTTGGCTACGTACTTGGCCGGTTCCCAGTACATGACCTGGCTGTCGTGCAGCGATGTCTTGACCAGCATCGCCGGGTAACTCGCCGCCTTGAGGTTGTCATAAGGCGAATAACTCAGCATGTAGCGGAAGTAAGCCTCTTTGTTGGGATTGCCCCACTCCTCGTACTCGGGGACGGTCAGGGGCAGCGAGGCGTTGAGCATGGTGTTCATTACGTCCACGAAGGGCACGTGAGAGAGGACGGCGCGGAAGAGATCGGGACGGAAATTGACGGCCGCGCTTATCAACAAGCCTCCAGCGGAGCCGCCCTCGATGGCCACGCGCGCCGGATCGCCGTAGCCGGAGGCGGTGAGGTGCTCGACGGCGGCAATGAAGTCGGTGAAGGTGTTGCGTTTCGTCAGCATCTTGCCGGTGTCGTGCCAGGGCTTGCCCAGGTCGCCGCCGCCGCGGATGTGTGCATAGGCCATGACCACGCCGCGGTCCAGCAGACTGAGCCGGTTGGAGCTGAATCCGAGGGGCAGCGAGTAGCCATAAGAGCCGTAGCCGTAGACGTAGAGCGGGTTCCGGCTTCCATCCTTCGTATTGTCGCGGCGGTCTTTGCGGTAAACCAGTGAAACCGGAACCAGCACGCCGTCGGGCGCGGCGGCATGGACGCGCTCGCTGGCATAAAGGGCGCGGTCGAAACCGCCGGGGACCTCAAGCTGCTTGAGCAGCGTGGAAACGCCGGTAGCCACGTCATACTCGTAGACCGAGCTGGGCGTGACCAGTGACTGGTAGGCATAGCGGAAGGTTGGCGTCTCAAAGATGCGGTTGATGTGCGGCTGGGCGCTGTAGGCCGGTTCGGGAAAGACGATTTCGCCGGCTGGCGCGAACCCATCGCCGAATCCGGCCCCGTCGCCGGTGAAGCGCCAAATACGCAGCCGGGGCAAGCCGTCTTCGCGCTCGCAGGCCACGAAGAAGCCGGCGAAGAGATCCACGTCCTCCAGCATGACGGTCTCGCGGTGGGGAATCAGCTCGGTCCAGTGCTCGCGGCCCGGCGAGGCTACAGGCGCCGTGACCAGCCGGAAGTTGCGTCCGCGATCGTTGGTGCGGATGAACCACAAGCCGTTGCAGTGGTCTATGGAGTACTCGTGCTCGTCTTGGCGCGGACTGATGAGGGTAAAAGCGCCCTCGGGTTCGTCGGCCGGCAGCACCCGGAATTCGCTGCTGGTGTGGCTGGCCGATTCCAGCACCAGGAACTTGCCGTCGCGCGTGCGGCCGGCGCCCAGGTTGAAGCGCTCGTCGTCGTCCTGGTAGACCAGCATGTCCTCGGAGTGGGGGAGCCCAAGCGTATGCCGCCAGAGCCGGTACTGGCGCTTCTGCTCTTCGTCCTCTACGGTGTAGAAGAGGGTGCGATTCTCCACCCCATCGGCCAGGACCTGTCCCTCTTCCACAGGAATCGAGGACCGATTCTTGGGGACCTCTTGTCGCTGCGGACCCCGGTTGTCCGCGGCCCACACGACGGAGCCGACGCACTTAACCTCGCCGGGAAGGGTTTTGCCGGTGGCCAGGTCCTTGATGTGCAGAGTGTACTGGCGGAAGCCCGTGGTGTCGGTGGTGTAAGCCAGCCAGCGGCCGTCGTCGGTGATGCAAGTGTCGCCGATAGCGAAGAAGGGGTGGCCCTCGGCCAGTTGGTTGCCGTCCAGAATCACCTGCTCCGGCGTGTTCTCGCTTGCATTGGGAGCGCCAGGTGTGCGGCAGTGGATTACATATTGCCGCCCCTCTTCGGTGCGGGTGTAGTACCACCAGTCGCCGTCGCGGAAGGGAACGGAAACGTCGGTCTGCTTCACGTGCGAGAGCATTTCCTGGTACAGGTCTTCGCGGAGGCTGGCGAGCGGGGCCATCGCGGCCTCGGCGTAGGCGTTCTCGGCCTCGAGATATGCGGTCACCTCGGGATTCTGCTTGTCGCGCAGCCAGGCGTATTCATCGCTGAGGACCGTGCCGTGCATATGGATCTCGGTGTGTTGCTTGCGCGCGACGGGGGGCGTGGGAAGCTGGCTTTCGCTCATTTCCTTACCAGTGTAGTGCTTGAGGCAGAGGGGTTCGTGATTTCCCATGTCTAAGAATCGAGAGCTGGTGTACCCGGCCACTGATGGAGAGGACAAGAGGCCATAAAAAGACTGGAGATAGAAATATCCCACCCTAGCCGCAAAAAGTCGCCGCGGCGGAGCGAGGGTGGGGCGCCCGCGAAGAATGCGATCCCACGGCCAAGGAGCTTCCCCCCCCGTCCGGGTACAATAGAAGGCGATGGAAGGTTTTCGCCGCGTGCATTCGACCGTTTTCCGGCTGCTGTTGGCCGCTTCCGTTTGCATTTCCTCTGTCGCCGCGCTGGCCGAACGGGGGGAGGACCTGCCCCAACCCACTGATTACGTCAGCGACTATGCCCACGTGCTTTCGCCCGAGGCGATTGCGCGCCTGGATCACATCTGCGGGCAACTGGACCACTCCCAGGCCAATGCGCAGATCGCCGTGGTCACCATCCACACCCTTAACGGCGCCGATCCGGCGCAGTTTGCTATTAGCCTCTTCTCCAAGATGAAAATTGGCAAGAAAGGGACCGATCGCGGCGTTCTGGTGTTCTTGGCTGTCGACGACCACAAGCGCCAGATTATTGTGGGTTACGGCCTGGAAGGCATTCTGCCGGACGGTAAGGTAGGCGACATTGGCCGGGAGATGGTTCCCGGTCTGCGCGCCAACGACTTTGACGCTGCAGTGATTTTGGGCGTGGACGAGATAGCGCAGATCATTGCCGCCGACGCCAAGGTCACGCTGGACGAGGACGCTTCGCCAGCGCCTCCCGCTCCGGCGCGGCTGGAGCCATCTTTGGTTACGAAGATTGTCCAGTATCTCGTAATCGCATTCTTTCTACTAGTCATTCCAGGCTTTTTCGTACTTCGGCTCTTGGTTGGTTTTGGCGTCTTCAAGCGCTGGGGATGGATGCCGTATATCGGCTCCGGCGGGAGCGGTGGCTCTGGCGGCGGCGATTCTGGTGGTGGCGGAGGTTTCCTGGGCGGCGGTGATTCTGGCGGCGGGGATTCCGGTTTTGACGGTTTTGGCGGGGGCGATACCGGCGGTGGTGGCGCCGGTGGTGATTGGTAGATTTTCACGTTGTATGAAGGCGTCCGCCGCGGCGGACCGAGGGTGGGGCGCCCGCGGAGAACGCGATTCCACGGCAAAGGAACTTCGAGCCGGCCGTCCGCGTAGAATAGAGAGCGATGGAAGGCTTTCGCCGAGTGCATTCGACCGTTTTCCGGCTGCTGTTGGCCGCTTCCGTTTGCATTTCCTCTGTTGCCGCGCTGGCCGAGCGGGTCGATGACCTGCCCCAGCCCACCGATTACGTCAGCGACTATGCTCACGTGCTGTCGCCCGAGGCCATCGCGCGGATCGATCGGATCTGCGGACAACTGGACCACTCCCAGGCCAATGCGCAGATCGCCGTGGTCACCATCCACACCTTGGATGGAGCGGACGCGGCAAACT
Source organism: Occallatibacter sp. (assembly GCA_052326045.1). Lineage (GTDB taxonomy): Bacteria > Acidobacteriota > Terriglobia > Terriglobales > Acidobacteriaceae > Telmatobacter. The sequence continues at coordinate 25,613 of JBKQRH010000088.1, read as the reverse complement.
ATGCCAACCAGCTTGAAGACAAGTGGAAGATGGGCCGCAAGGGATCGGATCGCGGCGTGCTGGTATTTCTGGCCGTAGACGACCACAAGCGCAGGATCGAAGTGGGCTACGGTCTGGAAGGCATTCTGCCTGACGGCAAACTCGGCGATATTGGCCGGGAGATGGTTCCCGCTCTGCGCGCCAACGACTTTGACGGCGCAGTGATCTTGGGCGTAGACGAGATAGCGCAGATGATCGCCGCCGATGCCAAGGTGACGCTGGAGGACGAGCCGGCAATAGCCAGCCCGCCACCGAGCCAGATGCACCACAGCCCGGCCTTCGGAAAGCTGATTCTGCTTGTCTTTCTGCTGATCTTTTTTGGCGGCTCATCCATTTTTCGCATGCTGCTGGGTTTTGGTCTCTTCTCCAGCGTTTTTGGCGGAAGAAGCTGGGGTGGCGGCGGTTTCGGCGGCTTTGGCGGCGGCGGTGGTGGTTTTGGCGGCTTCGGCGGCGGCGGCTTTGGCGGCGGTGGCGCTGGGGGAAGTTGGTAGATTTTCACGTTGTATGAAGGCGTCCGCAGCGGCGGACCGGAGGAGAAAAACACGCTATGAGCAAAGGACTTTGGATTGCGCTTGGAATCGTGGGCGTTCTGGTTTTGGTTGTCCTGATGGGATTTGGCAGCTATGTGAGCGCCAGGAACCAGATGGTGGCTCTGGATCAGACAGTGAAGAGCAAGTGGTCGGAGGTGGATGTGCAGTTGGAGCGGCGCGCCGACCTGATCCCCAACCTGGTGGAGACCGTGAAGGGCTTTACCAAGGAGGAGAGCACGGTCTTCGGCGATATCGCCAACGCGCGGGCCGGCATGTTGAACGCGCAGGGCCCGGCAGCTAAGATCGCAGCCAACGGGCAGCTCGATTCGGCGATTGGCCGCCTGCTTCTGCTCACCGAGAACTATCCGCAATTGCGCTCCAGCGACCAGTTCATGCGCTTGCAGGATGAGCTGGCGGGAACCGAGAACCGCATCAGCGTTGCCCGCAAGCGCTATAACGACGCGATCCAGGACTACAACACTTTCATACTCCAATTTCCCAACAATATTTGGGCCGGCATGGCCGGTTTCAAGGAGAACGACGCCTACTTCACGGCCAGCCCCAGCGCGCGGACTGTTCCGGCAGTCAAGTTCTAAGGGCGAGTTCCAGCCGCGGGGCGGCGCACGCGCACAACCGGCCATCCGCCGCGGCGGATGGCCGTTCCAATGATTGCGATTCGGGCGCGGCCCGGACTTGGTCTACTTGAAGGAGGCGATAGCCACGGCCTCGTCGTCGAAGATGTCGAAGACGGTGTAGAGCTTGGTCAACTGCAGCAGGTCGTGGACCTTCTTGGTCAGTTTCAGCAGCTTGAGCGCGGCGCCCTGGTTCTTGGCCGTGGTGTAGGCGCTTACCAGCTCGCCCAGCCCCGAGCTATCGATATAGTTCACGTTTCCCAGATTCAGCAGGATGCTCTTCTGCCCCTTGCCGATCAGGCCGCGAATGGCATCGCGTATCTGCACGCTGCCTTCGCCCAGAGTGATCTTCCCGCTAAGGTCCAGAACGGCGACGCCGCCCACTTGACGGGATGCAATTGTCATTGTCACGGATACTCCTCCTTGTTGGAATTCAGATTATCACACTCATGCGCTTCCCCGGAGCGGGAAAACCCCGGCGCCGCGGCGGGAAGAGATTGACCCCAGTTTACCGCTGAAGCCCTGCGCAAGCACTTTATGCCTTTTCGCCCGCCGGCGCCAGATGTTTGACCAGCGTCAACTCGGTTCCGGGATGCAGTTGTCGAAAGTGAACCTCATCCATGAACGAACGGATCAGGAAGATGCCGCGGCCGGTGCCGCGCAGCAGATTTTCCGGCGCCAGAGGATCGGGAACGGTCTCAGGGTTCAGTCCCTTGCCTTGGTCGGTGATGGTAATCACCAGCGCCGCGCCGGTGTTTTCAAAGCTGGCGGCGATCCGCTTCGAGGGGTCTGATTTGTTGCCGTGGAGCACGGCGTTGATGGCGGCTTCGCGTACCGCCATGGTCACGTGGAAGCACTCGTCCTCGTCCAGGCCGGCCTCGGCAGCCAGTTTTTCCGCCGCCGCCTCTACCTCGGAGACGCTCTCCAGGGTGGATGTCAGCGAAAAACTCACCCGTCCTGTCTTAGATTCGCTCACCGCGTTGGTCTCCGTCCTTTCCGGAACGCTCCGGGACGCATTCGCCCCTCCGCGCCTCGGCAGCCTTGAACGCAGTGTCATGGCTGGAGAGGAGTTGTGTCAAGAAACAGTAGCTTCCTCAGTCCTTGACACGCGCCTTCAATTCGTTAATTATCCAGGCCTGAAAATATTGATCCGGCGATCCATGAGAATCTCCTTCGGCCTGGGAGCCGAATCTCTTGTCAGGCGCGTATATTCCGGCGAGAGCACTGTCAATCATTGACATGATTTCGGCGGGCGGAGAATCGAGTTGTTCCCGCGCCCTCGGAGCCGCAGTCTCCCAACAGAATGCATCCACAGGCGCAGGTCGCCTCCAAAGCGATACACTCACCTCATGCCTGCCCGCACCACAGCTCGCGTGAGCCTGACCGCGCTGCTCGGCACTCCGGTGACCGATGCGCAGGGCCACCTGCGCGGGCGGCTTAAAGACATCGCCGTGGCCACCGGCGCGGATGCGGGCAAGGTGGCCGGCCTGGTGCTCAAGACCCGCGCCGGCCTGGCGATCGTCCCCTCCCACGAGGTGATGGAGACGCCTGCCGGCACGCTCGAGTTGCGCTCGGCCGGCGCGCTGGTTCCGCTGGAGGATCAGGGCAACTACCTCTACCTGCAGCAGGACCTGGTGGACCGTCAGATCATCGATATTCACGGCCGCAAGGTGGTGCGGGTCAACGACGTCGATTTGGAGTGGATGGGCCAGGGCGAGGCTCACTTGCTGCGCGTGACCGAGGTCGAGGTGGGGCTGCGCGGAGCTTTCCGCCGCGTCTTCAAAGGGCTGCTGCCGCGCGCCGCGCTGGAAAAGCTGTCGCGCAAGTTCGGCCCCCGCTGCATCCCCTGGCAGTTTGTCGATGTCATCGAGGTCGATCCGGCGCGCCGCGTCAAGCTGCGCATCGAGTACGAGCGGCTGGCCGGGATGCACCCCTCCGACCTGGCCGATATTCTCGAAGACCTGGCGCCGGCCGAGCGCGAGGCCATCTTCACCTCGCTGGACGAAGAGGTGGCCGCCGAGACCCTGGAAGAGGTCGAGCCTCGGATGCAAAAGACGCTGCTGGAAAAGCTGGACGATGAGAAGATCGCCGACATCGTCGAGGAGATGGACCCCGGCGCTGCTGCCGACCTCCTGGCCGAGCTGCCCGAGGAGCAGTCCGACGCCATTTTGGAAGAGATGGAGCCGGAGGAGCGGCAGGAGGTCGAGGAACTGCTGGAGTTCGACGAGAACTCGGCCGCCGGCTGCATGACCACCGACTTCGTCTACCAGGGAATGCAGTCCACCGTTGCCCAGGCGGTGCAGGCCCTGCGCAGCTTCGACGGCGACCCGGAGAGCGTGACGGAGATCTACCTGCTCGACGAGAAACGGATGCTGCGCGGCGCTATCCCGCTGGCGCGGCTGGTGATGGCGCAGCCGGAGACGCGGCTGTCCGTCCTGACTGAGCCCCGCGTGCTCTCCTGCCCGGCCGATCTGCGCCAGGACGACCTGGCCGAGCTCTTCGACAAGTACAACCTGCACGCGCTCCCCGTGGTGGACGCCCAGGGCCGCATGGTGGGCGTGGTGCAGGCCGACCATGTAATCAGCTTCCTGCGCGAGAAGCTCTAAGGACTGCAATCCAGCTGAGAACGATTTTCAAATTGGCGCTTTGTGTGCAAAATTGCTCACTTCTGTTCTGGCATTGCAACTAATGTGAGATAAAACACTCGGAATGATCCGAAATTGTGAAAGACTTGTGAAAGACTGAAGATGATGCTGTTTCCCAAAATCATTCAGGGCGGCATGGGGGTGGGCGTTTCCAACTGGCGCCTGGCCAATGCCGTCTCCAAACTCGGCCAGCTGGGCGTGGTTTCCGGCACGGCGCTCGATTCTCTCTTTGTGCGCCGCCTCGCCGATGGCGACCAGGGCGGACACATGCGCCGCGGCCTGGATGCCTTCCCCTTTCCCGAGATGGCCAGGCGCATCTGGGAGGAGCACTTCATTCCTGGCGGCAAGCTCGCGGGATCGCCCTATCCGGTCACGCCCATGCACCAGCGCCGCGACCTGCGCAAGGTGGTCGAGCTATGCATCGTGAGCAACTTTGTAGAGGTCTTTCTGGCGCGGGAAGGCCACAGGAATCCCGTGGGCATCAACTTTCTTGAGAAGGTGCAGATGCCGCACCTGTCTTCGATCTATGGCGCGATGCTGGCCGGCGTTGGCTATGTGCTGATGGGCGCGGGCATTCCGCTGCACATTCCCGGCGTGCTGGACGCCTTTGCGATGCACAATCCGGCCGAGTACAAGCTGGCGGTGATGGGCGCGGCGACGGGACAGGATACGCAGATGAGCCTCGATCCCGCTGAGTATGCGGAAGGCCCGCTCCCCATCCTCTACCGGCCCAGGTTCCTGGCCATCGTCTCCTCCAACACTCTGGCCACCACCATGCTGCGCCGGGCCAGCGGCCGCGTGGACGGTTTGGTAATCGAAAGCCCGACGGCCGGGGGACACAATGCGCCTCCGCGCGGCAAGCTCCAGCTCAATGCCGCTGGAGAGCCGGTTTACGGCGAGCGGGATCAGGTCAACATTCAGGATTTGCGGGCGCTGGGCGTTCCCTTCTGGCTGGCGGGCGGGTATGGAAACGCCCGCAAGCTGCGCGAGGCGCTCGACCAGGGCGCCGCGGGCGTGCAGGTAGGCACCGCCTTTGCGTTCTCACAGGAATCCGGCCTGCGTCCCGACCTGAAGAACTCGCTCCTGGCCCAGGCGGTGACCGGAACGGGCGAGGTGTTTACCGATCCGCTGGCCTCGCCGACGGGTTTTCCCTTCAAAGTGGCGCAGTTGCCAGGCTCGTATTCCGATCCGGAAGTTGCTGCGGCGCGTACCAGGGTCTGCGACCTGGGCTATCTGCGGGAACCCTACACCACGCCGAACGGCAACATCGGCTACCGCTGCGCCGCGGAGCCGGTGGCGAACTATGTGGCCAAGGGCGGCAAGGTCGAGGAGACGGTGGGCAGAAAGTGCCTGTGCAACGCCCTGCTGGCCAATATCGGCCATGCACAGACGCGCAAGGACGAGGCTGTCGAGCCGCCTCTGGTCACCGTGGGCGACGACCTGAATACCGTCGCGCAGTTCCTGGCGCCGGGGCGGACGACCTATAGCGCCGCCGATGTGGTCGAGTCCCTGTTGAGCCTGAGCGCGGACGCCGTCATCGCCGAGCCGGCCGAGCTGGCTCTGGCCACCGCCTGACGCGCCTGCGAGTTTTCTTGATCTGTCGCCGGCGTACAGACTGAGCATGGCTCGATTCCCGGCAATGCTGGGTTGATAGAGAAATTAGCCGGGTAAACGCGACAGAACGTCATGGAAAGCGCGCCGGACGATGCGGAAAGCATCGACCTTACGGACCCATCCAGTAAGTGTCCATGGTTCGTAGTCGAAACATACCACTCGGCATCCGAGGAAGTCGTGTTCTGTGGCCTTGGGGTCCATTTTCCTTAGGACCGCGGCGTATTGCGGGGCGAAGACCCTCTGACAAAAGAAGGTCTTGGCCGCGCCGATGCCAAAGGGAACGATCGTTCGCGGCTCGGCAAAGTACTGGTGGACCACATCCGTCACGCCGGGCCAAGCCTCATTGAAGCAATCGTCGAGGATGATGATTCCGCCTTCCGCCAAAGCGCCTTCGCTGGTGGCGAGATCGTGCGCCGTGATTTCAGCCGTATGTCCGCCATCGATGCTGATAAGACGGAAAGGGCCGCGGCCAAGCTCCAGCAAGTGCCGGGCGGTCAGTTGCGTGGAATCTCCCTCATGAACAACCAGACGGCTCACGTCCGCGTGCCGTTGCAGATTCCGCCTGAAACGCTCCAGATCGCCCGCGCCGGAACCATCTATGTTCAAGTGCCGATGCGAGAACAGGTCAATGGCCACTGCCAGTTCATTTTCCGCTCTGAGAAGATACAGGAGTATAAAGAGTTTTCCATGATGAACCCCAATTTCGGCTACACCGCCTGATCGATTAGTGTTCCGCTGCTCCGCGGACAACAGAACAACAGACTTGGCGGCCCCGGGCAAGAGCCAGCCCTGACCAATCTATGACCGTGCTTGAGATAAGCGTTCAGGCTTCCCTGACTCACTTGGCGATTATAAACATCGGGCAGTTCCGGACGAAAAGGATCTCGCTCGCGGGTAGTGTCCTGGAGCGGTTTCGATTTAAGTGTTTACATAAACGCAAGAGGTGAAGAAGTTTGAGCATTCGCCTGGTGTAACGGCATTGAGCAGGTCGCCGATTTCCTTCCACAGTGCATCGATAGATCGTTTAGAGCGGCTTTTCCAAGCAGCGCTTTGAGCTTGGATAATAACTTCTCTATGGGGTTGAAATCGGGAGAGTAGGGTGGCAGATAGAGCAGGATTGCGTCTGTGGCATGCATCGCTTCCTCCACCCCTGACACCTTATCACTGCTAAGGTTGTCGAGAATACACCCAGACACGGCTCACCTCCAGCCGACGCGTAATCACCGTTGGTCTTTCGCTGCGGCCCAACGCTCACTACGTGTCTTTGGAATCCGCTCCGGTCTGTGCTATATTCTTCAAGGGCGGCAGGAAAGTTCTGCCTGTTCAAACCGTGTGCAAACACTCCCGCCGCACGGGTATCTAAATAGTATGGACGCGTAGCTCAACTGGCAGAGCATTCGGCTCTTAACCGACAGGTTGCAGGTTCGATTCCTGCCGCGTCCACCAATCAATCAAGCACTGATTGCACAAATGGCATCCTGGCAACAAAAGAAAATCCCTCAGGGGCTAAAGCCCCTTATTTTGCGGCCCTTTTCGGCACGACTGAAGTCGTGCCCTGGCACTCGCCTCGGCGAGCTGACATTGCGGCCGTTTTCGGTATGGCACCCGACCCGGAGGGTACCCCGGCACCCGGCCGCACCCTTTCAAAACCCAATAGATGCAACCAGTTCCTAGCGGTGATGGGCAACCAGATACATGAGCAGAAAGATGGCCACCGGAATCAAGACCAGGCCACCGTAATAGAGGATATTGCGCGGAAGCTGGGCTTTGCGCTTTTGCCAGTTCCGCAACTCCGGGCGGTCCTCCGCGCCGACTTGATCCTGGTGGGCGAGATCCCACGCAAATTCCTGGGCTTTCGCATAGCGGTTTCTGGGATCTCTTTCCAAAGCGCGGTACAGAATCTCCTGTAATTGTGGAGAAATGGAGGGGTCGACGACGCGGGGAGGGGTGGGATGGTTCAACAGGCGGTCATTCATCGCGGCCAGGGGCGAAGGACCGGAAAAGGGCAGCTTGCCGGTGAGCATTTCATAGAGGATCACCCCAATTGAATAGATGTCGGAGCGGCCATCTCCGCGCTTTCCCTTCACCTGTTCCGGAGAGATGTAGTCCGGGGTGCCGAGAGCGGCGGTGAAGTTGGCGTAGGTCAGGCGGCGCGCGGCGGAGTCGCTGGCAATGCCGAAGTCGATAAGTTTGATGTTGTCTTCGGCATCGACCATGATGTTTTCCGGCTTCAGGTCGCGGTGCACGACGCCGTTGGCATGGATGTACTCCAGGGCCTCCAGAACGCCCATCGCAATGCGGATGGCGCGGTCATGGGGGATCGGGCCCTCGGCCAGGATCTGGCGCAGCAGGCGCCCTTCGCACCATTCCATCACCATGTAGACGCGGGAGCGCTCCTCTCCGCCAAAGACGCGCATGACCTTGGGATGGGAAAGCTTTTCCCCAATGCCGGCCTCGCGCTGGAAGCGGTCGAAGAGGATGGGATCGGATTCCAGGTCGGGGTGGGGAATCTTCAGGGCGACGATGCGGTTATCGCGCAGGTCGATGGCGCGGAAGATGGTTGCCATTCCGCTGCGGGCCACGGGCGCCTCGATGCGATAGGAATCGATCTGGGAACCGGCCTCTATGTTGTCGTGTAAGCCCATCGCGCGGCATGCTCCATCAAGGCAACTTGTTCTACTGTATCGGGAAGCGGCGCAAGATCGGTAAGGATTCCGTAAGGCTCATCGAAAATCCGGACTGGCGCGCGTCCACAGCGGTTTCGGAAATGCCGTAATTCCGGCCGTGGGGTCCAGTGGTGGAAACAGGCCTCAACCCGGCAGGCGGTAGGGGCGGCCGCGGTACATGCCCACCTGCTCCACCGAACGGACGCGAATGACCTGCGCGGTGGTGTTGTCGTTGCCGTCGATCTCGACGGCGCGGGCCACCAGTTCGCTGGCAATCTCCTGCATGTTCTTGTTCTGGGAGACGATTCGGGCCAGGAGCGCCTCGGGCATCTCGTCGTGGAGACCGTCGGTGGAAAGAACGAGCACGTCCCCGGCCAGCAGGGTGAGGGCGGTGGTGTCCGGAGAGACGAACATCTCCGGCCCCAGCGAGCGAAGGAGCAGGTGCCGGGATTCGGATTGAGCCACCTCGCCGGCGGAGATCAAGCCCATCTTTCTCTGTTCATTGACCCACGTATGGTCTTGGGTGACCTGTTTGGCCTGGCCGTTGCGGACCAGGTAACAGCGGGAGTCGCCCACATGCGAGACGATGGCCTGATCGTGGCGGAGAGCGCAGGCCACCAGAGTTGTGGCCATTTTCTTGCCCCTGTATTCGGGCGCCAGGGTGCAATCGTGGACCGCGGAGTTAGCTTGCTGGATCAGGCGCGGCAGGAGACTGGCAAGCATGGAGCCGGCCTGCGCCTGGGCAAACTCCCTGGTCATCACCGATATGGCCGTGGCCGAGGCAACCTCGCCCAGGTCCATGCCGCCCACCCCGTCGGCAACGGCGAAGAGATAGCCGTGGGATCGGGCCTGGCGGCGCGAGGCGGGGATGAACGATCCCATCGCATCCTCGTTGTCGGCGCGAACTTTGCCGAAATCGCTTGCCTGGCCGAACTGTATGTCGAGCATGGGCGCCGCCTGGCGGATCTCCCGGAGGGTTTCCGGCAAGGTATTTCTGAAATTGTGAAACATCCGGCTCCACAGCGCCACTAAGCAGTTCTCAACCCCCTCGTCTCCGTGAAGAGGCTGACGAGCGATCGCGCAGAGTCCGGAAGTGATGGATCAATTCTAGTAATGCAAATGCGGCATAAAAAACAAATGATGATTGCAAAAGATTTCCTGATTCCCTGGACACACCGGCCTGGGCATGCCTCACAAAATACGAAATTGAGAAGAACTCGATTGCGTTTCGGCGCAAGCATCCGGATGAGCGCTGTTAAGTGTGAAAAAATGTGGCAACTGTTAAACCCGGATCTCCTTTTTGATTCATCACTCTGAACCTCCATGCGTCATAATCGTCGAGGCGGGCCAGGCAAGGATAGTAGCGAATCGCCGGGCTTTCGTGCCGCAAACGCTGATTTTTTCGGCACAGGTGTTCTTTTCTCCTTGCACTCTACCTCAGGAGCGGTATAATTGCCGGAATTCTGGGTAGAAAAAGGAGATTCCAGTTATTGCCGTTGCGCCTTTGTTCGCAGCTGTGTTACAAGGGATGGCGCGGGTAAATTCGCGAAAGAGGTGCTGGGAGATGGCGGATAGTTGTCTGAACCTTGCCAAGCGAGAGACAGCGCGGCTGAACACGGAGATTGAAGTACTCGAAGGGGGAATTCGCCTCCACAACAAAACCAAGGATGCCTGGGAGACGATCGTGCGCAACGCAGGAAGCGAATTGCATGCCGTTTATCTGGATCTTGCCAATTCTGAGACGGAGCGGCTGAACGGGAAAATTGAGGCGGTGCAAGAAGAGATTCGCCGCCACATCGAAACCAGGGATGCCTGGGATACGATCATGCGCAACGCAGGAAGCGAATTGCGCATCTACCGGGGCGCAACGTATCTGAGGGGTGAGGATGGCCAATGGCACCTGCAGCGGACTCAGGCCAGTGAATCGAATGAGGAGGGCGACCGGAGATGGACAAGCAATGCCGTCTCGAAGGTCAATTCAGTGTGGCAGTTGCTCCTGGATACGTGTGAGAGGACTCTCCGCGCCCCGCAGAAACGCATAAATCTTCCAGAGCGCGGCAAGGAGCAGTTCCAGAGCTTGGGACTTTGATAGCAGCGACCACGCGCCCGCATTGCCACGACAGGATGCGGGCGTTCTGCATCTCTCTTCCGAGGTGTGGGATTCACCTTCTCCTTAAAAATGTCCTTGCGTTCTCTCCTTGTCGACAATGGAATCGATCAACAGCAGCCCATTTCCGATGGTTGCCGGCGTGGGGATTTGAACCGCAGCCTGGACGGTGCGGCTGTCCCATCCGTCAGCCGGGTCAAGGGGCTGGCTTTCCCGCAACTCCGTTGCCTTGAAAAGGTTGGTGTCCGGTTGTCTGGCAGCATTCTTCCAGCGCGTTTTGCACCTGGCACAAAGCGTGGGCGCGGCTCCGGATCGCGCCTGCTCTTGTTCACGCTGGAGTGTGCGCTGGGGATTGTGGCCGTGATTCTGGTAGCTGCCCTGGCGCACTGGTCGGGATGGCTGCTTCCGGTGGCCGTGCTGCTTTACCTGTTGATTGTGATTCCCATCGCCCTGCTGTACGGATTCTGGCAGGCGGTCGTGGTGTCTCTCTCGGCGGTCGTGGTGCATGGCTTTTTCACCGTGCGTCAGCCGCAATTGCATGGCCTGACCAACGCAGCCGCCGATCCAGTCAACACGGTCACGCTGCTGGCATTTGTGCTGGTGGCGCTCACGGTCAGCCGGCTCTCAGCGCGCGTTACCGGCCACGCGAGGGAAGCCGAGTCCAGGGGCGAGCAGATGCACGATCTGTATGAGTTCACCCGGCGGACGCTGCAGATGAACCTCCACCTGGAGCCGGGCCCGCAGTTGGCCGAGCTGGTTCACGAGATCTTCCAGTTGGAGGCCGTGGCAGTCTTCGACGCCGACCTGCATCAGGTCTACCAGGCCGGAATCTGGAATGAGGACCCGCAGGAGCTGGCGCAGAACGTCTACTACTTCGAGACCTCGGACGACGATCCCGCAACCGGGCTGGGGCGCCGCGTGGTCCGGCTGGGGACGGTGCCGGTGGGCAGCCTGGTGGTGCGGGGCGAGACCAGCCCGCTGACCAACAACGCCATCGCCTCGCTGATCGCCATTACCTTCGACCGCTACCGGGCCTTCGCCAACGAGAGCCGCATCGAGACGGAGCGCCGGACCGAGCAGCTTCGCTCGACGGTGCTGGACAGCCTGGCGCATGCGTACAAGACGCCGTTGACGGCCATCCGCGCGGCCAGCACGGGCCTGGGAGAGATGGGCCAACTGTCGCCAGGACAGGCGGAACTGGTGGCGCTGATCGATGAACAGACCGGACTGTTGAGGGACCTGACCAACCGGCTGCTGACCACCGCCCGGCTGGATGCCGGCGAGGTCACCATTCATGCCACGCCGGTGGGCGTGAGGTCGCTGATTGAAGAGGTTGTGGACAGCCTCAGAGACCGTTTGGCCAGCATGAAGGTTTCGATCGATCTCCAGGACGACAGCCTGGTCGTCTGCTGCGACCGCCAGTTGATGGTCATGCTGCTGACGCAGTATGTCGACAACGCATGCAAGTATTCGATCTTCGGCACCACCATCACCATCCGCGTGGTCCATGCCAACGCGGAGGCGATCTTTTCGGTGCATAGCTACGGCCCGGTGATTCCCATAGCGGACCGGGAGAGGATCTTCAACCGCTACTATCGTTCCAGTACCCGCTCGAACCGGGCCGCCGGCACCGGGATCGGACTTTCGGTGGCCAAACGCGTGGCGCAGATTCATGGCGGTTACGTCTGGGTCACAAGCGATGAAATCGAGGGGACTACATTCTTTGCGACAATCCCAGCTCCTGAACTGAAGAGGTGTTCCTGATGAACCAGCCTGTCATTCGCATTCTTGTGGTCGACGACGAATCAGCCATCCGCAGGGCGCTGCGGCCTCCGCTGCTGGAACTCGGCTTTCAGGTTGTCGATGCCTCGCGCGGGGAAGAAGCGCTGCAAATGCTTCGCGCAGGGTCGTTCGATGTTGTTTTGCTCGATATTAATATGCCGGGGATTGGCGGCATCGAAACGCTGCGCCGCATTCGCGCCTTTGCACCCCGGCTGCCGATTCTGATGTTGACGGTTCGGGACCAGGAAGAGGACAAGGTGGAGGCGCTCGATCTGGGCGCCGACGATTACGTCACCAAGCCCTTCAGCACCCGGGAATTGATCGCCCGCATCCGCGCGGCGGTCCGCCGCGTCCGAGCCCCGTTCCGCGCCGAAGATGCACCCATCGAGATCGGGGAGCTTCGTCTCGATCCGGTCAAGCGCAAGGTCACCAAGCGCGGCCAGCCGATGCACCTGACGCGCAAGGAGTTCGATATTCTGCACTGCCTGATGAGCCGCGCCGGCCGGGTGATCACCTACGCAAGGCTGCTCACCGCGGTGTGGGGCGCCGAGAGCCGCGAAGAGGTCGAGTACCTGCGCACCTTCGTCCGCCAGTTGCGCAAAAAGATTGAAGACGATCCCTCCAATCCCGTGTATCTGCTGACGGATGTGTATCTGGGCTATCGCTTCGCGGACGCGCAGATGTTCCAGGAGGCGAACGCGGCCGAGGCCGGGGAAGGCGCGCCTGGAGCGGGCGGGCCGGAAGCGGCGCCGGAAGAAGCATCGTAAAGCGATTTCCGAATCTGTGTCGAAGAAGGCCCGAGTCTGCTACACGTCGTAGTGCAGCAGGCTGAAGACGTCGTATTCGGTGAAGCGGTTGCGGCCCTTGAGGAAGTCCAGCTCCACGGCAAAGGCCAGCCCGGCGATCTCGCCGCCTAACTGCTTGACCAGCTTCACCGTGGCCTGCATCGTGCCGCCGGTGGCCAAAAGATCATCGACCAGCACCACGCGCTGGCCGGGCTGAATGGCGTCCAGATGAATCTCCAGCGAGTCGGAGCCATACTCCAGGTCATAGGTGACGCGGGCCACGGGAGCGGGCAGCTTGCCCGGCTTGCGCACCGGCACAAAGCCGGCGTTGAGCCGGTAAGCCAGGGCCGGCCCAAAGATGAATCCCCGCGCCTCGATGCCCAGAACCAGATCGATCTTCTGCTTGATATAGTGCTGGGCCAGCGCGTCGATCAGTTGCGCAAAACCGGTCTTGTCCTTGAGCAGGGTGGTGATGTCGTAGAACAGAATCCCCGGCTTGGGAAAACCGAGCACGGTGCGCACCAGCGCCTTCAGGGCTTCCACATCGACGGGCTTGATCTCTTCGGGCATGCGTCTATCCCTTTCTGAATGAGACTTGCATGAATTTACGGGAAGTGAACAGGCAGGCTGCGGTTCGGCTTCCGTATCGATTATAGAGGCTTGCGGAAAGCGATCCGGTGGGCAGATGACAGGGCCTAAATGCGTCTGCCGCGCGGAGACATTCTTCGATCCGCAGGCCGTTGTTCCTTTCAGTTTCTCGATAGGGTAAACTGGCTTGGTTCGGCTCGGAATCCATTCTGGAGGTTGTTCAATGAACGTTCCGTCGTTCAAGCAACCGAGCGCATTCCTTCCCCTGGCAATGTCGCTCACGGCACTGGGAGTGGTGCTTGGCTACGTAGCGATTTACGGCATTGTCCATGAGGCCGATGAGGGCGCAGCTGCCCATCTCTGGCAGTTGCTCATGGCCGGGCAGATACCAATCGTGGCGTTCTTTGCGGTCAAGTGGCTGCCGCGCGCTCCGATGCGGTCGCTGCGCGTGCTTGCAGTGCAGGCCGGAGGAGTGCTGGCCTCCTGCGCCGCCGTCTTCTTTCTCACGTAGCGGGGAGCGGCCGGAGGCTGGCTTTACCAGGCGCCATCGATTATGAACGAATTCAGCCCCTCGGCCTCGCGCTCGTCCAGATGGTGCTCGATGAGGCGGTCCACACGGGCACCGCGCGGTCCGCGACGCAGGCTGGCCCGCAGCTCAGCCAGGTCTTCGGCCGTGCCTGAGGCCACCACCTCCACCTCGCCCTCTTCGGTGTTGCGCACCCATCCGCGCAGGTCCAGCTCGGCGGCCTCCCGCTGCACATACCAGCGGAAGCCCACGCCCTGCACGCGGCCCTGAATCAGAAAATGAAGAACCATCGCCGGCAACCAAGGCCAGTTTTGCAGATTGCCGCTACGGCGCGCAACAGCTTAACGCGTTAGCCTAAGCGTCACTCTTCCTCCAGCAGCGAGCGCAGCTTCTCAAAAGCCTGGCCGATCGCCACACGCTCCGCCCGCATCGCTCGCCGCAGTGCTGCCTCCAGTGGCCCCGCGCCCAGCACCGGTACCCGATCCTGGATGAACCCGGTCACCTGCGCCGCTGGATAAATGCGACTCACGCGCCCATCCGCTGAGTCCGCCCGCCGCTCGACCAGTCCCCGCTTCTCCAGCCGGTCCACAATTCCACTCACAGTCGAGTGCGCCAGACTCACTTCGTGGCTCAGCTCTTTCAGCGTTACGCCCGGTTGGCGCGCCACAACCGTCAGCACGGTTACCTGAGGCGACGTTAGTTGGTTCTTCGCCAGTTCTGCCTCAAGCGGCTTGCGCAACACACGCCGAATGGCGTTCAGATCGCGCGCCATTCGTTCCGCCAGAACTGCATTCTCCGTCCGTCCCGCCACGCCTTCCTTACGCCTCCTGGTCAATGCGCACTTGGATCTAGAACAACCATGGCACCAACGCTTTCACGCGCCTCCGGTACTCCGGGTAGGTCGCGGGAAACGTCTGCGTCATCAACTGTTCTTCCACCCTCATCTTTTACAGGAAGGCGATCAGCAACAGAAAGAAGGCCACCACGCACCTCCACTCGCCAATCGTCAGCGCGGTTCCCGCCACCCCGATCAGTATCCCCGTATAGATCGGATGTCGAGTCAGCGCATAGGGCCCTGAAACAATCAGCTCATGATCGGCCTTTACCGTAACACGCCCGCTCCAGTTCGCTCCCAGCGTCAATCGCGCCCAAACCGAAAATCCGCACCCCAATGCCGCGAGGGCGAGACCCGTCGCCTCAACCCAACTGAGCTCCGGTACAAAGCGCAACGCCAGCCAACTGTGCCGGAACCAGCCGCTGCCCAGAAGAACACCGCTTGAGAAAGTCATGGTCGCATGCGGCAGGCGTTGCGTCATGGCCTGGGAACGAACCGTCCGCTTGGCAAAGGCCGCCGCAACCAGCCAAACAATTCCCCACACAGTCCAGACACCGGCAAGAGCGAAATAAAGGCGCAGTGGCATTTCGTGAAACTCCGTCGTATACGATACGTCGTATACGACATATATTTCCAAACCGCCTCCTTTCTGTCAAGCCTGCGCATATCCCCTTAGCATCCCGCGTTGCGCAACTCCGCCGAAAACGCCCGCCTCTTCGCGCTACACTGGAGTTCATCATGGTCTTCGTCCTCGACAACTACGATTCGTTCACCTACAACCTTGTCCAATACCTGGGAGAACTGGGCGCGGAGGTCGAGGTCTATCGCAACGACGAGCTGACGGTGGAGCAGGTCGAGGCGCTGAAGCCGGAGCGTATTCTGCTTTCGCCCGGCCCCTGCACCCCGAGCGAAGCGGGCATTCTGGTCCAGCTGATCCGGCACATGGCCGGAAAGGCTCCTATTCTTGGCGTCTGCCTGGGCCACCAGGCCATCGGCGAGGCCTTCGGCGGGCAGGTGGTGCGCGCGCGGCAACTGATGCACGGCAAGACCAGCCCGGTGGAGCACGACGGCAAAGGCATCTTCGCCGGACTCGCCACCCCGCTCACCTGCACCCGCTACCACTCGCTGATCGTGGCCGAGGATTCGCTGCCCGCCGAACTCATCGTCACTGCCCGCACGCCAGGCGCCAACGGAGATGGTTCCGTCATCATGGGCCTGCGCCACCGCAGCCTGCCCATCGAGGGCGTGCAGTTCCATCCCGAGAGCGTTTTGACCGAGGGCGGCCACCAGATGATCCGCAACTTCCTGGAGATGTAGCGTCGATGCGAGCCCCGTTTCGAGTCCGCATGTCCATGGATTTCCACCCTTGCGACAGAAACAAATCGCAAGGATGGGGCACGGAGCAGTTGTTGGGTATCGCCTCTCTCCCTCTATTTCTGGCGGCTCTTGCGCTTGCGCCGGTGTTGTGCGCTCAGGATTCTCTGCAGGCTCAGCCTTCTCAAGCTGCCCAGGTTCCTCAACCGGCTCCAGCCGCCCAGGCAGAACCCGGTCCCATCGCCATCGTCCCGCTGGCCAATAAGAACCCTGATGCCACGGCGAAGGTTACCGGCGCGCTCGAGGTATCTCAGGGCAAGGCCATTATCGCGGCCAGCGGCTCAGTCACCTCTGGCAGCCAGACGACCGAGGTTGTGCTGCCCCATCGCGGCGTGCTGCGCGTTTGCGCCACGACGACCGTTAAACTGGCCGCCGACTCCAGCGTTCCAGCCGGTGAAGTCCCCGGCCTGCTGATGGCTCTGGATCACGGCGCCGTCGAGGCCAGCTTTGCCACTGGCCAAGACTCCGACATTTTGCTGACACCGGACTTCCGCATCCTCATCAGTGGTCCGGGCGCGCTGGAGGTGAAGGTCCGCCTGGGGCAGCACGGCGACACTTGCGTGGATAACTCCGGAGCCCCCACGGACGGGTCTTTGTCCGTGGGGTGGAAGGCCGGAGCGAACGCGCCCTACGTTCTGGTTTCGAGCGTCTTCGACGGCGGCACCTACCGCGTACAGCCCGGCCAGCGCGTGATGTTCGAGCAGGGCAGCCTGCGCGAGGTGGTGGACAACGAGAATGAGCCTTGCGGCTGCCCGCCTCCGCCGACCCCGCAAAGCAACGAGTTTCCGCTGGCGCAGAGCGAAGGCCTTGCGCCACTGCCCAAGCCTGCGCCCAGCGCCGTGAATCCAGGCGGCGCGCCGGCTCAGCCCATCGAGCCTTTGGTTTATAAGAGCGCCGACCACGCAGCCCAGCCCACAGCGAACGCAACTCCGGCAGCCGGCGCAAGCGCAAATCCGGCCGCGAATCCGCATGTGGCCAAGAAAAAGCCTGGATTCTTTTCGAAGATCGGCCGCTTCTTCAAACGGATCTTCGGCGCGGAGTGAGGACAACAGTTCTCGAACCCGCTCGATCATCAGGCCGGTTTCTGTTCCCTGTTCCCTCGTCCTACATCTCCCGCGCGCGCTCGATGGCCCGCATCACGGCCTGGGCTTTGTTGAGCGACTCCTGGTATTCGAGCTCCGGCACAGAGTCGGCGACAATGCCCGCGCCAGCCTGCACGTAGCCCTTGCCACCGATGGCCAGCATGGAGCGGATGGCAATGCAGGAGTCCAGGTTGCCGGAGAAGTCGGCGTAGAGCACCGCGCCGCCATAGGTTCCTCGCCGCGCCGGCTCCAGTTCCTCGATGATCTCCATGGCCCGCACCTTGGGCGCGCCGGAGAGCGTGCCGGCGGGGAAGCAGGCGCGCAGCGCGTCGACGGCGGTGAGTTCGGGCTTGAGGCGGCCTTCGATGCTGCTGACAATGTGCATCACGTGGGAGTAGCGCTCGACGAACATCAGCCGATCCACCTTGACCGAGCCGAACTGGCTTACCCGGCCCACATCGTTGCGGCCCAGGTCCACCAGCATCACGTGTTCGGCGCGCTCCTTTTCGTCGTGGAGCATCTCATCGGCCAGCGCCTGGTCTTCCTTTTCGGTTGCGCCGCGGCGGTGCGTTCCGGCGATGGGCCGGTACTCCACCTTGCCCTGGTGCACGCGCACCAGCAGCTCCGGCGACGATCCCGCCAGCTCAAGGGTCTGCGCCGTGGGCGCTTTTAACTTTTTGGAGGAGTGCTTTGGAAAATCCGGCAGCCCGCCCAGCGGACCCTCCGGCGCAAAGCGCAGGAAGTACATATAGGGGCTTGGGTTGACGGTGCGCAGCGCGCGGTATACCTGGAAGCTGTCCACGCTCGGCTCCACGTCGAAGCGCTGCGAGATCACGGCCTGGAAGATGTCGCCGGCGGCGATGTACTCCCTGGTGCGGGCCACGGCGGCCAGAAAGTCTTTCTTCGCCGTCCGGTGCATTACCTTGAGTTTGCCCTTGGCGTGTTGAGCGGCCAGCCTGGGCAGCGGCTGGGCCAGGCGGCCCTCCAGCTTCTCCAGCCGCTTCACGGCTTTGTCGTATGCATTGGCGGGCTTGCCGCGCGATACGTCGGCCGTCGCCACCAGCCAGATCTCCTTGCGCACGTGGTCGAAGGCCAGCACCTCGTCGAAGAAGAGCAGGCAGGCGTCGGGAACGCCCAGCTCGTCTTTGGCCGACTCAGGCAGCCGCTCGATCTGGCGCACAGCGTCGTAGGCGAAGAAGCCCACCGCCCCGGCGGTAAACGGCTGCAACCCCTCCAGGCGCGCCGGCTTGTGTCCGCTGAGCGCGCGGCGCAGCACGGCGAAGATGTCGCCCTCCATCTGGACGACTTTCTTGCCTTCGGTGATGGTGATCTCGCGCCCCCGGGCCACAATCCGCTTGAACGGAGCCAGGCCGATGAAGGTATAGCGGCCCAGCTTCTCCCCGCCCTCGACCGACTCCAGCAGAAAGCACTCCCGCTCCGGCCAGGCCGCGCGCAAGAATGCCGAAACCGGCGTTTCGAGGTCGGCGGCGAGGATGCGGCAGACGGGAACGAGGGTGTGCTCACGAGCGAGCGCGAGAAACTCTTTGCGGCTGGGCTGGACGGGATGAGAAGAGGCTTTCACTTCAGACCAGTGTAACTGCTCCGGAGACTGCGGGGCTGGTTCTGGCCCCCCGGTGGCCCGTTGCGTACAATACGATCATTGCGGGGCATGGAAGCGAACCCTGCCGCATCCACGGCTATGGATTCGTTTTCGCATCCAGCGCGTCCGTCGGCAGGAGATTGGAGATTGTATGGCAGGTGCAACCCCGACAGTTACTTTGGACCAGGAGATCAACCCCTGGGAGGCGCAAAGCGCGCGCTTTGACTTTGCGGCGCGCAAGCTGAATCTGGAGGCGGGTCTGTGGAAGATGCTCAGCACCCCCTCGCGCGAGATCATCGTTCACTTCCCCGTAACCCTGGATAGCGGACAGATCGAGATGTTCACCGGCTTCCGGGTGCAACACTCCATCGCCCGCGGTCCCTGCAAGGGCGGCATCCGCTATGCGCCGGACGTGACTCTGGACGAGGTGCGGGCGCTGGCCAGTTGGATGACCTGGAAGTGCGCGGTGGTCAATATCCCCTTCGGCGGGGCCAAGGGCGGCGTGATCTGCGACCCGAAGAAGATGAGCCAGGGCGAGCTGGAGCGGATGACCCGCCGCTATACCTCGGAGATCATCGATTTCATCGGGCCGGAAAAGGACGTTCCCGCGCCCGACATGAACACCAACGAGCAGACCATGGCCTGGATCATGGACACCTACTCGATGCACATGGGGCATACAGTGACCAGCGTGGTGACCGGCAAGCCGCTGAACATCGGCGGCTCGCGCGGCCGGATTGAGGCTACTGGGCGCGGCGTGCGGGTGGTGTGCGACGAAAGCCTGCGCTATCTGAACATGGCCATCGACGGCTGCCGGGTGGTGATTCAGGGATTCGGCAACGTGGGCTCGAACGCCGCCCGGCTGATGATGGAGCACGGCTACAAGATCGTGGGCATCGCCGAACGGGATGGCGGACTGACGAACCCCAACGGCATCGATATCAACCAGTTGATCGAGTACAAGTACCGCAACGACACCATCCTGGGCTTCCGCGGCGCCGAAGCTACGCCCAGCGAAGAGCTGCTGGAGTCGGAATGCGAAATCCTCATCCCCGCAGCCACCGAGAACGTGATTACCAGCCGCAACGCCGACGCCATCAAGGCGCGCATCGTCGTCGAAGGCGCCAACGGTCCCACCACCGCCGTGGCCGACGAGATCCTGGCCGACAAGCGCATCTTCATCGTGCCCGACATCCTGGCCAACGCCGGCGGCGTCACCGCCAGCTATTTCGAGTGGGTGCAGGACCGGCAGGGCTACTTCTGGAAGGAAGCCATCGTCAACGAGCAACTGGAAACCATCCTGCGCGACAGCTTCGACGACGTGGTGCGCTACGCCGAGGCCCACAACGTGAACAACCGCATCGCCGCCTACATGCTGGCTATCGACCGCGTGGCCTTCACCATCAAGCAGAGGGGCATCTACGCGTAGCTTCTGTGGTGCTTTTGGTCAACCAAAGCGGGATGGGCCACTTGCTCATCCCGCTTTGGTTTTTGCGCGCAGCACGAGGAAGAGTGGCGAGACGCCGCGCCGACTCACGGTGCGATAATGGAGCCAAGCCTCAACCATTTGTCCCGGCATGACCCAAGACCCATGAACCTGCCCAACTCCATCACGATGAGCCGGATTCTCATGATTCCGCTGCTGCTATGGATTCTGACGCCGCACTTTCCCTGGCATGGGCATGGCGCGCAGGAGATTACGGCTTCGGTCTTGTTTGTGCTGGCCTCGATCACCGACGGCCTGGACGGCTACCTGGCCCGCAAGCGCAAGCAGATTACGACCATGGGCATGTTGCTGGACCCCATCGCCGACAAGGTCATGGTCACCGCCGCTCTGATCGCCCTGGTAGCCTACAACCCCCAGGTGGTCAAGGTCTGGATCGTGGTGGTCATCATCGGCAGGGAGTTCCTGATCTCCGGCCTGCGCTCCATCGCTTCCTCAGAGGGTTTCACCATCGAGGCAAGCGAACTGGGCAAGCTCAAGACGGTCATACAGATCGTCTGCGTGGTTTCCGCCATTCTGGCCCATGGCTGGTATCAGTGGCAGTTCGGCATGCTCATCGTTCCGGTGAAGTGGATCGCCATCGCCGCCATCTACTTTACGGTGCTGGTTTCCGTCATCTCCGCCATCGACTACTTCGTGGGCTTCTGGAAAAAGATCGACCATGCCAGCAAGGACCGCCGCAAGGCATTCGTCCTTACGCGCCGCAAGACGGCGAGCACGCCCTGAGCCAATCGAGCGGTTCCAGAGGCAAAAGAGCCCCGGCCATGGCTGGGGCTTTTTGTGGGATGATTGCGTTGGGCCTGCGATTACGCCAGGGCCGTAACCGGTTCCGGAATGCGGATAACCGGGGCGGCAACGGGCATGGGCGCATGAGCCGGAACGGCTGCCGGCTGCGGATGGATCCCGCGGGTGAGGCGGTGGACAAAGTGGTAGGGCGGCCAGGGGCCGGAAAGCTGCATCTGGCACTCCCGCATCATGGCGCTGGTGGTGGCGAACTTGCTCTGGTAGCGCTCCACGTACTTATGCTCGATCAGGTGGGCAATATCCAGCACCACCCTGCCGCTTTCAGTGAGCCGGCAACTCACTTCTTCGTCCAGGGGCAGAAACAGCCGATGCATCTGGAAGCTGACGGCACGGGCGCGTGTCTGGCGCTCGTGCGCGCGGGCCGCGTTCTGGCGCAGCTTGGCGAGATACTGCCGGCCAGCGCTCTGGGCAGGCTGATGATGGTCTATCTCGCGTCCACAGCGGTCGTCGACGAACATCTTCAGGTGCATCTCGGTCTTGCCGCGCAGCTTGTCGATGTGGCCGAGAAACTGGCGCTGGTTAGAGCGGATGGACCTGCGCAGGCACTCGTCGTCGTTGAAGACGGTTCCAAACCGGAAGGGCAGCACCGTGGAATGCCGGAAACAGTCGGCGATGACCCGGGCATGGTCCACGCCGGATTGATGGTTCAGGGTTTCCGCGGGGTTGTGTTCGCTGACCACGACGGCCAGTTCGCTGGCGGGGTAAAGAAAGACCTGGTTGCCGCTCACCCCGAGGACCGATTCCATCGGAACAGGTTTGCGATGACGGGCCATTTCAGGAAATGCTTGTCTTTCACCGATGCAGTAGGCATACCATGCCATAACGAGACACTCCGATTGCGTGCGCCGGCTAGCGCCGCTCGTTGGTAAAGCTCTGTGAACTTGGGAACAACTGCATAGTGGACGTAAGACCGGGCTATAGTAAGCAGGCCCGGATGAACTATGCCGAATACTAACCTCATGAAAATACGACTGGCAACCTCCGCCAGGGCGAAGTTCGTAAAAAGGCGGCAAAATTCATCAAATCAATATTCGTATAATCAATATTCAGATTGATGACATGAAAACCAGTTCATTCAAGCCTGCAACGGTTGTTTGGCGCGTCAAACGAAATCCCCACACGCAATCATTCTGCCGATTTTGGGCAAGGAACGGCCATTTCCGATTGCGCGAGGCCGGAACGCGGAGCGATGAGCTAGGGCAGAATGTGCCGGATCAGGAGAAACAAGTACACATTCAGGAGGACGGATAACCCCAGAAGGGTCAATGCAAAGTAGGCAAACAGATTGACTTTTTTGCCGACGGCCTTCAGATCCACGAGGAGTTTCTGCTGCTCCAACGTGTTGCTGTCCGTGGCTTCGCGCACCATTTGCAACTGATCCTGGACCCGCTTCAGCGACAAATTCTGCTCTACGACCTGATTGCGCAGTTCACGATGCTGCGCCCGGAGCTCGGCCAGCCCGTCCTCAATGGGCGCGAGGTCGACCGGCGGGGGCGGCGGGGGCGCTTGTGGAAACGGGGTGAGGAGATTGGAGACCGCGGTACCAACATTTCCGTCCAGCAGAGGCAAAACGCGCTGAACCAACGGCAACGTCAAGCGCAGCGCATTCATGGCGCGCTGAAATCCCGAGGGCCGCTCCCCCGCTGAAGCCGATGAGTTGGCCAGCGCGCGCCTCGGAAGAGGGATTGCCGTGAGACGTTGCGGATCGCCCTGGACCTGCGTTTGTGAGGTCGCGTTTCGAATTCCAACCGGCAGCGGGAACCCCACTGCGCGCGGATTCGGCTCATCCGCAATTTCTGGCCGGCTGCCCGGATCGCTCAAATTAAAACCCTCTGCATCGTTCATGGGCTTCCTTCTTCCTTCACTATATAAGGGATTTCCGCATCTCGCCGGTAATCAGGTCTGGTTCCCGAGTGAATCTCCCGGCGCCACCGCCCTGGCGGTGCGAGCAGGCCCTCACACCCACGATGGCCGTGGTCGCGTATCCTCATTCACAGGAGAGGCGTGTGAAACCAGTCCTTGCCCGAACGCTGCGCAACCTGCAACGTAACATCCTGGCCGGCATCATCACCATCGGGCCGTTGTTCGTGACCTACCTGATCTTCAGCTTCCTCCTCGGCGCTCTGGCCAAGGCCGGATTGCCGGTGGTCCAGCTTTTGGCGGTCCTCTTTCCCAGGGCGTGGCTCAACCAGCCGTGGTTGCAGTCTGTGACGGCCATCGTGCTGACCCTGGTTCTGCTCTACGTTGTGGGCCGCTTGACCTCGCTGGTCATCGGCCGCCAGGCCTTCAGCCTCTTCGAGGCGGTGCTGGAGCGCCTGCCTTTTGTGGCAAAGGTCTACACGTCCGTGCGCCAACTGCTGGACACCATGATGGCCAAGAAGGAGGCTAGCCAGCGCGTGGTGCTGGTGGATTTCCCGATTCCAGGCCAGAAGTCGATCGGCTTTTTGACCCGGATTATGACCGACACGACGACCGGTGAAGTGCTAGCCGCGGTCTTGCTACCCAACGCTATCAACCCGACCTCGGCCTTTTTGCAGATTCTGCCCATCGAACGAGTTACAGACACCGACCTGACGATGGAGCAGGCGATGAGCATGATCATGACGGGCGGAGCGGTGGGTCCGGATGCGATCCGGTTTACCAGGCCCGCAATCCCAGGGGATACGTATGAGCCACGGACCGCCGGCTAGAATACCTTCTTGTCCGGCCAGCGGTCTGCGTTGACTGGAGAGCAAGGCCGGTTCCCGCAATGGATCGCGCAGCCGGCCCGCTATCCGCCCAGCTCTGTGGATTTCGAGAGGTTGTCTTCCGTCAGTTCCTCGCCCGCGTATTCACTTTCCACGGCCACCTTGCGCAGGCTGACGTGCTCCAATTGCGCCCAGACGAGCCCCACGGGCACGATGCTCAGGAAGGTAACCAGAAGCAGCGTGGCGGCGCAGGCGGTGGCGGTCTCGGGCGGCAGGCTGAAGAAGTTTCTCAATATCTCTTCCAGCGCGGCAATCTGGGTAAACCAGCCCAGCACCGGCAACTGAACGATACTAGCCACGCCGCCGCCGACCATGAGCACCATGCACTTGCCCAGGGTTACAGAAGCTCGTTGCGGGCCGCTGAAGAAGGCCTGCGTCCCTTCCACATAGGCCATCGTAATCAGCCCCCACATGGCCATTGAAAGCAGCAGCGTGACGGCAAAATCGGCAGGCGTGCGCAGCGTGTTCAGGCCGGTGCGGAAGCCGCGAATCTTTCCTCCCACGGCATGACCCAGGCGCCTGGAGACGATGCCGAAGGCGCCCTCCATGAATGAAGCCACAACTCCCCCGGCCAGGCGCACGGCAACCAGAAACAGGGCGCCCAGCACGGTGCCGGCCAGACCCCAGTAGCCGAACTTCCGGAACAGCTCAGGATGGGGAAGCGTTCCGGCCGGAGCCAGCAACATGGCGGAGGAAAAAAACAGGCCCATCGAGCCGGCGTCAAAGAGCCGCTCGACGATGTAAACCGCGATCTGGGTGCTGAGCGGCAAGCCGGTCTTCCTGGCCACCAGGTAGGGCCGCACCAGATCCGCGATTCTGCCGATCAGCGCGACCGCCGTGAAGCCTATCACCTGCGTTCCCAGCAGCAAGAGCGGCGGCACCTTCTTGTTGGGCTTGAGCAGCAAGGCCCAGCGCGCGGAGCGAAAGACGTAGGCCAGATAGATGCAGCCGACGGCAACGCCGATCCTGCGCCAGTCGGCCAGCCTGAATTGCTCTATAAACGCGTGCCAGTGGAAAGGATGCTTGTGCTGCCCGTAAACCCCCAGCGCGACCAGCGCAACCAGGAGGACCAAGCTCAAGATCAATTGCTTCTTCTTCAAACGTTCTCCGTTCCGCGGCAGTCTCTCTTCATTCTATCGAGCGGGCACGTATGAAAAGTAATGGTGGGCAGTGAGGGACTCGAACCCCCGACATCCTGCTTGTAAGGCAGGCGCTCTAACCAACTGAGCTAACCGCCCACGCAGGACGGCAAGGCGATTGCGGCCTTCTGAAATCATACCAGCGCGATTACGCGGCGGGGTGGGCCACGATCTGGCCGGAGTTGATAGACTCAGCCGGTGGGCCGTCTTATTGTCAACGCCGACGACTTCGGGCTGACTGCCGGGGTCAATCGCGCGATCTCGGAGTTGCATGGGGCTGGGGCGCTAACGAGCGCCACTTTGATGGCTCGGGCCGCTGCCACGAGCACGGCCGTCGGCATCGCGCGCGCTACACCCACGCTGGGCGTGGGCTGCCATGTGGTTCTCGTGGATGGCGATCCGGTACTGCCGCCGGGGGAGATTCCCACACTCGCCGAGCGGCGGACGGGCCGTTTTCAGCCGGCGCTGGGCAGGTTTTTGCAGCGGCTCCTTGCGGGGCGCATCCGCGCCGTCGAAATCGAGGCCGAAGCCGCAGCGCAAATCGCTCTGCTCCAGGCTGAGGGCATTGAACTTACGCACGTTGACACGCACAAGCACGTCCACATGTTCCCTGC
>JBKQRH010000087.1:0-30294 GCA_052326045.1 Occallatibacter sp. | reverse complement strand
AAGTCTCCGCCACCATGGCCGTGGCCGCCGAGGCCGCCAAGCTGCGTGCGCAGGGCGCCAACCTGGTGGACTTCGGCGCCGGCGAGCCGCATTTCAACACCCCGCGCCACATCAAGGACGCGGCCATTGCCGCCATCGACGCCAACTTCTCGCGCTATACCGTCGTTCCCGGCATTCCCGACGTGCGCAAGGCCATCGTCGAGCGCCATGCCACCGATTTCGGCTCGGACTACTCGATCGACGAGGCCATCTTCACCACCGGCGGTAAGCTGGCCCTCTTCAACGCCATCCAGGTGCTCGTCGATCACGGCGACGAGGTCGTCCTGCCCGTCCCTTACTGGGTCAGCTTCAAAGACATCATCCAGTATGCCGGCGGCAAGGTGGTCTACCTCGAAACCCGGGAGGCGGAGAACTTTCGCATCACGGCCGGCGCCATCGAGAAGGCCGTCACGCCCAAAACCAAGGCCATCATCCTCAACTCGCCCTCCAACCCGGCCGGCTCCGTCGTCTCCGCCGAGGACCTGGAGCGCATCGTCCATCTGGCCCACGAGCGTGGGATTTATCTGCTCCTGGACGAGTGCTATGTGTACCTGAACTACGCCGGCAAGCCCGTCTCCGGCGGCTCCTTCACCTGGGCCAAAGAGCACATCGTCATTCTCGGCTCGCTCTCCAAGACCTATGCCATGACCGGCTGGCGGGCCGGCTTCGCCCTGGCCTCCAAGCCGGTGGTGGCCAACCTCAGCAAGCTTCAGTCGCAGTCCACCTCCAACGCCACCAGCTTTGTGCAGAAGGCCGCCATTGCCGCCCTGACCGGCTCGCAGGAGTGCGTCAGCGAGTTCCGCGCCGAATTTATCGACCTGCGCGACTACATGCTGGCCAAGCTGACCGCCATTCCCGGCGTCACCTGCACCAGGCCCGAGGGTGCCTTCTACGTTTACCCCAATATCTCCGCCTTTTTGGGCAAGGGCGGCATCCGCACCGCGACCGAGCTAGCCACCCGCCTGCTCCACGAGGCCCATGTCGTCACCGTGCCCGGCGAGGCCTTTGGCACGAGAGAGCACATCCGCATCTCCTACCCGGTGACCAGGCAAAACATCGACGAGGGTACCCGCCGCATGGCGGAATTCCTGGCCAAACTGGTGTAGTTGCTCCACTAGGATCGGGTGCCCCACCCTCGGCGCGTCTTTGCTTTTGCGCCCAAGCTGGGATGCCGCGCGCCTCAAGTTGCCGCGCGCGCCGTTTTGCCATGTGGGATGGGGAAAAACCCTCTCCGGCAAGGGCGGCGCCGCGCAGCCGCGGTTGCCCTCCAGAAAAAGCTTCATTTCCCACTGTGCAAACCTTGTGTTTGTCCGGTAGGATGTGTGTTCGATGCCGAAGCCTATCGATTTCCGTCCTGTGATTCTTGCCGGAGGCAGCGGTACCCGCTTCTGGCCCCGCTCCCGCCGCGCTCGCGCCAAGCAGGTTTTGGCCCTTGACGGCGAGCGCTCCATGATCCAGCAGACCGTGGAGCGGCTCAAGCCCCTAGCCGGACTCGACAAGACCTGGGTCATCACCAACGAGTACCTGGCCCACGAGATCGCCGATCAATTGCCGGGCTTACCGGTCGGCCAGATCGTCCAAGAACCCGTGGCCCGCAACACCGCGCCCGCCTGCGGACTGGCTGCCTTCCTCATCGAGCGCCAGAACCCGGACGCGGTGCTGGGGGTCTTTCCCTCCGACCACGTCATCGCCGACGAGCCGCGATTCCTCAAGACATTGCAAAAGGGGATCGCCATGGCCGCGGCCGGCGACAACATGGTGGTGCTGGGCATTGAGCCTACCCGCGCCGAGACCGGCTACGGCTATATCGAGACCGGCGACTACACCAAGGACGATTCCGCTCTGCACGTGCGCCGATTTACCGAGAAGCCAAACCAGAACCGGGCCGAGGAGTTCGTGGCCGCCGGCAACTATTACTGGAACTCGGGCATGTTTTTGTGGTCGGCGCGCACCCTGGCCCATGCCGTGCGCGAGCATCTGCCGGAGACCGCTCCGCTGCTGGAGGGCATTGCCGCCGCCTACGGAACGCCCGAATTCGAAGAGGTCTTTCACTCCCTCTATCCCAAGTGTGAAAACATTTCCGTGGATTATGCAGTGCTCGAGCCGCGCTCTGCCAAGGGCGAACACCTCTCCCACCTCTACTGCATCCCGGCGGAGTTCAGTTGGAACGACCTGGGCTCCTGGGCCGCGCTCTACGAGTACCAGCTTGAGACCCGTCTGCGCGGCGACGGCGAGGGCAATGTCTCCGAAACCGAGGGCCACACGGCCATCGACGCGGGCAACAACTACATCTACAGCCCGCGCAAGTTCGTGGCCCTGGTCGGCGTCGAGAATCTGGTGATCATCGACACTGAAGATGCTCTGTTGATCGCCCACCGCGACCGCTCTCAGGATGTGGGCAAGATTGTGAAGGAACTGAACCTCTCCGGCCACACCGAATTGATCTGAAACTGCCGCGAACCTGAACCTCGCGTTCGGAATCTCTGGCCCGCTCCGCGAATGTGAGTTGAATCGCGCCCTTCCACAAACGCCTGTCTCCCTCTCATTGATTACACTCAATGCGAGGGAGAACGGGAACCTAACGATGCCTCATCCTCAAATCAAGTTCGGCACCGACGGCTGGCGCGCTGTGATTGCTGACGACTTCACCTTTGCCAACGTCCGCATCGCCGCCGAGGCCGTCGCCGCCTACGTCCACTCCCGCAAAGGCACAGCGGAAGAAGACCCCGCCAGGGGACTCTGCATCGGTTACGACACCCGCTTCGGCTCCAGGAGGTTTGCCCGCGCCTGCGCTGAGGTTGTGGCCTCGACCGGCATCCCCGTCGCCCTGGCCAATGGCATTACGCCCACTCCGGCCCTCAGCTTCGGCGTGCGCGAGCGCGGCGCGGCCGGCGGCATCATGATTACTTCCTCGCACAACCCGGCCCAATGGAATGGCGTCAAGTACAAGGGCTGGTACGGCGGATCGGGCAAGCCCTCCATCATCGCCCAGATCGAGTCCCGCCTGGGCCAGCCCGTCGCCCGCCCCGCGCGGCCGGCAGCCATTGAGGAAGTGGATTTCCTGCCTCCGTATCTCACGGCCATCGAGAGCTTTACCAGCCTCGACGCGCTCAAAGAATCCGGCATGAAGTTCGGCCTCGATTCGATGTACGGCGCGGGGCTGACCTTCCTCTCCGGCATCTTCACCCGCCTCGGCGTGGCCCACGTGCAGATTCGCGGCAACGCCGATCCGCTCTTCCCCGGCATCAACCCGGAGCCCATCGAGCCACACATCCGCGCCCTGGCCGAGACCGTGGTGGCCAACGGCTGCCAGGCCGGCTTCTGCACCGATGGCGACGCCGATCGCATCGGAGCCACCGACGAGCACGGAAACTTCGTCGATCCTCACAAGATTTACTCCGTCCTGCTCAGTTGGGTGCTCAAGCGCCACAACGACTGGCCCGGCGCCGTCACCCGCGCCTTCAACACCACCAAGATGCTCGACCGCATCTGTAAGAAGCACAGCCGCGAACTGATCGAGCATGGCATCGGCTTCAAGTTTGTCTGCGACTACATGCTGGAGCGGGAGATTCTGATGGGCGGCGAGGAGTCGGGCGGAATCGGCTTCCAGCGCCACCTGCCCGAGCGCGACGGACTGCTCAACTCGCTGTTGCTGGCCAACGTCATGGCCGAGGAAGGCAAGACCCTGGGCCAGCTCGTCGCCGATCTCCAGGCCGAGTACGGCGAACACCAGTATGGCCGCATCGATCTGCATATCCCCAACGACGTCATGAACGGCGTCGTCACCCGGGCCAAAGCGCTCCAGCCCGGCGACCCGGTCTTTGCCGGAATGCCCATCCTGCGCCAAGATACCCTCGACGGCGTAAAGTTCTATCTCGATAATCCCGAGGCCGCCACCAAGCCGAACGCCGCCGAAACCTGGCTCCTGCTCCGCGCCAGCGGCACCGAGCCCCTGCTGCGCATCTACACCGAGTCCTGCTCCAAAGAATCAGTGGCCAAGCTCCTCGAATCCGCCCGCAAATTTGCACTGCATGGCTAAAGAAAGCCAGTGATTCAATTACTCAGTGTGATGAGAATAAATGCCCGAACCTCCTGCGCAAATATTCCCGCTTCTCATCCTCTCGTGAGTCGTTCAGACGAAGGATGTCGCGCGCTGTCAGTTGAATCGTTGTGACGTAATGGATGGGCTCGTCTTTCGTTCTGACTTCCCATCTATATGGCAGCCGGTTGCCGTAGGGCTTATTGACTGCCACGAAATTGGAACCACCGATCTCAGAAAGAAGTTTCCCGATTTCCTCAATTTGCTGTTGTAATGCATCCATGTCCGGTCTCTCCTTTGAGACCGCGCCTAGTCTCGGGCCAGACTGACGGTAAGTCAACTAGAGCGAGAATCTTATACAATCACCGCCGCCGGGTGCCGGGTGCCCCAGGTCTCGCTTTTGAGACCTGGGAAAGCACGAAGCTCAACTCCAGGCACAGTCGGGACTCCATCTCACCGGAACATCCTTGCATCAAAGTGAAACGGTTGCGCCGGCTCAATCTTGACCTCTGCAATCGCCGGATGCAGAGGGTTCACCAGCACATTCCACTCCATGCGCAGCGCAGCCGAAGGGACCTCGATGGCCAGCGACCTCTTCTCGCGAATCCACCCGTCCCCGATCATCCGCAATGGCTCGAAATCGTCGGTCCACCAGCCCGGCGGCAACTCGTCCGGTTCCAGGCGCTGTGCCGGTTCTCCCTTGGGCAGCTGTGCCGCAATCGAGACCAGGTCATCCGGTTGCTGGTTCGGCTCCAGGTGAACAAACAACTCCATGGCCGCCAGCGCCAGCGAGGACGACGCGTAGACCATCGGCACGCCGGGCGAGTTCCATCGCCCGCCGAAGCGCCGCGCTCCCAGGCCGGAGAACGCCTCGCCGGCAAACCGCGCCCGGCAGATGCGCCAGATTTGCATCAGCTATAAACGCCGTAGGCGATCCGCCCCAGCACGTCCTCGACCTCGCGGACGCCGGGATCGGTGTCCAACTGGTCCAGCGGACGGCCTCCGCGCAAGGCACGATTCGGAGTCTTGAGCCACGCCGCCGCCTTGTCCCCGTCCCCCAGCGTCTCCGCCGCCGTCGAGTAAACCTGCGCCAGCCGCACGGCCCGATCCGACTCGGCCGCCGTAAGCCGGGAATGCTGCGCCAGTCGACGGGTCAGCGTGCGCTTGGGAATGCCAATCTTTTCAGAGATTTCCGCCTGACGCACGTCCAGCCGCTCGGCCAGCAGAAGCAGCGCCTTTACGGGCAGCCCCTCGCG
Source organism: Occallatibacter sp. (assembly GCA_052326045.1). GTDB lineage: Bacteria > Acidobacteriota > Terriglobia > Terriglobales > Acidobacteriaceae > Telmatobacter. The sequence continues at coordinate 24,960 of JBKQRH010000087.1, read as the reverse complement.
CACCAACTCCGCCAGGGCCCCGCCTTTGTTCACTGGCTTGCCCAGAACATCTTCGCCACCGAGCACTTCGGGTACGGAATGGGTCGCCATGACACGCCTCCATCTCTAGTATAAGCCATTTGGCTAATTTCGGAGCGCCATTTTTACGCGACCACCGCAACCTTCGTCCGCTTGCCCAGCCTCACCACCAGCCGCGCCGGCAGCCCGGCCAGCGGGACCAGCGCGTTGGCGGCCACTTCGCCATCGATTTTGACGGCCTTTTCGGCGATCTTGCGGTTGGCCTCGGCGCCGCTCGCTGCCAGTCCCATCTGAACCAGCAGCTTCGGCAACCGAATCTGCTTCGGCTCCGGCGCGGCCACATCTGCAAACGCGACAGAAACCTCTTCCAGGTCCTCCGCGGTCTCCTTCTGCTGGAACATCCGCGCCCAATTCTCATCGGCGCTCGCGGCCGCGGCTTCGCCGTGAAAGCCCGAAGTAATCGTCCGCGCCAGCCGCTTCTTGGCTTCCATCGGGTGCAGTTTGCCGCCGGCCACTTCAGACTTGAGCGCGTCAACTTCGCTTCGCTTCAGGTCGGTCAGCAACACCCAGTACTTCCACATCAGCTCATCCGAGATGCTCATCAGCTTGCCGTACATCTCGGCGGGTGGCTCGTTGATGCCGATGGCGTTGCCGAACGATTTCGACATCTTCTGCACGCCGTCCAGGCCCTCCAGGATCGGCGTCATCAGCACGATCTGCGGCTTCTGTCCGTAGTGCCGCTGCAAGTCCCGTCCGCATTGCAGGTTGAACTTCTGGTCTGTCCCGCCCAGTTCCACGTCGCACTCCAGGGCCACCGAATCGTAGCCCTGCATCACCGGGTAGAGCAGCTCGTGCAGGCTGATGGGCTCCTCGGCCTGGAAGCGCTTGTGGAATTCGTCCCGCTCCAGCATCTGCGAGACGGTGAAGTGGGATGTGACCCGGATCGTTCCCTCGTAGCCCAGCTTGCCCAGCCACTCCGAGTTGTAACGAACCTCGGTCTTCTTCTCGTCCAGAATCTTGAAGACCTGCTGTTTGTAGGTGACTGCATTTTCGTTGATTTGAGAGCGCGTCAGCGCCTTGCGCGTCACATTCCGCCCCGTCGGGTCGCCGATGAGCGAGGTAAAATCGCCGATCATGAAAATCACCTGGTGGCCGAGCTGCTGGAAGTGGCGCATCTTGCGCATCAGCACCGTGTGGCCCAGGTGCAGATCGGGCGCGGTGGGGTCGAAGCCTGCCTTCACCCGCAGCGGGCGTCCGGTCTTGCGGCTTTCTTCCAGGCGCTCGCGCAGGTCGCTCACGCGGATGATCTCCGCGGCGCCCTTCTCAAGCAGGTCCATCTGCTCGTCTACAGGCAAAAATGTGCTCATGTTGTCTTTCAGTATAAATTCGCCGGCTTGGGGAGGCCCGGCTTCGGCATTTCTGGCGATGGCTCTCCTTTACTCGCCGCCCGCCTTCTCCGCCAATCCCTTTTCCATTCCGGAGGGCTGCATCGCCTCATCCACGGCCTTCAGAAGTCTCCGCGTCATCACCTGGAAGTGATAGCCCATCACCGCCAGCGTCATGGCCGCGCCCACGCAGTGGCGATAGCGTACAGCCACTGTCAGCAGAAACTTCCAGTAACTCCAGCGCTGCCGCCCGAAGACTCCCTGGCGGATGATGGAGGTGACAAAGGCGCGCGCATTGTCGCGGGTGAGCCAGCGCTGCGTCGACACTCGTTCTCCACCCTTCGGCTGCGTGCGGCTCAGGTACAGCTTGACACGCTCATAGTAGGCCGCGCTGGAGTAGATCCGCTTCAGCACCGAGCGGTAGCCCTCCACCAGCTTGGCCGCGTCCATGTTGGGAAGAAAGTTCAGCTTGTCGCAAGTGTTGTCGCCCTGGCCCGCATCCACAATCCGGCCCTCCTTCCACAAGCGCCGGAAAAGCTGCGTTCCCGGCATGGCCTGCAGCAGCCCGACCATGGCAATGGGGATGCCGCTCTTCTGAATAAAATCCACCATGCGGTCGAAGATGTCTTCGCCATCGGTGTCGAAGCCCAGGATGAAGCCGCCCATCACCTGCATGCCGTAACTCTGGATCGTAGCCACGCTGTCCAGCAGGCTGCGCCGCGTGTTCTGCAGCTTGTTGCTGGCGATGAGTCCCGATTCATCGGGGGTCTCGATGCCCAGAAAGACCGAGGTAAATCCGGCATCCTTCATCAGTTGCATCAACTCCGCATCGTCGGCCAGGTTCAGTGAAGCCTCGGTGATGAAGTCGAAGTTGGTCTTGTATTGGCTGCGCCACTCGATCAGCGCCTTGAGCAGCTCCTTGGCCCGCGCCTTGTTGCCGATGAAGTTGTCGTCCACGATAAACACCGATTCGCGCCAGCCTGCCGCGCGCAACTGGTTCAACTCGGCCAGCGCCTGCGCCACGGCCTTGGTGCGCGGCCGCCGGCCGTAGATCTCGATAATGTCGCAGAACTCGCAGTTGAAGGGGCAGCCGCGCGAGTACTGCACGGTCATGGTCGAGTAGCGGTTCATCTTGATCAGGCTCAGGTCGGGAAGCGGGCTGGTCTCCATCTCCGGCCGTTCCGCGGCCTGATAGACCGCCTTGGCTGTTCCTTCCTCCAGGTCGCGCGCCAGACCGGCAATCAGCGCCTCGGCCTCGCCGATCACCACGTGGTCCGCCTTGAGCTCGGCCGGCGAAAGGCTGCTGGCGATGGGGCCGCCCACCACCGTCCGCAACCCGCGCGCCCGGCACCGCTCCACAATAGCCGCCAGCGACTCGCGCTGGATGTGCATGCCGCTCAGCAACACCACGTCTGCCCAGGCCAGGTCGCGGTCGCGCAGCCGCTCCACGTTGGTGTCCACCAGCCGCTTCTTCCATGCGCCCGGCAACAGAGCAGCCACCGTCATCAGTCCCAGCGGAGGCTGCGCCGCCCGTTTGCCGACAAACGACAACGCATGTTTGAAGCTCCAGTACGTTTCGGGAAATTTGGGATAAACCAAAAGGGCATTCATGAATAAACTCCGCGGAAAAGAGCGGCTGCGGTCGAGCGCGGACAATCAAGTTCAGGCCGTATTTCCCAGCTCGGAAACAGTGCGGACGCGCTCGCTGCGGCAGGCTGCTCCCCTTTCCATTTTCCCACCTCGCCATGGGAATTCTGTTCAATATGAACCATTTCGCTTGAAAACCGCGCGCTTCCATCCTGCCCGGCCCGCAGTAACCCATCCGGCCCCGCTGTTTCCGCCCAGCGCGCTATAATCAATCCATGCGCCGCCCCTGCCATCCCGTCCTCGCCATCGCTGCGGCGGCTCCGGCCGCCTAGATACCCGCTTTTCTCATCCCAAATCCCAGCAGGCAGTTCTAAATCAGGCCCATCCGCGCCTGATTCCTGCCCCCATTTCCCTTTGTACTGCCCGCGCGCAGTTGATAATGGAGTCATCATGGAAGAGTTCTCCCGCATTCAGCGCCTCCCGCCTTACGTCTTCAGCATCACCGACGCCATGAAGCGCTCCGCCCGCCACCGTGGCGAAGACATTATCGATTTCGGAATGGGCAATCCCGACGGAGCCACGCCCAAGCACATCGTCGACAAGCTGGTGGAGGCGGCGCTGAAGCCCGCGACCCATCGTTACTCGGTCTCCCGCGGCATCCCGCGCCTGCGCCGGGCCATCGCGAACTGGTACAAGACGCGCTACGACGTCGATCTGGACCCCGAAACCGAGGCCATCGTCACCATCGGCTCCAAGGAAGGCATCGCCCACCTGTGCCTGGCCATTCTCGACTCGCGGGACACGGTGCTGGTGCCCAATCCCAGCTATCCCATCCATATTTATGGGCCGGTGATCGCCGGCGCCCACGTGGTCAGCGTGCCCATCACCGACCAGGAGCAGTTCCTGGCGCAGCTCGAGGACCTGATTCCGCGCATGGTGCCGCGCCCCAAGGCCCTCATCGTCAATTTTCCCTCCAATCCGACCACCGAGTGTGTCGAGCTGCCCTTTCTCGCCCGCCTCGTTGAACTGGCCAAGGAGTACGGCTTCCACCTCATCCAGGACCTGGCCTACGCCGACCTCGCCTTCGACGGCTACAAGCCCCCCAGCGTCCTCCAGGTTCCCGGCGCTAAAGACATTGCCGTCGAGTTCTTCACCCTGTCCAAGAGCTACAACATGCCCGGCTGGCGCGTCGGCTTCATGGTCGGCAACCCGGTCCTGGTCAACGCTCTCGCACGCCTCAAGAGTTACTACGACTACGGCACCTTCACGCCCATCCAGGTGGCTGCCATTCAGGCCCTTGAGGGGCCGCAGGAGTGCGTCCAGGCCATTTGCGAGAACTATCGCAAGCGCCGCGACGTCTTAGTCGAAGGCCTCAACAAGCTGGGCTGGCCGGTGGCTCTGCCCAGGGCCACCATGTTTGTCTGGGCGCAGATTCCCGCCCAGTACCGCAAGCTGGGCTCGCTGGAGTTCTCCAAGCTGCTGCTCAGCGAGGCTAAAGTCGCCGTTTCGCCCGGCATCGGCTTTGGCGACTACGGGGACGGGCACGTGCGCTTCTCCCTTATTGAGAACGAAGAGCGGACCCGCCAGGCCCTCCGCGGCATCAAGCAGATGTTTGCAAAAGGGTAATCTTCGCTCAAATTCGCGGTTCCAAAATGGGGAGCTTCAGGTCAGTGGGTGAGGAATTTGGGTAAGAATATGGAAGGCTAACCAAATACCTCGGCGGCGAAGAAAGGACGAATTGCAATAATTATTGACATCTAGCGTATTCTTGGGGTAAGGATTATCAATCATGCCAAAAAATGAGGCGAGAACGCGCAAAGTGAATGATCCGCCACCGCAGTTGGTGGCTATCGATGTCAACGAAATGCACGTTGCTAATCCCGCTGACGTTAAGCCGGTGTATGCAAACAATGCGGCAGTCATGACTGGTCCTCATGATGTCCGGATTGTTTTCACGGAAATTGTGTTGAATGGTCCTGTGGGCCTTACAAAGCCCGAGCTAGAGTTGAGAGCGAACATTGCCATGTCTCACACGCACTTCAAGGCTCTAGTCCAGGCAATGAACGAAACGCTCGAAAGGTATGAGAAGCAATTCGGGACGATTCAATGGCCTCAAAAAGAAGATCCAGCAAGCCCAAAGATGTAGTCCACGAGGCCGATCTCTGGGGGAATGCTGTCACCTGCTCCTATCCCCAGTGGCATTATCATGTCCTCGATCCAATCGAAGGGCATCCAGAGATGGCCGGACGTGAAGCAGACGTTGCGAGAGCTATTCGCAATCCCGATTTTGTGCGTCCAAGTACAAAAACAGGAAAGGCCTTTGCGTTTGAAAGTGTCTCGACGACTGATACGATTAGGGTTATCGTGTACTACGATAATCCGTCAATGAGAGTGACAGGCAGAACAGTAGGGGTCGTCGCGACTGCCTACCCAGATGATCCTACCTATTCTTCTCAGGTTGGGCCGCCGATATACCGAAAAGACGCATCAAAATCTGGTACGAAGTGACGGAAAGGAGACGTAAATGAGAATCACGTACAATCAAGAAGTAGACGTGCTCTATATATCTCTTGTTCCTCCGACCGGGAGAGTCGCCTCCGTCGAAAACGCGAACGGCGACCTGCTCAGGATCGACACGTTGACTGACAAGATTATCGGTGTGACAATTCAACTCTTTATGCATCGCGTTAGACTGGGAGAGAAAATCGAAGTGCCCGAAATAAACTTCTCCATTTCGGCTTCGGATGCAGAGAATCTCCTTTCGAAAGCAAATGCGCGGTGAAGAAGCCGGGTGCCCCAGGTCTCGATTTTGAGACCTGGGAAACCACGGACCCCAACCGCGCTGGACTGGGCATTACGATCCGGAGGGAGCCGGGGGCTTCGGCCTCCGGGCTGACCCGAATCCTGGGAAACGGCCCCACTCTCCCTCGCGGAGAATGATGCCGTTTCGTGCTATTGCACAGTGAGGGCAACCGTGCCCGTCTCCGTTCCGGCGCCTGATACGCCGGTTACGGTGATGACGTAACTGCCCGGCGTGGTGCCCTGATCGCCCTGATTACCGCCATTACTTCCCCCTCCACATCCGAGGACAACGCTGGAGATGGCTGCCAACAGCATCACCATTCCGAGCATCGACCGCCTCATGCCCAGCTCCTTTTTGGCAAAACCAGGCAATTGCGTTAATCTTCTCCGCAGAATGAAAGACATCTACATCGCCGATCTGGCCGCCTTCGACGAGGGAAAACCCTTCGACGGCTTCTTTATCGTCCTGGCCAAGCAGCAGCGCACCACCAAGAACAACAAGCCCTACCTCAACCTCATTCTGGGCGACAAGACCGGCCAGCTCGAAGGCCGCGTTTGGGAGCCCTCTGACCCGCGCATCGCCAGGGACTTCGAGCGTGGCGACGTCGTCAAGGCCCGCGGCAGCGCCTCCCGCTTCGACGACCGCCTGCAGATGAAGATCGACCAGCTTCGCAAGGCCGCGCCCGGCGAGGTGGACAAATCCGACCTCCTGCCCTCCACCACTCAGGATGTGGGAGTCCTCTGGCGTGCGCTTCTCAGCTTTGTCGCCAGCTTCGCCAACCCCGACCTCAAACTTTTGCTCGGCACGATACTCAATGATCCCGCCCTCGCCCAGGCTTACCGCGAAGCTCCCGCCGCCAAGCAGCTCCACCATGCCTGGCTGGGCGGCCTGCTGGAGCACGTCGTAAGCCTGCTCACCCTGGCCGACCGCGTCGCCTCCCACTACCCCATCCTCGACCGCGACCTCCTCCTTGCCGGCGTCATTCTTCACGACATCGGCAAGGTCAGCGAGCTTTCCTGGGAGCTCGGCTTCGAGTACACCGTGGAAGGCGTCCTGCTGGGCCACATTCAGATGGGCGTGGCTTTGGTCGAGCGCGCCATCGACAGCCTGCCCGGCTTCCCGCCGCGCCTCAAAACTCTGCTCCTGCACATGATCCTCTCCCATCACGGCAAGCTGGAGTTCGGCTCCCCCAAGCTCCCCATGATCCCTGAAGCCCTGGTCCTCAGCTTCCTCGACGACCTCGACGCCAAGATGCAAGCCGTGGCTGCGGAGTTTGATAAGTCGATCCGCGAAGGCAAAGGGGCCGATGAGCTGACCGGCAAAGTCTGGGCGCTCGACCAGCGTCAGTTGCTCAATACCAAACGCTGGCTGGGAGAGGGCAGGGAATAGGAATGGGTAGCTCAACGAACACGGCAGTTACTCAATAGAGGACATATGCGTATGGAATTCGTTCCGCTTCTATTGTCGGTAGTATCGCTTGTGCTTTCCATTACGGTGGCGTGGCTCACCTTCCGACGAGGCAAGCTCGGCATGACACAGCCAATGCTCATCGGATTTCTCTATGAAAACGAACAACCGAAAGTCTTTTTCCGGGCAATGCTTTTTGCAACAGGAAAGCGCGGCTACATCATTGAAGCTCTGTACCTCAAGGTACGGCGGGGCGAATTTACACAGACGTTTAATTTTTGGATGTACGGGGAAACCAGAGAATTGAAGATTGGCAGCGGTCTGCGGGTAGGAGATGAAGGCGTTTCCTCCAATCATCACTTCTTACCACCCAAAGATGCTTCCTCCTTTGCGTTTCTTGCTGGTGAGTACATCATCGACGCATACGCGAGAATTCTGAATCGAAATGCACCAGTGCTTCTTTCCACCGTGAAGCTAACCCTATCTCACGATCTTGCAGCGGCGTTGAACGACGAAAAATGGTTGACCGACCACTCAATGGGTGTGCTCTTCACATGGAGGCCAGACTCTCAACACTATCTTGGTGAATTGTCCGCACCTGTGGCCACTGAGGGGCGCTCGCGGTCGGTTTCAGGTTCGGGGCGTGGGAAAATTCCGTGGGCTTGAGCGCTGTGTCGTCCAACCTGATTAGTGTTCCTCTTCGCCGCCAGCAACTCTTCGCCGGTACCCCTCCGGCGTTTCGATGACAAATGCAGTCTGCCCCGCCAGCGCCAGCAAATCCTCGTCGCCCGTCACCAGAAACTCTGCCTTGCCGCTGTGCGCTAGGTCCAGCACGGACTGGTCCTTGGGGTCTCGGCACGCAACGGGGCATTTGTTTACCAGATTGAGGCTCTCGCAGTAGGGAATGTACATCGCCAGCAGCTCCATTCGGTACTGTTCGGAGAGCCGGAACTTGGAATAGGCAAGAACCCGTGTCAGTTCCCGCGCCGTTGCCGGGGAGATCAACGGCACGGCGCCGCCTTCCCGCCAGTGCTGACGAAGCCAAGCCAGCCGGCCGGCGGGAAACAGCAGCGCGGAGAGAACGACATTGGTATCGAAGACCACCCGGCGCATGGGCTGCATGGTCACTCGGTTTCACGCGCCCAGCGGACGGCGTCGTCCACGTCCTGCTCGGTGATGCCTAGCTGTTCCAGGTGTGCCCAGACCTCCTCGATCCGGCTGCGCCGCAGCGGCTTGAGCGTGATCGCGGAGCCATCCGTGCTCACCTCGAAATACTCCACGCCCCGGAAGCGCGTCACCACCGCCTTGGGGAGCGTGAGCTGGTTTTTGACGGTCAGTTTAGCCAGCATGATTCACCTCTTTTAAGGATACAAGGAAATCTTACCATATTTCAGGCAGAATCGAGACTGAAAAAGTAGACTTCTTATTGTTCTCAATTCTCTGTTTCCCTAGTCCCTGCTCCCAAGTCCCTAGTCCCTCCGTCCGCATCCGCCAGCAGCTTCGTCCACTTCCGCCGGTCCGCTATCTCCTCCAGCGTCTTCTGCTCCAGCGGCACGATCGCGTAGATAAACTTGCAGCCCATGGCGCTCGCCACCCGCTCCATCGAATTCAGCGAGATCGTCCCCCGCCCCTCGCTCTGCTCCAGCCGCAGGATCACCGAGCGGTTCACCCCCAGCCCCCGAGCCACCTCCGCCAACGGAACTCCCAGCACGTGCCGCACCGCCCGCAGCAAATCCTGGGTGCAGTTCAGCTGCCTGGCCGCCAGCCGGTAGAACCGCAGTTCCTTGTCCAATCTCTTCCGCGCCAAATCCCGTTCTGCATTTCGCATCGTCTCTCCTGAGCGAGCGTAGCGAGTCGAAGGCCTGCCCTGAGCCTGCCGAAGGGGACCTGCTTCTGTCTCTCGCCCCTGGCAAAACACCGCTTTTACCTACTCAAAATGTACAAAAAAGGGGCCAAATTATACGCAAATGCACCCTTTTTTGAGATGTTTTGCTGGTCTTTGCTGTCCTCCAGGTCTGCCTTTCAGGTGTTTCCGCCCGCCTGCGAGGCGGCTTTTCCGCAATGTGGTTTCCGATTCCGCCTTTCGCCGCCTTCGAAGTCAACAGATTCAACCCCCGTTTCTACATCGGCGCGCCGCGCCCGGACCGCCTGAAACCCGCTTGCGCCGCCTCATCCCACCGGTACCAAATGCGGAGGCGCGGGCTCCGCCTCCGGCTGGTAGGTCAGGCGCGTCGGGCTGGGCGGAGCCATCAGCCTAAAGTGGTTGCGGTCTGCGTCGAGGCGCACCAGCAGGCTCTCCTGATCGAAGGTGATGGCAAAACTCTGCATGGGCGGCGATCCGAAGTTGACCAGCGGAAATGCCGGGTGGATTTCCACGACCGGATGGGTGAAGGTGTACTTCCCCACCGTCACGTCCGCGGCGAGCTTGGCCGCTTTGATCTCGAAACGCGTGCACAGGGTATGGCCCGTAGCAAAAACGACCGGATCAATCTCCCATTTCTGATGAGCCGCCAGCTCCTCCGGCAGTGTGAGGCCTCCCCCGCCGGAATCCAGTTGTGCCTCCACGCCTTGCCCATTCACGCGCAGCGAGATGACCGGTACCCCATCCGGCATGCGGAAGGGAAGCACCGTTTTCTCCCCATCCGGCGTGAGGGAGCCCGCGGTCAGCAGGACCCGCCGGTTGGGGAAATCGAGCGTGAGCAGATAGTTGCGGAAGAGAGTGAATCCGAGCAGGCCCTGGCAGAAACCGGCTTCCCCGGTCACTTCATGGCGGATGGCCTTCACCCAGTAGAACTTCACCCCGGCAAGCTGGATGGATTCGAGCAGGACAACGGGCGCCCGCTGCCCGCCCTGCCCGCTTGGGTCATTCAACACCACCGCCTCCGCTTCGGTGGGCAACCGCAGCTCATCGGCCAGTTCCGGGCTCACAAAAGCGTCCGCGCCGGTTCCCGTGTCGATAATGAAGCGGTACGGTCCCTTCCCGTTGATGGTGACCATCACGTAGGGCTTGCCGTAGCGCTCAACCATGGGCGCGGAGTGGATGGCCTCCTGGGCAGGCAGGGAAGGAGCCGTGGCAACCAACAGGATCGCGAATGAGACGCCGAGCTTGCAGAGGGAATACATAGATCCTCCTTTCGCACGCTTTTCAAACCAACCCGGTCCGGGGTTCTTTCCCGTTCACCGGAGAATGATTGATCGGACGATTCCGGCCTTGGCCAAAGGTTGCGGCGGCCACCCGGGAATTGTCTGGCGTGCTCAGCCCCGGACTTCTTCGACATAGATAGTACGCAGGAGCCAGAGAGATATCGTCGTTAAAGTAACGGTTTGATATAGTTCGGCTGTCTGTAACCCCCCGAAAGGCTCCCGCTCTACAATGAACTGGTATGCCCACAACCGTTCGTTCGCGCGCCAAGATCAACCTGGGCCTTCATATTGGTGCGCCGCGGCCGGATGGCTTCCACGCGCTGGCGACGGTCTATCAGACTCTGGAGTTGTACGACTTGGTAACAGTTACAGCCCGTCAGGCTGGAACCACAGCGCTTCAACTTACCTCGAACGACCGGCGTGTTCCAACCGGCGACGGCAACACGGCCTGGAAGATGGTTGCGCTGGCGCTGGAGGCGCTGGGTCGCACCGCCGACGTTCAAATCCACATCGACAAACGGCTTCCGGTGCAGGGCGGCCTGGGCGCGGGCTCGGGCAACGCGGTGGCCGCGCTGGTGGGGCTGGAAGCGGAGTTAGGGATTGCAGGTCAGCCGGGTGCCCCAGAGCCTGCCCTGAGCTTGCCGAAGGGTCTCGATGTTGAGACCTGGGAGACCACACGCCTTGAAATTGCCGCCCAGGTCGGCTCCGATGTGCCCCTCTTCCTCATCGGCGGCTCCGTTCTCGGCCTCGACCGCGGCCAACAAGTCTTTCCCCTGGCGGACATTGAACCGGTCTGGTGCGTGGTGGCCACGCCCGAAGTCGGCGTCTCTACCCCGCAAGCCTTTCGCGACTGGGACGCCCTCTGCGCCCAGCGGGGTTTGACCGCCGAGGGCAGTGCGGATAAACTAGAGAAGTTGAGCCGCGCCTATGTCAGCGCCTTTGCGGGAGCAATCCCGAGGGGTGGGCAGGGAGCAGGCTCCTCCGGTGTTCTCCTCAGTCGGGAGAACCTGGCCGGACCTCAAGAGTCCGCGCTTGTCCGCGCCGGGATCAGTAGCTGGATCGAGAACGACTTTGAACGCGTCGTCTTCCCCCAGCATCCCTCCCTTGCAGAGATCAAGCGCATTCTTTTGGGGCTAGGCACGCCGGAGGCGGCCCTCCATGCCTCGCTGTCCGGCTCCGGTTCGGCGCTCTACGGGTTGTACCGCACCCGCGAGGATGCGGAAGCGGCGCAGGTTCGGTTGAAGAACCAGGTCCAAAGCGCGGAGGTGCGGAGCACGTTGACCCGCACCCTGCCGCGATCGAAGTACTGGAGCGAAATGCTTCTGCCTGATGCGGGTTGACAGCCGTCCGGTCGGCGGGAGAAACTCACGGTCGGCTGTCGAATTTTGGGCGATCGTCTAATGGTAGGACAATGCCCTTTGGAGGCATTTGTCCAGGTTCGAATCCTGGTCGCCCAGCCAAAGATTCAGTGAACGGTGAACAGCAGTCAGTGAACAGAATTCAGAAGCAAGTAACAGTCAGCCGGCAGCAGTTTTCATGGCCACTGAACACTGTCCACTGTAAAGCAGCAGCCAAAGCCAACCAGCTTGGAGGTGCTCTTCGGATGGAAACGGAAACATTGACGGTCACGGCGGAAGACAAACAGACGGAAAGCGGGCCGAACGCGCCCCGGGATGGGGCGCCAAAAGAGCCCGAAAAGGCTGCGCCCCAGAACGCCGCGGGGCGCGTAAAAGACGCCAAACCGGCCGTGGAGCGCAAGCGGAGCCGCAACCTGAGTGAAGATAAGCGCTTCAAGCTCTTCAGCGGCACCGCCAACCGGCCGCTCACCGAGGAAATTGGCCGCCATATAGGTGTTGCCGTGGGCGAGGCCAAGATTCAGCGTTTCGCCGACGGCGAGGTCTTCTTTCAACTCCTCGAAAACGTCCGCGGAGTCGACGTTTTCGTGGTTCAGCCCACCTGCTATCCGGTGGACCAGCACCTTGTCGAACTCTTGGTGATGATCGACGCGCTCAAGCGGGCCTCAGCGGCCAGGATCACGGTGGTTGTGCCCTACTACGGCTACGCCCGCCAGGACCGCAAGGACAAACCCCGTGTAGCCATCAGTGCCAAGCTGGTCGCCGACCTGCTGACCACCGCCGGAGCCAACCGCGCCCTGTTCGTCGACCTGCACGCGGCGCAGATTCAGGGCTTCTTCAACATTCCCGTCGATCACCTCTACGCCAGCCCGGTGCTGGTGAGCTACTTCCGCGAACTCAACCTGCCCAACCTGATGGTGGTCTCGCCGGACCCCGGAGGCGTGGAACGGGCGCGGTTTTTTGCACAGAAGATAGGTGCTCCCCTGGCCATCGTGGACAAGCGGCGCACTGATATGAACGTGGCCGAGGTGATGAATGTGATTGGAGACGTGGAAGGGAGAACCTGCCTGATCCTCGACGACATGATCGACACGGCCGGAACACTGGTGAAGACCGGCGACGCCCTGCTCGATGCCGGCGCCACCAGTGTGTATGCCTGCGCCAGCCACGCCGTGCTATCCGGCCCGGCCATCGAACGCATCGCCGCGTCGCGCCTGGAACAGGTGGTGGTCACCAACACCATTCCACTGCGCGAGGCGGCGCAGAAGGTGCCCAAGATCAAGGTGCTCTCCATCGCCGGCCTGCTGGGCGCGGCCATCGAGAGCATCCACATGGAGACCAGCGTGAGCACGCTGTTTTCGTAAGTGGTCAGTGAACAGTGGACAGTGAACAGCAACCACTGTACATGGATCAGTTTTATTAACCAATAGCTGGTAGTTGGCAATCGGTGACAGTCGAGCAGTTTTTACTTTCCACTGTTCACTGACCACTGGCTTAACAAAGGGAGCGGACCCTGACCGGCCCGTGCCCGAAGATGAGGAAACGAGAGACCGAATGCCGGAAGTCGTCGTAGCCAAGCCCCGCGAGGGCAAGTTCAACAAGAATGCAGCGCGCCGTGTGCGCGCCGCGGGCAAGATTCCCGCCGTACTGTATGGTCCCGGGCACGCCCCGGTGGCCGTCGAAGTGGACCCCAAGCAGATTTCACGGATTCTCTTCTCAGAGACCGGGCACAACACCATCTTCGATGTCGAGGTCGCCGGCCAGCCAGCGGCCAAGGCCATGATCGTCGATTGGCAGCGCGATCCGGTCCATGACCATTTGATCCACATCGATCTGAAGCGCATCGCCCTGGAAAAGGCTCTGCGCGTCAAAGTGCGCGTCAAGCTGCTGGGCATACCGGTGGGCGTCAAGACCTCCGGCGGCATCCTGGACCAGGTGTTGCGCGAGGTCGAGATCGAGTGCCTGCCGGCGGACATCCCCAGCCACATCGATGTGGACGTCAGCCATTTGGAAATGCACGGAGTACTGCGCGTCAGCGGCCTGCCCCACTCCGACGCCGTCAAGTACCTGACTGCGGAGGATGCGACCGTGGCCCATGTGGTCTCCATCCGCGAAGAAGCGCCTACCGCTGCCGAAGTCGAGGCCGCAGCAGCAGCAGAAGCCGCCGCTGCTGTAACTACAGCCGAGCCCGAAGTCGCCAAGAAGGGCAAAGCCGAGGCCGATGCTGGAGCCAAGACAGTCGATGCGGGAGCCAAGAAGCCGGAGGCGAAGAAGTAAGCCTTGGCCGAGGCAACGGAGTCCCGTCACCCCAGCGAGCAAAAATCGCTCGCCGGGGGCCCCGAGTCCGGCGGACGTATTGGTCCCTTGCACAGCCCCTTTCTGGTAGTGGGGTTGGGCAACCCCGGCCTGGAGTATTTGTGGACCCCGCATAACGCGGGGTTTATGGCCATCGACCGCATCGCCCAACAAGAGGGAGTTGTGGTCCAGAACCGGCGCTGCAGGGCCGTTACCGCAACCTGCCGCATGGCGGGACGCAAGGTGGTCCTGGCCAAGCCGGAGACCTTTATGAACGAGAGCGGAATGGCAGTGGCCGCTCTGGTTGGGGAGTTTGATGTGAACCCGGCATCCGATCTGCTCGTGATCTACGACGAGTTGGACCTAAGGCTGGGAACCATCAAGATCAGGGAGCGCGGTTCGGCCGCGGGGCACAAAGGAGCCCGCAGCATTATCGGCGCCCTGCGCAGTCAGGAGTGGTTGCGCCTCCGTATCGGCGCAAAGCCAGGTCTTCCACCAGAGGCCATAACGGCTAAAGGCGGCAGGCGGCTGGGCAAGGATTACCTGCTCTCGCCCATGCGCAAGGCAGATTTGGCGGTGCTGGACGAGGTGCTGGACCGGGTGGCGAAGGCCGTGCGGCGCATCCTCGAAGATGGGCCTGCAGCCGCGATGAACGAGTTCAACCGCCGGAGCGAAACTCCTCCGGCGGAAGAGTAAAGAAGGCACGAATCCGTCAAGGCGTTTGGTGGCGGGCGAGACTAGAGCGTAAGGCTGGAAATCGGGGCTGGCCCACGATGATTCAGCAGAAAAGGAATACGGATGTCCCGTGTGTATGAGGTTATGTTCATTGTTCGACCCGACGTGGCCGAAGAGGATGTCGACAAGCTGATTGCCGGTTTTACCGCGACCGTCACGGGTGGCGGCGGGGTGGTGAAGTCTGTCGAGAATATGGGCCGCCGCAAGCTTGCCTACATGGTGCGCAAGTTCAGCGAGGGCAACTACGTTCTGCTCACCATCGAGGCCAACGGCGCGGTGGTGCTGGAGCTGGAGCGCCGTCTGCGCGTCACGGAGCCGGTGATCAAGTTCATCACCGTGCGCATCGACGAGGAAGAGAAGCGCCTGGCCAAGGTGAAGGCCCTGCGCGGCACCCGCAGGAAGATGAGCGCTGAACATGCGGCCCCGGCCGCCACAGTCCCCGTTGCAGCGTCTGCCCCGGCGGAAGTTGCGGAGCCGATTCAGGCCGGCGCTTAGCAGAGTTGTCACGCATTGCCACTGCCGGTCCCTATTTGTTGAGTAACCGGCGCGCCGGCCCGATCCAGCGTCCCGAGGCCCCAAAACGGGTCCACCGGACCCAAGAAGAGAATAAGAGGAAAAAGCATGTCTGACGAGACTGAAGCAAAGGCGCCAGAAACGGGCGCGGCAGCACACCAAACCACTTCCGGACCGGAGTCCGGTTCGGGGCCTGGACCCGGTTACGGTTCAGGGCCGCGCACCGGCGGCCGGCCCGCTGGCGGACCCGGCGCACGGCCCTCCAGTGGACCCGGCGGCCGCAGCAAGTTCTTCCGCCGCAAGAAGGTCTGCAAGTTCTGCACCGAGAAGATCGATGCGATCCCCTACCGCGATGTCCGGCTGCTGCAAGGGTTTGTAGCCGAGCGCGGCAAGATCGTGCCCCGGCGGCTCACCGGCGTATGCACCAAACACCAGCGCCGCCTGACCCGCGCCATCAAGCAGGCCCGAAACATCGCCCTGCTGCCGTTTGCCACGCGGCACTAATTTTCAGCCCGAGCTGTCGCCCGTCCGCCCGGTTCATTCCTGCGTCATGGGGAGTGGCCTTGATCGAACGAATTTGGCAGGCGACAGTCTTCCGGATGCCGCTCGAAAATCATGCGCGGCGTTGTCGCATCGCCGGTGCTCTTGTCCAAAGGACAATTGCGCCCCCGGCGCTGGCGCCGCCGCCAGTAACACTGGAGAGTTTGAAATGGAAGTCATTCTGAAGGAAGACGTAGTCAATCTGGGCCATCGCGGAGATGTCGTGAAGGTGGCCGACGGCTACGGCCGCAACTTTCTGCTGCCCCGCAAGCTGGCCATGCAGGCCACCGCGGCCAACAAGGCCGTCATCGAGCAGATGAAGGCCGCCGCCGCCCGCCGCTCCGCCACCGAGAAGGCACTGGCCGAGGAACTGGTCGTCAAGCTCGCGCCGGTCGTGCTCGACTTCACCCGCAAGTCGAGCGATGCGGGCCACCTCTTCGGCTCCGTCACCTCAGCCGAGATCGCCGCCGCTCTGGAGGCCAAGGGCTTCGAGATCGATCGCCGCAAAATTCACCTGGACGAGCCGCTCAAGAGCCTGGGCGAATTCAGCGTGGCCATCAAGCTGTATCGCGAAGTCACCGCGCACGTGAAGGTCAGGGTTCTGGCCGAAGCTGCCGAGGAAATTCCCACCGGAGCCCCAGCCACCGAGCCCGCGGCGGAAGCAGCCGCAGCCGAATAGCTCAACCCCATCCGCGCTCACCCCGCCTCTCGGTTCGCCGAGGGGCGGACGTGTTTATTGTTTCTTTGCCTCCTTAGAGCGGTTCCACAATTCACGTGCCCTTTTTTCATCGTGCAAGGTGGCATTTTCTTGAGGGAAATGCCACTGGAGGGAAGTGATTTCGGGGTACAGCAATTGTGGAACCGCTATAACCTCGCTCAGCGCCAATTTCATCCTGGCGGTCTTGACCAAGCCTGACTCTGTTGACATCCTCGACACTCTGTAGACCATGTCTTGGAACTTGACACTCGTCCGCCGCGGCGGAGAGACATGAGAAACCACCTTGCTATAAGGCAACTCCCCTGGAACGCTAAGATAGTTCCTGAACATGCCTCTGCTCGATCCCATCCCGTCGCAGGTCGAACACGCCGACTTCGCCGCTCTGGAGTGGGAACCGCTGCTGGCTCTCATTGCCGGCTTTGCCGCCTCGCCCGTTGGTCGCGGCGCAATCCTATCGCTTCAGCCCTCTACCGACGAAGCCTGGATCGCCCGCCAGCATCAGCTCACAGGCGAGGTCCGCCTACTCCTCGGCGAGCAGGTTTCGATTCCGCTGGGAGGCCTCTTCGACCCTACACAGCACGCCGCCAAGGCGCAGATTCCCGGCGCGGCCCTTGAGGCTAACGAACTCCAGGCCGTCGCCCGCCTGGCCAACGACGTAGCCTCCTGGCAGGCGCTGCTGCAATCGCCCCCGGTGCGGCTGGCCGGGAAGCTGTCCGGTCTCTCCGAACTTTCGTCGGTGCTTACTACCAGCATGCGCCCGTTGGCCGAATCCATCGAGCGCACAATTCAACCGGACGGGTCGCTGGCCGACAACGCATCGCCTGAACTGGGCCGCATTCGCCGCGACCAGGAGCGCCAGCAGCGGCTCATCGAAGAAAGCCTCCGCGCCGCCCTGCGCAAGCTCACCAAGGAGGGTGCCACCCAGGAAGACCTCATCACCATTCGCGGCGACCGCTTCGTTATTCCCGTTCGCAGCGAACTTAAGCGCCGCGTAAGCGGCGTGGTCCACGGCGCCAGCTCTTCCGGCCAGACCGTCTACGTCGAGCCTCTCGAAACCATCGAGCAGAACAACGAACTGGTCCGCTTGATCGAAGAAGAGCAAGCCGAGATTCACCGTATCTTTGTCGCCCTCACCCGCCAGGTAGGCGGCTATGCTCATGGCCTGGTGGAAGGCGCGCGCGTTCTTGCGCTGGTGGATAGCCTCCAGGCCCGAGCACGCTTTGCCCGCGACTACGACTGCGTGGCCCCGGCGGTAGCGCCCGATCTTCTCCGCCTCGAAGCCGCCCGCCATCCTCTGCTCGAAAGGCATCTCCGCTTGAACGGCGGCCGCCCCAATGCGAGTGTGGTCCCTCTGACTCTTGAGCTCACCGCCGAAGTTCGCCAGCTCATCGTCAGCGGTCCCAACACCGGCGGCAAAACCGTTACGCTCAAGACCACGGCCCTGCTGGCCATGATGGCGCAAGCTGGCCTGCCCGTGCCCGCCACCGCAGCCATTTTTCCCGTCTTCACCGCATTCCTGGCCGATATCGGCGACGCGCAATCCATCGAAGCTGAACTCTCAACGTTTTCCGCGCACATCACCAACCTGGAGCGGCTTTCGCGGCTAGCTGGCCCAAGCTCTCTGGTTCTGCTCGACGAACTCGGCTCCTCCACCGATCCCGAGGAGGGCGCGGCACTGGCCGTGGCCATCGCCAGCCACTTCCTCGCATCCGGTGCCTGGTCGCTCATCTCCACCCACCACACCTCGCTCAAGGTTTACGCCGCCAACACCCCCGGCGCGCTCAACGCCGCGGCCGGCGTGGACGAGGTCACGCTCGCGCCCAACTATCAGCTTCGCCTTGGCGTGCCCGGCGCTTCAGCCGGCATCCAGACCGCGGAGCGTCTCGGCCTGAACGCCGGCATCATCGCCGCCGCGCGCCTGCGCTTGGGTTCGCAGCAGGTGGATATCGCCCGCTTCCTCGACCGCCTCCACAAGGAACTCGCGCAACTCGAAGAAGACCGCAAGGCTGCCCGGTTAGAGCAGTACGCGCTCAATCAGGAGCGAGCGCGGTTGGCGCGCGAGGGCGATGTCGAGCTGCGCAACCGCACGCGCGAGTTGGAAACCAAACTGGCCTCGCTGCTCAAGGACTTCGAGTTCCAGATGCGCGAGACGGTCCGCGCCATCGAGGACCGCGCCGCGCAACAAAAGCTATCCAAGGAAGCCGAACGCCGCATCCAGCGCCTTCGCCGCGAGTTTCAGGAGAGCTTCAATCAGACCGTCGTCGCTCACCGCACCGGCGCGGATCAAGGCGACGCGAACGCCCAGCCGCATATTCTGAAGCACATCGCCGCAGGCGACCAGGTCCGCCTGAAGTCGATGAACAAGATCGCTGTGGTACAGCGCGAGGTGGAAAAGGACGTCTTCGAAGTCGCGCTCGGTCCCATCAAGATGCGCGTCAAGCGCGACGAGTGCTCCGCACCTTCACCTTCTGGTGAAGATTCTGCAAGGGGGAAGGAAACGCCGCTCACCGCCGCGCGGCAGCAGAAGAACGTCCACGTCAGCGTTACGAGCGCCTCGACCGACGAGATGCGCATGGAAATCAATCTCATCGGCCGCTCCGTGGATGAAGCCACGCAGGAGCTGGAGAAATATTTGGACCGCGCCTTCCTCGCCGGCCTGCCCCGCGTCCGCGTCATCCACGGCCACGGCGCCGGGATTCTGCGCCGCGGCGTCCGCGAGTTCCTGAAAGCGCATCCGCACGTGGCCACCATCGCTGAGGCACCGCAAAACGAAGGCGGGCAGGGGGCAACGCTGGTGGAGCTGCGGCAGTAGAGGCGTCAATTGAGCACAGTTTCAAAGCGTGTGTTCTCGTGGAGAGGATCTTTCTAGACTATTGAGTTTGAGGTTTCTCTGGTGGATGTTGTTGACCTGTGTGCGCCGGAGGAGTGAAATCTTGCGTAATGCGTGGAGCTGAGAGGTAAAGGGTCCTGGCGGCCCGGTTCAAGAAGCCGGGCCTGTGAAACCTAGACAGGATGTAACCTCTCAGCAGCAAGCTACGTAAAAGGTTGTAGATCGCCTTTCAGTCGGAGAACCCGTGCGTTCCGCCAAGCCGAGCAAAGCGTTGTTGGCCATTGCCAGCCTGTTTACGGTCGTGGCAGCCGGCGGAGCTGCGTGCCTGTGGCTTCGCATCGGACAGCCCTCCATGGACATCGCGCTCTTTGGACTTGGATTCTCGGAAGGTCCCTGTCTTGCCGCATACGCGCTTGCCCCATCGAAGCTGAAGCAACGGGCGCGCCGCCTAGTTCTCTTCACCGGCGGACTGAGCATTCTAGCCTTCTCCCTGCTTGCCTCCGCGAACCTGGATCTCGAAGGCTTCTTTCTCCTGCTCTTCGAAGGCGCCATGGGAATAGCAATCGGTCACACGCTGGCGACTCTTGTCGTAGGACCTCTCTTCTTCGGCCGTATCTTATGCGGATGGGGATGCTGGCGGGCGATGGTTCTGGAACTGCTGCCCGTGGGCCGCGGCAAAGGACGCCGCATGGGCATCTGGCGTTTCCTGCCCTTGGCTGGAATGGCAACGGTCCTCGCCGCCGCGGCCCTCAGTTTCTTTGTTTTTGGCCACCGGGCTGGGGGTGTTCCTGGGTCGGTGGGGGTGGCCGGTGCAAAGTCGCTCCTGATTGGATTCGGCGTCTACTATGCCGCATCCATCGGCCTCGCCTTTGCAATGAACGACCAGAGAGCTTTCTGCAAGTATCTTTGCCCCAGCGCGGTCGTCCTGCGCCTGACCAGTCGGCTGTCATTGCTGAAGATGGCCACCGATCGCCACGCCTGCAACGGCTGCGGCGCCTGTTCCCGTGTGTGCCCGATGGACATCGATGTGAAGGCATTTGCCGTGTCTGGCCGGCGTATCCTCTCTGGGGAATGCATTCTGTGCCAGAGATGCGCTCAGGTCTGTCCCACCGGAGCTGTGGCGCCCGGTTTCGGTCTTGATGTAGCGCGAGGAACGCCGTTTTTCAACCTCAAGTAACGGTCGTCAATCGATGAAACCTCGAAGCAGAAACCCTCGAAGCATCACTCATCACCGGGCTGACTTCGTGACCTACTCACTCGCCGCCTTTACGCCATCGCCTCCCGGCTCGTCGGCTCAAGCCGCAATCAATAATTACAGGGTTGCATCAGGCGAAGCAGCGTCGCTGTCGTGGCAGGTGACGGTATGGGCTCCAAACTTCCTCGCAACAGTGCTGTTCACTGCTCGGTTGCTGGCCGCGGGCGCGCTCTTCATCTCGTTGAGCAGCTTGACTAGCCGGGCAAAACCCTGTTCGCGGGCGGCCTTGTTGCCGGGGACTGTGTTACCGGGATCTTCGCCGGCCCGCATAAAGCCGTGCCCAGCGTCATCGTACGTGATAGGCTCGAATCTCTTGCCTGCGGCCTTCATCGCCGTTATAGTAGCGGGGACGGTGGCTCCGATGCGCGCGTCGTTGCCGGCGTAAAAGCCATACACCGGAGCGGTGATCGCGGAAACATCAGCGGGGCCTGGACCGTAAAAGACAAAGGCGGCGGAGAGGTCTTTGCGATGGGTTGTGAAGGCGAATGACTTGCCTCCACCCCAGCAGAAGCCGACAGTCGCGATCTTTCCGTTGGCTGCCGGCAGTTGTTTCGCATAATCGGCTGCGGCGTCCAGGTCGGCGGTGACAACATCCGGATCAAGGGCGGAGACGGCCTTCACGGTTGCGTCCTGGCTGACAAAGTCGCCAGATCCGCCGCCGTTCGGAGCGAAGCCGGTGAGCAGGTCGGGAGCTATGACGATGAAACCCTGCGCGGCCAGTTCGTCGGCCATCTCCTTGGCCCAGTCGCTGAGCCCGAAGATTTCGTGAATGAGGATCACTGCCGGGGCTTTGGTTTTGACCTCCGGATAAACTACGAAGGCCTGGACAGTACGACTCCCGTGCTTTAGAGAAACGTACTCACGGTGGCGAGGTGACGCTTCGAGGCGGGTTTTGGCCCAGTCCTGAGCATGAAGGGAAGTAGCGGCCAGCGAAAGCAGAACGCCGGCGACGAGGGGAAGCGCGCGGAGCGTCGTCGTTTTCATGGGAACAGTTTATCCCTGAGCAAGATCAGGCCGCAAATCTATCGTGCTAAGTCCTCTGCCGCACCACAGGCGCTCACGCCATCGCCTCCCGGCTCATCGGCTCAAACTTTAACTGGTTCGTCTTGCGGTCCACATCGATGCGGACGTGGGCGCCGTGCAGAACTTCGCCGTTGAGAATCTTGATCGCCAGTGGGTCCTGGATCATGCGCTGTAAGGCGCGCTTTAGCGGACGCGCCCCGTAGGCCGCGTCGGAGCCCGCCGCCAGAATCAGTTGCCGCGCCGGCTCGGTCAGCTCCAGCGAAATCTGCCGCTCTTCGAGCAGCTTACTCACCTCGTTGAGCCGCAGGTCGAGAATCTTGCTCATCTGCGCCGCGCCCAGCGGACGGAAGATCACGATGTCGTCGACGCGATTGAGAAACTCCGGTCGGAAGTGCTCGCGCAGCACCCGCATCACCGACTCGCGAGCCATATCGAAGTCGTGCTCGCTCTTGAGCGCGTCGCCCGCCAGCATGGCCGCGCCCAGGTTCGAGGTCATGATGAGCACCGTGTTTTTGAAGTCCACGGTGCGGCCCTTGGCATCGGTCAGCCGCCCGTCGTCCATCACCTGCAAGAGGATGTTGAAGACATCCGGGTGCGCCTTTTCGATCTCGTCGAAAAGAATCACCGCGTAAGGCCTGCGGCGTACGGCCTCGGTCAACTGCCCGCCTTCGTCGTAGCCCACATACCCAGGCGGTGCGCCGATCAGCCTTGCCACCGCGTGCTTCTCCATGTACTCGCTCATGTCGATACGCACCATGGCCTGCTCATCGTCGAAGAGAAACTCCGCCAGTGCGCGCGCCGTCTCCGTCTTGCCTACGCCCGTCGGCCCTAGAAAAATAAACGAACCAATCGGCCGTTTCGGGTCACTCAAACCCGCGCGCGAGCGGCGAATGGCATTGGCCACGATGGTCAGCGCCGCATCCTGCCCGATAACCCGCTCCCTCAACCGCTGCTCCATCTCCACCAGCTTCGTCACTTCGCCTTCGAGCATTCGCGAGACGGGAATCCCCGTCCACTTGCTGACGACTTTGGCGATGTCCTCCTCATCGACCTCTTCCTTCAACATGCGCGCTGCGCCCGCATTGCCGTCCTGCGACGCGTTCAGCTTCTTCAGCTCGGCTTCGAGCTTTGGCAGCTCCCCATACTGGATCTGCGCCGCGCGGTCCAGTTGCCCCTTGCGCGTCTGCTCCTCGGCCTCGAAGCGCAGCGCCTCGATCCGCTTCTTCAATTCGCTCACGCGGCTGATCGCCTCGCGCTCCCTGGTCCAGCGCGCCCGCAGCGCCGTTATCTGCTCCTTGAGCTTGGCTAACTCGCGCTCCACTTCATCCCGGCGCTCACGGCTGTTCACATCGGTCTCGCGCTTCAGCGCCTCACGCTCAATTTCCAGCGACGTTTTCTCGCGTTCGAGTTGATCGATCTCCGTGGGCACCGAGCCGATCTGAATGGCCAGCGAAGCCGCGGCCTCATCCACCAGGTCGATGGCCTTGTCGGGCAAAAAACGGTCGCTGATGTAGCGATGCGAGAGCGTGGCCGCGGCCACGATCGCCGCGTCCTTGATGCGCACGTTGTGGTGCGCCTCATAGCGTTCCTTCAGCCCGCGCAGAATGGCGATGGTGTCTTCCACGTTGGGCTCGCCGACGTAGACGATCTGGAAACGCCGCTCCAGCGCCTTGTCCTTCTCAATATATTTGCGGTACTCGTTCAGCGTGGTTGCGCCGATGGCCCGTAGTTCGCCGCGCGCCAGCGCCGGCTTCAGCATGTTGCTGGCGTCGATGGCGCCCTCGGCCGCGCCCGCCCCGACCAGCGTGTGCAGCTCGTCGATGAAGAGCACGATCTCGCCGTTCGCTTCTTCAATTTCCTTGAGCACTGCTTTGAGCCGGTCCTCGAACTCGCCGCGATACTTGGCGCCGGCCAGCATCGCGCCCAGGTCCAGCGCGATCACCCGCTTGTCTTTCAGGCTTTCCGGCACGTCGCCGGAGACGATGCGCCGCGCCAGGCCCTCGACGATGGCCGTCTTGCCCACGCCCGGTTCGCCGATCAGCACAGGATTGTTTTTGGTGCGCCGGCTCAGCACCTGGATCACGCGGCGAATCTCCTCGTCGCGCCCGATCACCGGGTCCAGCTTGCCGCGCCGGGCCAGTTCGGTCAGGTCCTTGGCATACTTTTCGAGGGCCTGGAATTTGCCCTCGGGATTCTGGTCAGTGACGCGCTGCGAGCCGCGCACGGCAGTCAGCGCCTGCAGAATCGCCTCGTGCGTGGCGCCCAGAGCGACCAGCGCATCCCGCGCCGCGTCGCCTTTCAAATGCGCCGCGCCCAGCAAAAGGTGTTCCGTGGAAACGTACTCGTCCTTGAAATTCACGGCCTCGCGGAAGGCCTGTTCCAGCGCCTTGTTGAGTGCCTGGCTCAGACCCGGCTGCGTGGCCGCTCCCGCCACGCGAGGCAGTTTTTCCTCGATGGTGTGCAGATCGTGCTCCAGCCGTTCGGTGGGAACGCCAATTTTCTCGAGCACCGCGGGAATCACGCCCTCCCGGTCCTCCACCAGCGCCAGCAACAGGTGCACGGGCTGCACTTCGGGATTGCCCAGTTCCGCAGCCCGCGCTTGCGCCTGCTCTATCGCCTGCTGCGATTTAACCGTCAGTTTTTCCCAACGAATAGCCATTGCGTTTAGCTCCTAGCCGCTAGCCTCTAGCTTGCTCCCGCCAGCGGCCAGAATCCAGACCTCCCACAAGATTTTGTTCTTCCCCTGCCTATTGCACAAAAAAGTTGAGCGCCGGAGAAAGATTTCATCCCACCCCGGCGCATCCAGATCCAGGCCTCATTTAGCCACAAAACAGCTAGAGGCTGGAAGCTAGCAGCTAGAAGCTGCATTTAGGCCGCCACATTGATCTTGACCTGCTTGGGCTGCGCTTCCGGCTTCTTGGCCAGCTCCAGCTTCAGCACACCGGCATTGTAGCTGGCTGACACGTTCTCCGTATCGACCGTGGAAGGCAGCGTGAAGGCGCGGAAGAAGCTCCCGTAGCGCCGCTCAATGCGATGGAAGTTCTCTTCCTTCTCCTCTTTCTCGAACTTGCGCTCGCCCTTGACGGTCAGCGTATTGTTCTCCACGCTCACGTCCAGGTCTTTCTGCTCGATGCCCGGCACTTCGAGCTTGAGCATCACCTTCTTGTCGTCTTCATAGATATCGACCGCCGGCACAAAGCTGGCCGTGGTCATCGGACTCTCTCCGTCGTTCAGATCGCGGAAGAGAGAGTTGACGCGGTTCTGCAGTGCTACGACTTCCCGGAACGGGTCCCAACGAGTGATTGCCATGATGTGTACCTCCTGATGGATTCTCGAATGATGGGCGGGGAGT
>JBKQRH010000086.1:0-11514 GCA_052326045.1 Occallatibacter sp. | reverse complement strand
AGCTCCACTGCACGCAAATCCCATTCAAGGCTAAAATGAAGAAGCGCGGGCGAGTAGCTCAACTGGATAGAGCACCGGCCTTCTAAGCCGGGGGTTGTGGGTTCGATTCCCGCCTCGCCTACCATTTATTACAACTAAATCAGAGTCGATGTACCCGAATGTCCGTCCGTCAAGTGATTTTTCCCTTTTAGAAAAAACCACCTGCAATGTTCTCACCATGGGCATGTTTACTCTGGTTTCGCGTCTATAGCGGCTCCACAATTGCTGCACCCCGAAGCCACTACCACTGAGTGGCTCGCCTCGGCGAGCCACCTTGCTCGATGTCGGCGATGGTACGTGAATTGTGGAACCGCTCTAGTCGCAGGCCAGCGCTGCATCGGGAAAGGCTTCCGGCTCACCGGCTTCAAGCTCCGCAGCGGAATCCGGACCGGAATCCACGCCAACCGCCGCCCGCGCCGTAAAGAACAGCTCCACCTGGGCCAGCACATCGGCCCCGGTGCGCGCCTGGTAGATGGCCGCCCGCAGCTTCGCCCCGCCCGGCACGCCGTGCGTGAACCAGGTGGCAAACTGCTTCATCTTGCCGGCCGTCTCGCCCATTTGTGCGTCGCGGGGCAAATCCTTGCTCGCCTCGGCTTCGTCCAAAAGCATCTGAAAGTAAGCCCGAATCATCCGGTAGCGATCCTCGACAGTGGGCCGCTCGTAGCTGCCGGTCGCCGTGTATTGCGCAATCTGCCTGAAGATCCACGGATTGGCCGGCGCCGCCCGCCCGATCATCACCGCATCGCAGCCCGTCAGCGCCACCATGGCCGCCGCGTCCTCTGGCGTGCGAATATCGCCGTTGCCGATCACCGGAATCCCCACCGCCTGCTTCAACTGGGCGATCCACTCCCACTGCGCCTGGCCGCTATAGCCCTGCTCGCGAGTGCGGGCGTGCAGCGTCACGGCGTTCAGCCCCTCGGCCTGGGCCATCCGCGCCAGTTCCACGCCCACCATCTGTTTCTCGTTCCAGCCCATCCGAAATTTCACCGTAAAGGGAATCGTCACCGTCCGTCGCACCGCGCGAAAGATCTCGCCGATCCGGGGCAGGTCGCGCAGCAGCCCCGAGCCGCCGTTCGAGCCCACTACCCGCTTGGCCGGGCAGCCCAGGTTCAGGTCCACCAGGTCGAAGCCCGTCTCCTCCACAATCCGCGCCGCTTCGGCCAGCGTCTCCGCATTCGACCCGAACAGTTGCGCCCCGATCGGGTGCTCGTCATCGTAGAAGGTCAAATAGCGCCGCCGCTTGCTCTCCCGCATCCGCGCCAGCCCGTCGGCCGAGGTGAATTCTGTCATCAATAGCCCGCAGCCGGACTGGGCATTGGTCACGGCTGACTCAATGCTTTCTGCTGCAACCGGGAGTTCTTCCTTTCCTGCCGCGCTCTTCGCGCCAGATCTTTGCGGCGAAGCCGCGCCTGCCCCACCGCAGGTGGTGAACAAACTGGCGTGGCGAATAAACCGCCGGAAGACTGTGTCCGTGACCCCGGCCATGGGCGCCAGCACAGTGGCCGGAGCCACCACCACCGCCCCCAGGCGCACCTCCGTCGGCACTCGCGCCTCGGCGGGCATCGCGTGCTCCCTGGGGTTGTCCCAATCCTTCTTCACGGTAAAGCCCTTGCCCGCCATTTGAACCGCCCGAATCGTTCCTGGCCCACCCACAGATGCTTTGTGCCCCATCTTTGCGCCGAAAGAAGACGCGAAGATGGGAAACCACAGATATCGCCCTTCAACCTCTATATCGCATTTCCCGGTTCGGCCAGAGTGGGGACAGCACCTCTGTTCACGCTGCCCCATGTAGCCCGGCCGCTCTGAATGAATTTAACTCGTCTCAAAGCGCCTCAAAAGACATTGGCAAAATCATCAACGAGTGCCGTGAGCGTCGCGATGTACATCTCGTTGAACTCATCGGCATGGCCTGCAGCCTCATACTCCCCCCGTAGCGCCTGGAAACTGTTGAGGTAATCCACGTAGCCGTAAAAGCGAACAACCTGCGCAACCAGCCTTCTGTTAATCACACCCACGTTCTTAACCTGTTTGTCGTAGACCAAGTGGGAGAACGGAATGAGCGGGTGATGGCTGATTGTGTTGTCACGGACACAATTCCTCCAAAAGTCTCTGTGCCTCTTGATCACGGTCTGAAGCCTTTCGATCTCCGCGCCGATGGCTTTGTTGATGGAACTGTCCTCCCAGAGCTTGCGGATAAAATACGAGGCAAGACCCAGAAGCGCCGCCCAAATCGCGGAGTCTGTCAGCAATTGATGCATCCCGTCACCTCCTCTTAGTGGTCGTCTGGAATTCGGTTATAACCAAATTCCCACAAAAGTTTCGCGCCTCATGTTTGCGTCTTCTTCCGGCGCAAGTAGAAAATATGGAATCCCGCAATCCGCCCCTGAACGAACTTGGGCCTCCGCCGCGGCGGAGGCCCAATCGTGCTTGGCCGTGTCTTGCGCGGCGCTGCTTACTTGGCCGGCGTCACCTCGCCGGCTTTGGCATACTTGCGGCGGAACCGCTCCACGCGGCCCGCTGTATCCACCAGGCGCTGCTTGCCGGTGAAGAACGGGTGGCACGCCGAGCAGATTTCCACGTGAATGTCGCCCTTGTGGGTCGAACGGGTCTCAAAGTTGTTCCCGCAGGCGCAATGAACGCGCACCGCGGCATAGTTGGGATGGATCTTTTCCTTGGGCATCTCTCGCGACAAACCTTTCCTGCACTACACTCATTGTAGTGACATTCCGGACGGTTTAGCAATTGCCGGCCCTTACTGCGCCAGCGCCTTCTCAATCCCCGCCTCCACCAGCGGCGCCATGATCGCATGCCCAGCCGGCAGCGGATGCACCCCATCCTTGCTCAGCGAGGCCGGCAGCCCAGCCCGCTCATCCTTCATCGCCGAGTGGTAGTCCACATACACATAGCCCTTCTCCGCCGCGTAGGCCTTGATCCACGCATTCAGCGCCAGAATCTTGGGAGCCGGCGTCAGTCCCGGCCTCCAGGGGAAGTCGAAGGCCGGCGTCACCGAGCACAGCACCACGCGAATGTGGTTGGCCGTCGCCAACTCCGCCATCGAGGTCAGGTTGTCCTCAATCTGCTCCAGCGTCATTGTCCCGGTGTTCCCGGCAATGTCGTTGACGCCGGCCAGAATCACCACCACCTTGGGTTTCAGCCCGATCACGTCCTGGCGGAAGCGCACCAGCATCTGCGGCGTGGTCTGACCGCTGATACCCCGGTTGATGTACGGCTTGCCTGCGAAGACTCCGTTGGGCTCGTCGAAATGCCAGCCTTCGGTGATCGAGTCGCCCATGAAGACCACGCGGTTTTCGCCTGCGGCAGGCGGCGCCAGCGCCAAATCAGCCTCCTTGTACCTGGCCAGCCCGCCGAAATCCACCAACAACTGCGCGTCGTGCTTCTGCCAATAGTCGTTTGCGGGATGCGCGGCGGGTGTTGCCTGCGGCGTGGCCGGTGTTGCGGCCGGTGTTGCGGCCGGCGCCTTGGTCTCCGGCAGGTTTGCGGGCTCCTGCGCCGTGAGCCGGGCCGGAACGAACAACCCGGCCAGGGCCGCGGCGGTGAACAAAGCCGTGCGTAGTGGGATTCGATTCATGAGAGCGTCTCCATTTCTTGAGCGAGCCGGCGCAGCCGGCCAAATCAGCCATATGCCCGCTCGCGGTTCCGATTGTAGAAGGTCTATCCGCAGGCAGCCACGGCTTTTCCACAATTGGGGACCGGACCTGCACCGGACCGTCCCCGCGCCGCTTGCGCTACGCTTGAATGCAAGATGAGCATTTGCGCGATCTGCGATGGAGTTGGCTTGGTGCGGGTGGTCAACGAAGCTGGGCAGTGGGTTTCCCGCGCCTGCGAGTGCCAGGAGATGCAGCGCGAAGAGCGCCGCCTGGCCGCCGCGCACATTCCCGAGCGCTACCGGGACTGCTCCCTGGAGAGCTATCACATTTATTCCGGCGCTCGTCCCTCGCTGCGCGAAGCACTTCGCAACGCGCGCAAGTTTGTCGAGGCTTACCCCGTCGACACTGCCGGCAAGGGCCTGCTCTTCACCGGTCCGATGGGCGTGGGCAAAACCCACTTGGCTGTGGGTTTGTTGCAGCGGTTGGTCAGGGAACGTGGCGTCAAAGGCCTCTTCTGCGACTATCGCGAGCTGCTCAAGAATATCCAGAACAGCTACAACCCCCAGGTCAACACCACCGAACTGGAACTGCTCAAGCCTGTCTTTGCCGCCGAGGTGCTGGTGCTGGACGATCTGGGCGCCCAGAAACCCAACGAGTGGGTCTGGGATACAGTCGCGTTGATTCTGAACACCCGCTATAACGACAAACAGTCGACCATTATCACAACGAATTACCCTGACCTGCCAGCCGGCAAGGGCGCGAGGAACGACGCTGAGCGCGCCGCCCGCGAGCAGACCTTAGGTGACCGGATTGGCGACCGCATGAGGTCTCGCCTGGCCGAAATGTGCATCCGTATCGAGATGGACGGCCAGGACTGCCGGCAGTCGGAGATCAAGCGCGCCCGATTCGGGTAAATACAGCTCCCAGCGGGCTGTATCGTTTCGATACAGTTTGGACGGGAAAGCGAGAATCGGGGGCTGCCCGGCTGTATCGTTTTGATACAGCCATCTCACGGAAAGGACGCCATGAGGAGAACGTTGGAAGTGGTCAGCCTGGCAGGATTGGCGGTCTTGTTCTGGATCACCTGGCGCGCATTTTACGGTCCGGACCCGCTCCCCGCCAGAATCCCCACTCACTTCGATATTGCCGGCAACCCCAACGGCTGGGGCTCGCCCTCCTCGCTGCTGCTGTTGCCGGCGGTGGCCCTGGCGATCTATCTGGGCATGACAGTCGTGTCGAAGTTTCCTTCGGCCTTCAATTATCCCGTGCGGGTCACGCCCGAAAACCGTCCTCGTCTCCAGGCATTGACCCTCCAGATGATCGCCTGGCTGAAGACGGAAATGATCTGCCTCTTCGCATGGATTCAATGGGCCATCGTTGCATCGGCTCGGCAGGGTCGCCTGAGCATGTCTCCGGCGGAGATACCCTTGTTCATTCTGGCCGTCTTCGCCACCATCGGTTGGCACATTGTGGCCATGTTCCGTGCAGCGTGGACCGCATAAAGCTCCTCGCCTCCGATCGGGCTCCCACGCGCCGGGCGTTCAGAACACCCAGAGGCTTCCCAGCAGCAGCAGGATCGCGGCGACCGTCACGGCCTGGTAAGTCAGGTCCTCTGCCCTGCGGGACTGCGTGGAACCTCCGGCAGTCGCGGGCGTGAAGGTGGATGCGGTTGTTGGGGAGGACTGCATCTTGGGCCTGCCTTTCTGTGCCTTTCGGCAAGAGATACGGAACAGGTACGGTCCCGGTTCCGGGCGCGTTTGAATTCTTAGACGCCGCTTGCTCGCCGGAGTTGCTCAACAAAATAGCGGAACTCCGGACAAAATTGTGACGCTGCCTTGTCTATCGTCCCTTGGCGCAGAATCTTACGCTTACCAACTAAAACGCGGAAGACGGGAGTATTCCTTTGGTAACGGGTGTAAAATCCGCTCGTGAGCACTCGTCCCGATCTTGAACAGGTCCGCCCCGCCGAAACGCGGGAGCGCAACTGGCTGCCCATGGCGGTAGCAGCCGCGGTCGTTCTGATCGCGGCTGCCGTTGTGGTGCTGGTTCTCGAACACGGAAAGCCCACGGCCACGGTCACGCCCATCTCCGCCGCTCCCGACGCCTACGCGGCCAGCCTGCCCATCACCGGCCTGGCCATGAGCGAGTCGGCCAACCTGGCTGGCGGCAAGGTCACCTACCTCGACGGCCACATCGCCAACAAGGGCCCCCGCACCGTTACCGCCGTCACCGTGCAGGTGCTCTTCCGCGATTTCGCCCACGAGGTAGCGCAGAACGAGACCCTGCCACTCCGGCTCATCCGCATGCGCGAGCCCTATATTGATTTGGAGCCCGTCTCCGCGGCTCCGCTCAAGCCCGGCGGCGAGCAGGACTTCCGCCTCATCTTCGACGCCGTCACCCCCGACTGGGACGGCGCCTACCCGGAAATCCGCGTCATCCGCGTCGAGACAAAATAGACCGAATAGAATCATCTCTGTATGCATTCACTCGCCCTTAACGTCCCCCCCGACGGCAGCCGTTTCCTCCGCACCTGTCTGCGCCAGCCGGTGGACCGCACCCCGGTCTGGTTTCTGCGCCAGGCAGGCCGCTACATGCAGGAGTACCGCGAGGTCCGCAAGCATCACACGCTGATTGAAATCTGCAAGCAGCCGGAGCTGGCCGCCGAGGTCACCATTACCGCCGCCGAGAAGCTGGGCGTGGACGCGGCCATCATCTTCGCCGACCTGTTGCTGCCGCTGGAACCCATGGGCCTGCCCTTCGAGTTTCAGGCCGGCGAAGGGCCTGTGGTCCACCACCCCGTCCGCACCGCCGAGGACGTCCGCGCCCTGCGCACTGACCGCGCCGGCGACCTGGCCTACGTCGCCCGGGCCATCGAGAAAGTCGCCACCCACTTCCGCAATCGCCTGGGCATCATCGGCTTCTGCGGCGCGCCCTACACCCTAGCCAGTTACATGATCGAGGGCGGCGGCTCCAGGAACTACATCCACACCAAACAGATGATGTACGGCGACGCCACTGCGTGGCGCAGCCTTTTGGACAAGATTGTTATGGTGCTGACGGAGTTCTGCGGCCTTCAGGTCCAGGCCGGCGCCGACGTCATCCAGATCTTCGACAGTTGGGTTGGTTCACTCGGCCTTGCCGACTATCGCGAGTACGCCTTCGAGGCCTCCAGGCACCTGGTGCGTTCGGTGCAGCAGATGGGCGTGCCGGTCATCTACTTTGGCGTCGATACCGCGGGCCTGCTCGGCGAGATGGCCTCCACGGGTGCCGACGTCATCGGCCTCGACTGGCGGCAGCCCCTCGACCAGGGTTGGCGCGCCGTCGGCCACAGCCATGCCGTGCAGGGCAACCTCGACCCCATCACGCTCTTTGCGCCGCTGGAAGTTCTGGAACTGCGCGTTGGTGAGATTCTCCGCGCCGCCCACGGCCGTCCCGGCCACATCTTCAACCTCGGCCACGGCATCGTCCCCGGCACGCCTGTCGAGAACGTGCAGGCCGTCGTCCGCATGGTCCGCGAATTCCGCCTGGAGGCCAATCCGGAGCCTGCCCATGCCTAAACAGGCCGTCCTCCTGCTGGCCCACGGAACCCCGGAGACCATCGAGCAGATTCCCGAGTATCTGCGCAACGTGATCAGCGGCCGGCCACTGTCGCTTGAGGTCGTCGAAGAGATTCAGCGCCGCTACGCCCTCATCGGCCGCAGCCCGCTCACGGAAATTACATTCGCGCAGGCCCGCTTGGTCGAGGCTGAACTGGCCGCCGAAGGCCAACCCGTCCCCGTTTACGTCGGCATGAGAAACTGGCGCCCCTATATCGCCGATGTGGTCCGCCGGATGCGCGCCGACGGTGTCGAAGAGGCTGCCGTCATCTGCCTTGCGCCGCACAACTCGCGCTTGAGCGTGGGCCTCTACCGGCGGGCCGTCCAGGCCGAGGCTGCCGGCCTCCGCATCGACTTCACCGCGGGCTGGGCGCGGCATCCGCTTCTCGCCGAAGCCTTTGCCGAGCGGCTCCGCCCAGCCGCCGCCAAGCTCAGCGCGGAAGTCGGCCACGCAGTCCCGGTCCTGTTCACGGCCCACAGCGTGCCCTGCCGCACCATACAGGCTTCCGCAGGCCAGCCCGCCGACTCCTACGCCGAGGAGGCCAAGGGCACCGCCGCGCTGGTCGTCGAGCGCGTCCCCGGGATTCCCCGCTGGTGGTTCGCCTTCCAGAGCCAGGGAGCGAGCGGTGGTCCATGGCTAGAGCCAACCGTCGAGGAGACGCTCGAATCCATCGCCACCGATGGCGTCAAGACTCTCCTCCTCCAGCCCATCGGTTTTCTCTGCGACCACGTCGAAATTCTTTACGACGTTGACATCCTTTTTCGCGGTTTTGCCGCCAAACTAGGCGTCCGGCTGGAGCGCCCGGAGTCGTTGAATGCCTCGCTCACCCTCGCCAGGGCGGTTGCGGATCTGGCGCGGCAGGGGTTGGCGCGGCTCAAAAATTGAGTGGCTACAGCGGAACCAGAGTAGATGTACCCCGAAGGCAAGCCCGCCGAGTGGTTTTTTCCTTTCCGGGGTCCCCACGGACAGGTCTTCGTCCGTGGGGTGGAAGTAAAAGCCACCCAGAAGACTCTCTGCAAGGACACGTTTACTCTGGTTCCGCTCTAGGTCAGTGCAGCAGAGAGCGATCCATAACTGAAAGGTACTTTCGTGCCGGACGGCAAGTTACCATTGTGCTGACATGCAAGCGGAGACTCTTTTCCTCAGTGCGCTGAAATCGATAGAGTAAACTCAATAACTTCATCAGGTTTCTTTTACTTTGTGCGTTGGTCAGGAGCGATTCTTTTCGGGAAAAATCCCGAGAGAACGCGGCTGTTCCATCGAGTTCAGTTTCTCAGGGCAAATGCTCTGGAGTGTGACGTGGCGTCTGGGTGTTCAACGCAAGCTGTTGAAGAAGGAACTGGCGTCCGGTGTCCGGCGTGCGGCTGTAAACGCACGCACCGGCTGGAACGAAAAGGCTTCATGCAACTGAACGTCTATCCTCTGTTCGGTTACTATCCCTGGGAATGTGGCACGTGCAGACAGCCCTTTATGATAAAGAAGCGGTACAAGCGCAGGAGACGCAGCACCCACGAAAGCAGCCCCGATTAAAGCATTTTCAGAGAGGCTGTAGGGCGAAACCACGGTCTTCAAGCCGGGGTCCCCGCGGACAGGTCTAGGTCCGGGGGGTGGAAGACCGACGCGACCCCAAGGCCGGGGTCCCCGGCGACAGGTCTTCGTCGCTGGGGCGGAAGGAGCGACGGCCCTGTGCGACTCTCAAAACGCCACACTATCTCTGAAAGTGCCGTAGATTTCCGCCTCTCCCGGCTCTCCATCCAAAATCAACTGGAATGCACTCAGCATGGGCGCGCTGGTTCCGGTTCCAGCCTGATTCTGTCTCTTCAATCGCAGGATGCCCGCGGTTCCGGTGCGAAATCTAGGAACGGAAAAAGTTTTTGGCCAGGAACAGCACATTGGCCGGCCGCTCGGCCAGCCGCCGCATGAAGTAGGGGTACCACTCGGGGCCAAAGGGAATGTAAACCCTCACCTGATAGCCCTCGTTGACCAGCCCCCGCTGCAGCTCGCGCCGCACGCCGAATAACATCTGAAACTCGAACCGGCTGGGGTCGATCCCTTGCTGGCTGGCGAACGACTTGGCCGCGGCGATCATGGCCTCGTCGTGGGTGGCCAGGCCGTGATGGATGGGGCTGTCCAGAAGCATGCGGCTGAGCCGGATATAGTTCGCGTCCACAGCTGCCTTGCGCGGAAACGCGACCTCCTCCGGCTCCTTGTACGCCCCCTTGCACAGCCGCACCGCGATGCCGTCGGCCAGCAGTTGTTCGATGTCCGCCTGCGACCGGTAAAGGTAGGACTGGATCGCGATTCCAATGGCCCCGCGCAAGTTCGGCCGCGAATGCAGCCGCCGTACAATGTTCAGCGTCGCCTGCGTCAGCCGCGAGTCCTCCATGTCGATGCGGACAAAGTTGCCCGTCGCGCTGGCATGTTTGGCCAGACCCTCGGCAATCGTCTCGGCCAGTTCCGGCGAGAGTTCCAGGCCCATCTGCGTCAGCTTCACGCTGATGTTGGCGTTAAGCTGGCGCGCGGCAATCGAGTCGAGCAGTTGATGATAGACATCGGCTGCCTGGTGGGCCTCAACCTCTGAGGTGACGCTCTCGCCCAGCGAGTCCAGGGTCACAGCCATGCCCTGTTGGTTCACCCCCTGGGCCACGCGCAGGGCGTCTTCAATCTCCATGCCGGCCACGAACCGGGAACTCAGACGCCGGCCCACGCTGGAGCGCTCGCTGAAGCTGCGCAAAACACGATTGCGGGAGAGTGCGATAAACGCGGAGCGCAGAATGGGCATCTCAAGAATCCTGCCGGCCGGAGCCCTGGCTTGGGCTCATCTGTCGAACACTCCAGTCTCGCACAACGGACCCGCGGAACGGCCTACTCAACCCGATAGAGCGCGCAGCCGTGTGCCGGAATTATCCCGCTACGCAGGCTCTTTGCGGCAGGAATGTGCTTCTTGTTCCAAACGTCGTACACCGCGTGGTCTTTATCGGCAAGATGGAAGTAAATCCACGGCACGTCGAGGTTTTGTGGAGTGTCTTTCAGATTGAACACAGCAATATAACGCTTTGGCTGCGAGCCGCCGGTCACAGCCCACCAATAGCGTGGCCGCAACGGGTCGTCAGGATAAGTGGCAGCCTCGCCGCCTTTGACAGCCTTCTGATTGATCTCAATCGCATCCTTGTTGGTCATCAGCGACCGGGTAAAATCGTCCAGCTTGGTCAGGTTGGCCCCCAGAATCAGCGGCGAGCGCGCAATGGCCCACAGCGTAAACTCGGTCTGCTGCTCGTCGCGCGTCAGCCGCGACTGGCGCGGCTCGCCCATGCCGGGATGCGGCGTCAGCGATCCCCAGGGCAGCATATCCGCATCCGGCCAGTTTCCCGACTTCACATACGGCGCCCACTGGGCCAGCCGGTCGAACTCGCCGCGCAAGCCGAAGGGATACTCGTCGTCGCCGGGATGGCGCGGGAAGCTCCAGGCGTCCCAGTGATCGTTGGTGATGCGCCACATCTGCGCATATTGGGCCACTTCAGCCGCGTGCTCGATCTGCGTCGGCCCCGGCGAAAGGCTCAGCACAATCGGCCGCCCGGTCTTGCCGATCGCCTCGGCAAT
Organism: Occallatibacter sp.; assembly: GCA_052326045.1. Taxonomy (GTDB): domain Bacteria; phylum Acidobacteriota; class Terriglobia; order Terriglobales; family Acidobacteriaceae; genus Telmatobacter. The sequence goes on along the minus strand of JBKQRH010000086.1, from coordinate 670 downwards.
CTGGCGAATCTCGGTAGGCCGGTAGGGGTGGTCGCTTATGCAGTCCACCTTGAGGAAATCCAGACCCCAGCCCGCATAAAGCTTCAGCATCGAGTCGTAGTAAGCCTGCCCGGCAGCGTTGTCGGCCACCCCCCAGTTGCCCTCATCCCACCCGCAGGGGGAGTTGAGATCCGCGGCATCGGCGGCGTGAAAACTCGTCCCCGCGATGGGCAGATTCGCCTTCACCGCATCCCGCGGAATGCCGCGCACAATGTGGATGCCGAACTTCAGTCCCTGCGCGTGAACCCAGTCGGCCAGCGGCTTGAAGCCTGCGCCATTTGCCGACGTAGGAAAGCGGCTCACCACCGGAAGCAGAATCCCGTTTGCGTCCAGCAGATACTTCCGCTCAGCCAGGTTGCGGCCGTTGGGGTTCTCCATGTACCACCCCTCGTCGATTACCGCGTACTGCCAGCCGAACTGCTTCACCGTGGCCAGTACCGCGGCATTGGCCTTGAAGTCAGCCTCGTTGATGGTCAGCCCATAGGCGTCCCAACTATTCCAGCCCATCGGCGGCGTGGGCGCGGGGTTCTGGGCGGGGGTAAGCGTTGCTGCGACGACGAAAAGAAGAGCGGCGAGAAAGAAGCGTAGGCGGTCCATGCCGGAACAATACCACAATTGCCGCGCACTCCGC
>JBKQRH010000085.1:0-14016 GCA_052326045.1 Occallatibacter sp. | reverse complement strand
GCGCTGTCTCGTAGGCCGTGACCTGGCCATTGGTGGCGTTTCAATCCGCACCCGGCATCGCTGCCGGGTGATGCAACCGCCGGCGCAATCTCCATAATTGCTTGCCCGTTGTTTCAATCCGCACCCGGCATCGCTGCCGGGTGATGCATCTCAGCCGACGCAGTATTGTCGATTCCCAGACGTTTCAATCCGCACCCGGCATCGCTGCCGGGTGATGCAGTTGCTTCAACCGCGACTCTACAGAAATACATAGTTTCAATCCGCACCCGGCATCGCTGCCGGGTGATGCTATAGCGGGATTAGGTGTACCGGACAGAGCATCGGTTTCAATCCGCACCCGGCATCGCTGCCGGGTGATGCCTCCAAGGATTCGCGCTAGCTGCTCTTCTTATTGTTTCAATCCGCACCCGGCATCGCTGCCGGGTGATGCGCGAACATCATAGACTTTCCGCGCATTTCGACAGGTTTCAATCCGCACCCGGCATCGCTGCCGGGTGATGCGGGTGCGGAGTTGAGCTACATCGCAATCGAGCATGGTTTCAATCCGCACCCGGCATCGCTGCCGGGTGATGCGGCTTGCATGACGCGCTCACCGCCGCCGTTGTCCAGTTTCAATCCGCACCCGGCATCGCTGCCGGGTGATGCGTGGGCCGCGATCTTCCCTTGTTTGAGAAGCAGATTGTTTCAATCCGCACCCGGCATCGCTGCCGGGTGATGCTCCGCGCTTGCAAACCCTGTCAGATCATGGCTGTTCCGCGTGTTAGGCGCGAACCTGCTCTGCGGGTGGCGTCGCCTGGACAATCCACGGCATGGTGCCAAGACTATCTCATTGAAAATCATCAGGGTATACATAGCGCGAACCAAACCGGTTTTGGCGGGAGCTAGAGGTTCGCGCTCGCGGCTTAGACCACCAAGGGTCCGTCAAAATCGGTTGCCCTGAATTTACCATATTCTTTGACAAATTGGCTGGAGGGCTCGGTGAGCCGGTAGAGGCGCAGGCAATCTTCCAATTGTTCAATTTCCTCCAGCAGCGTTCGTTCGAGTTCTTCGTATTTCACCCGGTCTACGCGGCATTCAAAGACAGACTTCTGTACTCGCTGGCCGACTGCTTCGCAGGCTTTGGCTACGCGGCGCAAGCGTCTGCGGCCCTGGGGTGTTTCGGTCGATACGTCGTAACAGACGAGGATGAGCATGGCTAACGCTCCAGGTAGGGAAGGTAGTCTTCGGCTTCACCACGGATGACCCGCGCCAGGAGCCGGGCTTGGATCTGCGGCAGTAGCCCGATGGGGAGTTTTTGATCGAGCAGCGGGTGGGAGGTGAGTTCCTGTTTACGTTCCTGATAGGCGAGGATCAGCGATTTGCGCGCGGCGTCATGCAGTTGGACCGCGCCTCCTGGACGCTCTTCAAAATCGTCGGATTGGAGTTGTTTGCGATTGACCAGCGTCAGGGCCAGGCGATCGGCGAGGATGGAGCGGAACTCTTCCATCAGATCAAGTGCCAACGCGGCACGGCCAGGACGCACGGTATGGAGATAACCAAGCTGCGGGTCGAGGCCAACGGATTCGAGCGCGGTGCGGCAATCATTCATCAACATGCTGTAAAGGAAGGAGAGCAGCGCGTTCATCCGATCCTGTGGAGGGCGTCTGCTGCGGCCATCTGGGGTAAATGCAGCACGCTGATCGTTGCGAATCAGGTAAGAAAACGCTGCAAAATAGCGGCGTGCAGATTCGCCTTCAAGACCGCGCACAACATCGAGCGCGGGGGCAGATTCCAGATGGCGCAGATTGATGGCAAGAGCTTCGGCGGTTTCGCGCAGGCCTTCGGCATCGGCCTCCTCATTGGCGTCCCGTGCGCCGCGCAGCAGCACAGAACGGCTGTTCTTCAGCTTCCCGGCAATGCAGGCTTTGGCGTGAGCCAGTGCAAACTCCGGCAAGTTGGCGCGCGCGAACTGTGCTTGGCGGAGCAGGATATTGCCGCTGATGGGGCCTTCAAGGCGGGCTTTGAAGCGGCCATTACGGTCGAGAAGTACCAGCGTCTTGCCTTCTTTGGCTAAGCGGCCCATGACGGCAGGCGAAACCAGCACATCGCCGAAGCAGACAACGCTACCGATGTGGTGCAAGGGAACGCGCAGGCGGGTTTCCTGTTCGACCTCAAAGCGAAGAGTGTCGTTGTCAAGATGCAGATAGCCGGACAGTGTGAGATAGAGCGTATTGAGCAAGGTTTGCATCAGGCATCAATCCTCAACGCTGAACAGGCGCGCACGCAAAGCCTGCCGCCTTGCCTTTCCGGCAAGCATCTGCGGTTGGCAGAGATCGATCAGCGAACATTCGCGGCAGCGGGCATCGTTAACGGCTGGAGGCATCTGTCCAGACTGAAGCATAGTGCGGATCGCAACAGCCGTGTCGGCCACAAGCTGGCGCAGTTGCGGCGTGATGGGAACCTCGCGCCTCCGGTGGCTGCTGGCGTGATAGATAGCGCCGAGCGGAACGGGATGTCCGGTCATCTCTTCCAGGCAGAGCGCCTGTGCAGCCAGTTGAATGTCATCGTGCGTCCGCTGGCGGCGCGGACCGTGCTTGTATTCGACGGGATACGGCGTACCATCGGGGAGGAATTCGACGATGTCGGCCTTACCGATCAGGCCGATCCGTTCACAGACCAGGGGCAGCGCCCGCTCGATGCGCACGCCCGCTCGCAGTTCGTAGCCTTCGAGATCGACAAGCGTGTGGACAGCGTTGCCGCGCGCTGTATGCAGGTTCTCGGCGAAGCTCTGTTCTTCGTGAATCAGAGCACACTGGCGCGGGCAATAGCTGTAGTGTTGCAGCGCGGATAGCATGACGAAATCGTCCTGTTCCATGCCGTCTCCTCAGCAGCGCGGAGTCGCGGTTATACGCCTAGGACTTGCAATTCGACTCCCTGGGGCAGGTTTTCACGGTTCACGGCCACGCTGTAGTCTTCAAAATCACGAGCAACTGAAATGCCGTCTTTCAACTCGGACTTTGGCTTGAGCTTTGGCTCGATGCGCTTGAACAATGAGTGCGCCTGAGCGTTTCCGAGTTCACTCGCGTGTTTGAAAATGTAGAGGCCGCGTGTAGTCATCTCGCCGCGTGCCGCTGAGCGGTCATGGTCAAACATGTTGACGAGAGCCTTCCAGAAGAGTTGAAGGTCTTCCTCGGAGAAGCCAGTCTGCGCCGCCAGATGCGCGGAGACAAAGCCATGCGCCACGTAGAGTCCGTAGGGAACTGTAAACTTGCGACCCATGGTGCGATTGTCGCCGCTCTGTTTTTCTGCCTCTGCCTCGGTCGCCACGGCCATCCGCGTGATGGAGTGTTCGAGCGAAACGATTGGGTCAACGGAACGCCCGAAGGTCAATTGGACCGGCCCGCGCACCTGACCGCAATTGACGCCTGTTGACATCACGGCACCAAAGGTGCGCACGTCGAAGAAGTTCTGACACATCCAGCGGCGCGCATCCTCAACTCTGTCGCCACCTTTGCGCTTCTTGTCCTCGCCGCTCAACAACTCAGCGGCACCGATGCCGATGTAGGCACGTTCGTGCTGCTTGTTGAGAATTGCCTTTTCCTTGACATATATTTCATAGGGAGCGGCTTCGCCTTTCGCAACGCCCACATAATTGCGTACCTTGCGCTTGAGGCAAACGTCTGTGACAAGCCCGCGGCCAGTCTCCGCATCCACGCGCGGCAGATTGCCCGCATCTGGATCGCCGTTGGGGTTGCCATCCTTCACGTCAAACAGCAGAACAAAATCATAGCGGTTCTTTAGCGCAGTCATGCTTGTTCTCCTTCAGCAGGTTCGGGTTTCTTGGCGTAGAACGCCTGTTTCTGGTGGTAGTAGCCGATGGCAAAGCGACCCTGATCGGCAATCGATAGATGCGCTGTAAACCCCTCCGCGCCGTTTAGAGCATCGACAACTTCTCCGATTAGTTTTTCGAGATTCACCGCCCGGCCACGATTTTCGATCTTGGCCAGATGATGTTTGTTGAGCTTGAGCAGGTTGGAAAACACGGTGACCGGCGTGGAAGATGCCGCGCCATAGAATCGGTCGCGAATGGTGGCGTTGAGTCCTGGGCTGGCCTCTTCCTGCACCTTTTCAAGCGCAGCGAAGAGCCTTCCCAGGCGGTAGCCGACGTTGGTGTTGGCGAGATCGAGTGACACGTGCAGTTCCTCCTCAGGTGCGGAATTGCCAGCGGGATTCGGCCGGCGGGTCTTGCGGTTGATGCAGGCCTTGATAAGCGCGGCGCGCGGGTAATTCACCTCGCGCTCGGCGCGGATGCGCCGGATGGCGCTCAACAGCAGCGTCTCCGGATACGGCAGTCCGGAGAGAATCGCGCGCAGCGTGTCTCCGCCAAGGTTGGGTGGAATGTTTTCCGCCTTGCCCTGTAGCGCCGTGCTGGCCAGCAGGCGGAAGAGCGAGGGATACGGTGGCTCATACGGCGCGTGGTCTATGGCGATGTAGTCAAAGTGCTTGACAATGCGCTCCGAAAACTGCTGGACGGTTCCTGTCGTCCAAAAGCGGATGGAGATGCGCGCGGCATTCGGGGCCAGGCCGAGCACGAAGAACTGCGTTTTCTCGTCGCTCACGTTCAGGCTGCCCTGCTTGACGGACTCATACAACGCTTTGACGGCCCGCGTGTTCCGATCAGGATCGTCCTTCGGTGGTTCACCGAAGAGACTGGCGAAAGAGTCTTCCAGAGAGGTCTTCGCGCTTGCCCAGAACACTGTCGAAGCATCGCCTACCTGAATACGCTGCGTCGAGTCCTTTTCCAGCAAATGATTGAGCGCTTTGGTATAGGCATCCATTGAGCGTTTGCTCACAGGCGCGTTTTCCCCTTGCTTCTCCTCCTTGCCGTAAGACTCGAAAGCGCGAAGGTTGAAGGAGACGATATTTGCACCGGAGGTCTGCGCCCCCCACACACCCTTGATTGCCGTATGCAAGCGCACGATCTCGGCGTCCTGCCCGCTGATGAGGCAGATGCCCCGTGCAGAATTCGATATTTCCTGAGCCTCGTTTGCCGCGCTGGTCCGTAGTGCAGCTACAACAGCGGCCCGCTGACAAACTAGCTCCGTATCACTGGCAAGCTGAAAGGATAGATTGGGATTCGTGGTTCGAATCTCTTCCCAGGATGGAGACTGTTCAAGCTGCGCCAGAGGTAAGCTCGTGAGAAATGCCCGGACGGTGCACACGCCGGCATCGTCTGCGGGCAACTCCGCCAGCCGCGCCACAAAGGCAGCATGTTGCGTTACGACGCGCTCCGGCTTTCCCTTGGTGTCCACGCCGAGCACATATTCCGCCGTATCCCACAGCAGATTTGCCGCAACGCCTGAGGTCTTTTTCACGCCCTGAGGAACGAGAAAGGATCGCGAGCGCTTCTTCTTGCCGTCCGGAGTTCTCGTATCCTCGATCTGCACAAACTGCCCATCGTTCCTGAGGACAATGACAAAGGGAATCTCTTTCTTCTCGAAACCTTCGGGGGCCAGCGCCATCTCCGCATCGTTGGCCTTGCGCTCGTAGTACCGTGCCAATTCCTGAAGGATCATCCCCGCACCTCCTTACTGTCCCACGGCGGAACGTTCACAATGCCATCTTTCATCCGTGCCTGAAAAAAGCGCGGCTGGGGCGAGGCCGCATCGCGGAAGTCAAGATCGTAGAGCATCCAACCCAGATCTCGCTCCCCGCGCAACTCTACAGGAATCGTGGCCGCTCCTTCGCTAGGCTCCACGAGACGAAAGTCGCAGGCAAACTCGCGGCAGCCGAGATACGGCTGGTTAATGCACTGCCCCTTCTCCGCGCGGCGCACGAACATCTCCGCGAACTTTTGCGTGTTCTCTTCCGCGCCCGCTCTACCTGTCAGCAAAAGGCTGGCGATGACGCGGTAGCGCACATCGCGCAGCAAAAGGCTGGCGCGCTGCTGCCGCTCCTCTTCCACGTAGAGCGCGACGACACCGGCCCCGCGTTGCATGGCACTCTTCACGTTGGCCGCGGAGAGCTTGCTTCCCACTTCATTGCGCCGAATGGTCGTCCAACGAATGGGTGCGAGTACCTCAATCCTCTCCGGCTGCCAGCGAATCGCAGGTTTCCATAAAATGGATTCAAAGACGGCTCGCACAGCGGACGGCGTGATGATGTCATAACTCATCCGCTCAACCTTCATCTCCGGACGGGTAAAGCAGGCTAAATCTCCGCTAATTTCCAAACAAAAGCGGGTAGGCATTGCGCCTCCTGATCGGTTTCCTTAGGAAACCCTGGGAAGGAGAATTGAATCACGCCGGGTGCGTCTTTACAACCGAAATATCGCCGGAGTCCATATTTCAGTAATACAACTTTCCTGGATCGGGGTTGCCGGCTTCCCCCACAAGGAGACCAAGATCGGAACGATAGGCTGTTTCGTTCTTCAGAACCCATAGACCCGGCGCTAGTTCCTCCAGGTCTCCTGCGTTGCAAAGAATGAGAAAGTCGTGTTTGCGCACCGTGACGGTGAACCGCTGCAACTCACGCAACAGGCTGCGATGCAGCTCTCCCGAACGCAACCGCATAATGAGCGGACGGCTATCGCGGCGGGTCTCCTCCGGATTAGCGTACGGAACAATCACCGAAACGCTACCGTCCTCCTCGATCAGGTGGAAGCGGTCTGCTGCCGTGCGAAACTGAATCTGGCACTGCGCTGCATCTTTCGTCAGCAGTTCCTCGATGTGATGCTTATCCAGCCCATCCTTGCCCACTTTGCTGTAGTAGTGAGAGAAATAGCGGGTAAACAGATCAGGTGTCAGAAGATTCTCTGGGTGCTCATGCAGGATCGTTTTGCAAGCATCTTCTCCGAAGCGCAGCAGCCCAAGAGGCGCGGCTTTGGGTGGCACGAAGACGATCACCTGCCCCTTTCCGGACTGCCTGCCCTCCCGGTTGCATCGGCCCGCGGCTTGGGCGATGGAATCGAGCCCGGCAAGTGCCCGGTATACAACCGGAAAATCCACATCGACGCCGGCCTCGATCAACTGCGTGCTGACGACGCGCACAGGTTCGTCCGGCAGCCTTTCTTTGATTCTCTTGATGGTATAACTGCGGTGTTCGCCGCACATGAGCGCGGACAGATGCACTGTTCCCGGCGGCATACGGCGATGCAATTCGCGGCAATCGGCGCGCGTGTTGACGATGGCCAGCACGGATGGGTGTTGCGCAATTCTGTCGGCAATCTCGTCCCAGTTACCAGGCGTGTTCCAATCTTCCGGAAGACTCACCGTCACGCGTTCCAGTTGCTCATATAACTGCTCCGTGCCGGAGACGATCTCCGTGGCATTGCCGGGACCGCGCAGCCATGTTTTGCCGAAGCTATCCTTGCGTGTGCCCAGCGCCGGTTGCGTCGCGGTGCAGAGCACAAATGTAACGCCGTAGTGCTCCTTCAACAGGCGCATCACATCCAAAATGGGCTGTAAGAACTCTGGCGGCAGCAACTGCGCTTCATCCAGAAAGATGACGCTGTTCACCAAGTTGTGCAGCTTGCGGCAGCGGCTTGTGCGGGCAGCAAAGAGCGACTCGAAGAGCTGCACATTTGTCGTAACAATCAGCGGAGCATCCCAATTCTCAGATGCCAAGCGGCTCGCAACCGTTTCTCTCTCCGAATCCAGATTGCTATGGTGTTCAAGTACCGCATTGCCGAAAATCTCACGGAAGACGTTGGCCGTCTGCTCAATGATGCTGGTGTACGGGATGGCATAGACAATGCGGCGCTTCCCGTGGCGGATAGCGTGTTCGAGCGCGAAGGCGAGGCTGGAAAGCGTCTTGCCGCCGCCGGTTGGTACAGTAAGCGTGTAGAGCCCCGGCTCTCCGGCGGCCTTCTCCCGGCATTGCTGCAGCACATCGGCGCGGAGCCGGTTGATCGGCGAGACCTCTGCCTGGCGCGTCTTTGTCTCCATCGCTTCGTTGAATTGCGAGAGCAACGTCGCCAGCTCCGGATAGCCTGCACGCTGCCGGCTCTTCCCCTCATCCATGAAGGCTTCCGTATCCAGAAAGTCCGCATCCGTCAGGCAGGAAAAGAGCAGCCGAAGCCACAGGTGAAGGCCTCCGGCTCCGCCGAATTTGTCCGGTTTGAATGCCGGAGGCTGCGCCTTCAGAAGCATAGCCGGGGCTGCCTCGACCGCTTGCTGGAGCAGACCAGTCTCCTTGCCCTCTTTCAGGCGGTTCTCAAGAGCGGCATTGCCTGCGCCATCGGCGGGGGACCAGTCAGGTAGGCCTGCATGATGACCGGCGATTAGATAAGCCAGTAGTCGACCCAGTTCTCCAAGCTCTTCTTTTGTGTGCAGCGCGCCCGCGCTAGAGTGATTTACTTTAGTGGGGACGGCATCGACAAGATGCGCCTCATAGCCACTTGCGCTGCGGATGTATTTCTGGAACGCCGGGCTGTACTTTCCCAAATCGTGCCAGAGGCCTGCTAGCTTGGCCCACTCTCCAGCACCGAAATCTGCGGCCATCAAGCCAGCCAACTGCGAGACAGCGAAAAGATGTTCTTCGAGAGGATGGACGATCTGCGGATCGTGAGGGTGAACATGCGCGATTGGTGTTAAGGCGTCCATTGGACTGCATACTGGATAAGGCCCTGCTTTGGTTGCATCCCCAAGCCCATAACCATCATAGCGCTGCAATCGGACTGATCCAACGGACTGCGACGGATGGTTCGCAGTATCCGGGGCGGGCCAATAGCCACCGGCAACGCAGGCGCGGGTAATGGGTCAATTTGAATCGACAGCGTCTGTGATACACTGGTTGCCAAATGGCCAGCACAAGTAAAGTTATCGCTCATTTACCCGCAACAGTTGAGCTTTCACGGCGCAAAGCAAAGGGCACAATCACACTCGAAGTACGCCATGGGAGGCATCTGGGTTTGCTTGTAATTTCGCAGTCGAGAATTGAATGGTGGCCTCACCGGAAAAGTGTGAACGTCCATCGGGCAGATTGGGAAAAGTTCGCATTGGTCTGCGAAGAACACCTTCCAAAGCGGCGAGGAGACTGGCAGAGCAAGTGGCCTAAAAGATAGGAATTAGGCCGACAGTTTGAGATCAGCCAGAATCGATTGTGGCTCTGCCAACCACACTGCGGACTCAAACTGACCCACTGCCTGGGGCTTTCGTGCGTCTGCGCATGGGGTATACTTTATGCCAGTCTGAGCCATGACCTATCACACTTACGAGAACTGGCGTGCAAAGGGACATAATGCGACCGTCCATAGGGGAGATTGCCCCTTCTGCAATGACGGAAAGGGCCTATCAACAGGCACTCGGGCCAACAACGGAAAGTGGCACGGTCCATTCGATACTCTCAGCGCCGCAAAGGCAGCGGTGTCTGGCGTACCTGCGAAGGTGCACCGTTGTGCAGCATGAAGAGCGCGGCTAGCTGGGTTGCAGTTCTCATGTTTCTGACGCACAATCGCCAACAGGAACGGAGAAAATGGACACTAGGCCGTGGGAAAAGTCCGAAACTGCCGAGCGGTTCAGGGCCTTGCGCCGGAAAGCTGTCCTGTCGCAATCACTGTTGGGCGAAATCATAGGCGTTTGCAGGCAATCCGTGAGCGAAATCGAAAACGCTCACGTGATGCCCCACCCCTCAACATGGGACAATTTTTGTGCTCTTGAGACGAAGCACAACCAGCCCCCAATCAGTTCGACCGTGCATTGGCCTGATGAATTCGACCTCGGCAGCGAATAGCACAAAAAGGCGACATAAACTGCGCTTGAAATGCGCTTCACGCTTAATTCTCATAGAAATCGAGAGGGCAAAAGCTGTCTGTGCGTGGCGGCACCCCCTACCCCCGGACAACTGGAACCTCTTCCACGGCTTGCATATCTGCCAGGGAGCAGGTCTGCTGCCTCTTGGAGGCTCTGCCAAGTCCGGGATACTGCGTTCCCCTCACCGCCGTCTTGCAAGCCGCTCGTGGCCTCTACAGATTCAAAGTGCGCCTTGTTTTGAGTGACGGCGGAAACGGTGTTGCCCCTTCCAAAGCCCTCATTGCCTCCGGGTCGTCGCGGCGGAGGCCTGTGTACAAATTGCAGCGTTCGACGGTGACAAATAGACGGAAACCCTCACAGCGCCCCGATGTGCCCCAAGATTGTGTAGGGGCTTGCAGACGCTTCCAGACCGCTCTCTACGCGTCCGGACCGGGATGCTTACACCAATGCCAGCGATGCCAGCAGGCTGCACCAAGGCAACAGGTCGGATTGCCTGTGCCACAGGTTGTGCCACAGATTTCGCGTTAGGACGGGTCAATCCGCGTTAGGGCAATTTCCGGCCAAAAGCGAAGCCCGCTGATTTAGCGGGCTTTAGCGTTCAATCTCTGGTAGCGCTACCGGGAATTGAACCCGGGTTTTAAGATTGAGAATCTCACGTCCTAACCCCTAGACGATAGCGCCACGCTTGCGGGGGAGCCGTCGCCGGCCACTCACTTACTTTAACAAAAATCCGGCCCCATGCCAAAGACGCCGGAGTCACCAAAGCACCCTTCAAATCCCCAGCTTCCGCACCTCGTCGTTGTAGTACTTGCGATACAGAATTTCCCACTCCTGCGAGCCTTCCAGGATGATCTTCCGCTGCGAGGCAATCTTCAGCCGCGCCGTGCTGTCGATTCCGGCCTCCTGGGTCAACAGGGCTGTCAGCGCCTTGCGCGACTCCTGGCGAATTGTGTTGCGATCCTCCAGAAAACCCACCTCGTCGATCTCGGCCAGCGTATCGGCCACCGTGTGGGCCAGCTTGTTGAGCTTGTCTGGGCTGATCCTCATAGAACCGCCTTGTACTTCTTCACCAGCTCGGTCTTCACCTTCTTGAACATCTCGGCATACTGCGCGCCGGACCTGCGCATCTCCTCGGAATACGCGTCCAGTATCACGCGCACCTCCTCGTTGATGCGGTCTTCCAGGGATATCTCCTCGATCAGGCCCTCCGTCACGCGCGCTTCCACCAACTTCAAGTCGCTGGTGGTGATCATCTTGGCGTCGATGAGGTGCTTGACCGTGCGCCGGGCAAGATACCCGATGTAATCGCGGGAAAAAATCATGGGCTGAGCCTCAGGATACTGCATCGGCCCAGCCGCTGTACACCGGCCGCCGAACCCGCCTCAGAACCTCACATTGAAGCTCAGGCTCGCACTCCCGCCCGGCGCCGGATACGCTACGCCGATCCCCTCCTGCCTGCTCACCGGCACGGCCGGAGCTCCCGGCCCGCTCACCGCGTCAATCTCGTAACTCAGCACCGCGCCGCCTGGGGTATTGTTCTGAGCATTGCTCGCTGCCCAGTAGAACGGAATCCGGACCGTGCACATGGCCCAGTATCCGGTGACCCTGGAGCCGGTCAGCGTGGCCCAGCCGCTCGCGACCGGAACCGCTTCAAGTTGAAGGTTTTTGAGCGGCGGCGCGTTGGGCACGGCCTTCGCTTTGCAAAGAATGGCCGCGCCGGGAGCCAGGGCCGAGCCGGAGTTCACCGTGAAGCTGACCGAATAGACCCCGCTCAGCGCCGAGGGGGCTGCTCCGCCGCGTGTGTTCGCAGCCGGAGCAGCCCCCGTGGCAGCGGATGCCAGAAGCGCTGCCAGCAGAGTCTGGGATATGCGCACGCGCCTCATGGGACCCTCCGCACTCCGTCTATCGGGCCACTGGGCGCGGAGATGAGCCGGAAACGAGCCACTGCCGGCGCGGCTTGATTACGAAAGTCCCGTGCCGCGAGCGCGGCGTATCTCGCTTGCGCGTTGGCATGGTCGGCTTGAATGAAAAGGTCGATGTCCTTCATAAAGGGGGCTGTGCGTGATAGATGTGACTGCGTATGCCCCCACCATCAGGTATCTATAGCGGTTCCACAATTGCTGTACCCGGAAACCACTGCCCTCCAGTGGCATTTCCCTCAAGAATATGCCGGGTGCCCCAGGTCTCGCTCTTGAGACCTGGGATTTCAACCACCTCAAGCCTGTTCGCTGTTCACTGTCCACTGTCCACTGGTCAAGTACTCATGAATCGACGCGGCGGCCTTGCGCCCCGCGCCCATGGCGAGAATGACCGTGGCGCCGCCGGTGACAATGTCGCCGCCGGCAAAGACGCCGCGCTTGCTGGTGCGCATCGACTTCTCATCGGCCACAATGTAATTCCGCTTGTTGGTGGCCAGGTCCGGCGTGGTGCTCTGGATGAGCGGATTGGCAGTGGTCCCCACGCCGATGATGGCCACGCTGGCGGGCAGAACGTACTCCGAGCCCTTGATCTCCACCGGGCGGCGGCGGCCGCTTGCATCCGGCTCGCCCAGCTCCATGCGCACGCAGCGCGCGCCGGTCAGCCAGCCCTTCTCGTCGCCCAGGAACTCGATGGGGTTGGTCAACATGCGGAACTCGATGCCCTCCTCGCGGGCGTGCTTGACCTCTTCTTTGCGGGCCGGCATCTCCGCCTCGCTGCGGCGATAGACCAGCGTCGCGCTTCGAGCGCCCAGCCGCCGCGAGGTGCGCACCGCGTCCATAGCGGTGTTGCCGCCGCCCACCACGATCACGTCCTTGTCGCGGCAGTCGTACACCGGCTCGTCGTATTCGGCGGAATTGTAGGCTCGCATCAGGTTCACGCGGGTGAGGAACTCATTGGCCGAGTAGACGCCGTTGAAGTGTTCGCCGGGCACGCCCAGAAAGACCGGCAGTCCCGCGCCCGTGGCTACAAAGACCGCATCGTAGCGCTCGTTGCGCATCAGTTCGTCGATGGTGACGCTCTTGCCCACCACCACGTTGGTCTCGAATTCCACGCCCATCCTGCGCAGGTTCTCCACTTCTTCTTTCACAATCGCCTTAGGCAGACGGAACTCCGGAATGCCGTAGACGAGCACGCCGCCCAGCTCGTGCAGCGCCTCGAAGACGCGCACGCGATGGCCCTTCTGGATCAGGTCTCCGGCGGCGCTCAAACCGGCCGGGCCGCTGCCGACGATGGCCACGCTCTTGCCCGTGGCCGGCGCGTTGGCGGGCAGGCCAAGCTTTCCGCTGGTTCGCTCGAAGTCGGCCACAAAGCGCTCCAGGTTGCCGATGGCCACGGGCGCGCCCTTTTTGCCCAGCACGCATCCGCCCTCGCACTGGTTCTCCTGCGGGCAGACGCGGCCGGTGATGGCGGGCAGCGCGTTGTCCTCGCGCAGCTTGGCTGCCGCCCCCAGATAGTCGCCCGCATAGATCAGGGCCACGACCTCCTTGATCTTGACGCCCACCGGACAATCGACCACGCAGGCAGGCTTGGCGCAGGCCAGGCAGCGCGTGGCCTCGGTCAGGGCGTCTGCCTCGGGCAGGCCCAGGTTCACCTCTTCAAAGTTGCGGCTGCGCACCTGCGGGTCCAGCTCCGGCATGTGCCTGCGCAAAATCTTCATGCGCTCCTTGAGCGGAAGAATATTCATTGCAGAGCTGGGAAGCGTGCTTTTCTCAGGCATAATTCGCCTCCCCCGCAGCCAACTCCTCGCGAAGCCGGGCCACTTCCTTTTCCTTCGCCGCCAACTCGGCGCGAAGCTGCGCCAGTTCCTCCTGCTTGTGTTCCTCAAACTGCTTGAGCGACTCGCACTCCTTGTCGCGATACATGGCGTTGCGCTGCATCAGCACCTCGAAGTTGACCAGCGAGGCGTCGAACTCCGGCCCATCCACGCAGGCGAACTTGCTCTTCGTGCCCAGCAGCACGCGGCAGCCGCCGCACATGCCCGTGCCGTCCACCATAATGGAGTTCAGGCTGACCATGGTCTTGATCGCGAGCGGCGCGGTGATCTGGGCAACGGCCCTCATCATGGGCACCGGGCCGACGGCCAGCACAAAGTCGATCTTGCGGCCGGCGGCGAGCAGCTCGTTGAGCTTTTTTGTAACCAGGCCCCGTTCGCCGTAGCTGCCGTCGTCGGTCATGATGTAGGCCTCGCTGCTGGCCTGGCGGACCTCGTCTTCAAAGACCACCATCTCTTTGCTGCGCGCGCCCTCGATGAAGATCACGTGGTTGCCGGCCTGCTTCAGCGCGTTCGAGGTGGGCAGCGCCATGG
>JBKQRH010000084.1:0-28518 GCA_052326045.1 Occallatibacter sp. | reverse complement strand
ATACAAGATAAAGACGGGGACCAGTAGCCGGCGCTGGAGGTCGGTAGCGCGCGGCTACTGGTGATCCCTGCACAAACGAAGCTAGCTGCGGCTTCCCCTTTCCACTGCTGCCTCGTGTCGCCCGGCTCTAAGAGAGCTTTCTTACATGCCCTCCGAACCATGTTGACTATTGGAGTGTCTCCCATGCGGAAAGTGTGTTCCGTGACGGCCATCACAGCGCTATGGTCTTCCCCCCACGGCGCTGGTGACCGCATTGGATCACTCCCTCCACCGCCCTGCGCCGGTCAATTTCGAAACATGTCAATTGCCACACCGCACATTGACAAACGCAGCCTCGCGCTGGAAAATCGAAATTCAGTTCCCTCCGAGGCAAGGCTCACCCATGACAGCTCTCCTGACAACGAATCTGGGCGCAACCACTCTCCTTGGCCGGGGCAAGGTGCGCGACCTGTATGCGGTGGACGGCGCTCTGCTGCTGGTGGCCACCGATCGCATTTCCGCCTTTGACCATGTGCTGGCCACCGGCATTCCGGGCAAGGGAAAAATTCTGACCCAGATTTCGCTGTTCTGGTTCGACTTGCTGTCGCATCTGGCGCCCAATCACCTGATCACGGCCGACGTCACCCAGTTTCCCGCCGCGCTACAGCCCTACGCGGACCAACTGGAAGGCCGCTCCATGCTGGTGAAGCGAGCAGCCATGTTTCCCGTGGAGTGCGTGGCCCGCGGCTACCTTGCCGGTTCGGGCTGGAAGGAGTACCAGGCCAGTGGAACCATTTGCGGCATCCCGCTCCCGGCCGGCCTCCTCGATGGATCACGGCTCCCGGAACCGTTGTATACTCCCGCCACCAAGAGCCAGGACGGCGCCCACGACGAGAACATCTCCTATGAGGCAACCGAAGCGGTAGTCGGCACGGCCGACGCGGCGGAGTTGAGACGGCTCACGCTGGCCATCTACCGGCGAGCAGCAGAACATGCCGAGTCGCGCGGACTGATCCTGGCCGACACAAAATTTGAGTTTGGCAGAACCGCGGAAGGGATTATCCTTGCCGATGAGGTATTGACGCCGGATTCCTCGCGTTTTTGGGAGGGTGCGGCTTGGAAGCCCGGCGGCGCCCAGCCGTCATTCGACAAACAGTTCGTGCGCGATTATCTTGAAGCAATCCACTGGAACAAGCAGGCGCCTGCGCCCGCTCTCCCGGACGAGGTGGTGGCGCAGACACAAACCAAGTATCTTGACGCCTTCCGCCGCTTGACCGGGCGGGATCTCAATCTGTAGGCCGTGGACGGAGCGCAAAATGGCGTGGGTTGGTTGGACGTGGGTAGATTGGACCATCTTGTTCATCATGGCGGCAACTGTGCTAGGCGGGCTATCACAGGGATTCTTCCGTTCGGCCTGCTCGCTGGGCGGGCTCCTGCTGGGTTTGGTGATTGCGGCCTGGAATTACGGCCACGTCGCGGCGCTGTTCATGCCCGCGATCCGCATTCGGGCAGTGGCCGACACCATAGCATTCGTGCTGATTGCGCTGCTGGTGATGGCGGTTTTTGCCGTTATCGGAGCCTCGCTGGCGAAGGTTTTTCATGTGCTGGGATTGGGCTGCCTGGATGGACTTGCCGGAGCAGCCTTCGGATTCTTGCAGGGCGTGTTCCTGGTTACGTTGGGCATCCTGGTGATCGTGACCTTCTATCCGGAAGAGCACTGGCTGGCGGAGGCTAAACTGCCCAAAATGTTTCTCGGGACCTGCCATCTGAGCGCGCACCTGACCCCTGCGGAGCTGGCCAGCCGCATCCGGCACGGACTGATGACACTGGAAGAAGAGTCACCCCGGTGGCTGCACCCCAATTACGATTGATGGCAGGTTTAAGCAGGGCCTGGCGGCCAGGAATTGGCAAACTCATACAGCAGCAAGAGGTGGATGTGAGACGAGAACTGGACAATCTGGTGGCGCAAATGCACTCCAGCGGCATTCGCTACAACGAGGCCGTGCGCGATTTCAAGAGACAATATCTGCGCGAAGTATTGGTGGCATGCCGGGGGAATCAGTGTAAGGCGGCTGAAGAGTTGGGGATGCACCGCAACACGCTCAGCCGCGCCATGGCGGAACTGGGACTGAATCTGGCCGAGGTGCGCGCCACGCTCAAGCGTCCACCGCGCAGCGAACGTCCTGTGTATAGCGCGGTACGCCAGAGCTTCCGCCAAGGCTGACGACTCTACCCGAAGACATGCTGACAATTCCACCCACCCAGGAAGCGCGCGTTGCCATCGAGCCGGGCTTTGCCTGGGACGCACAGGACGCCTATCTCTTCGACATCGACGGCACGCTGTTGCGCAACCGCGACCGCATCCACCGCGAGTCTTTCGCCATCGGCGTTCAGCAGGTGACGGGATTTGACATTGAGCAAGTTCTTTACTTGCGCCCCGGCGGCACGGACCCGACGATCCTGAGCGAGGCTTTCGAGAAGGCGGGCATCTCCCGCGAGGTCATCGAGCCGCAACGGGATGCGATTCTCGAAGCGATTCGCTGTTCTTGTGACGAGCGTCGTCACGAGATGGATATTCAGATCATGCCGGGCGTGAAAAACGTGCTGGCCCATCTGGCTGGGCGCGGCGCGCTGCTGGGCCTGGCTACCGGCAACCTGGAGGCGATCGGCTGGATCAAGGTCGAGCAAGCCGGTCTGCGCCAGTGGTTCCGCTTCGGCGGCTTCAGCGACCACTTTCCCATTCGCTCGGAACTGATCGGACAGGCGGCGCGCAAAGCCAGGGAACTGGCCGGCGGCGGAGCCGGCATCTGTGTCGTGGGCGACACTCCAAGCGACATCGAGGCGGCGCGCGCCAACTTCCTGTCCGTGATTGCCGTAGCCACCGGCAAGTACAGCTTCGATGAGTTGCTCAAGCATCAGCCGGAGGTTTGCGCCGCGTCGCTGGCCGATCTCCTGGCCTTCACACGGACCGCACAGTGAAGCCGCATTCATCGCAAATCAGCTCCCCAACGCGCCCGCAGACGGGCCGCCGGACGAACCCATTGCCGTGCTTCCTCGCGGCTGGACTGCTGCTTGCGATTATCCCCAACGCCGTACAGCCGCAAACAGCGAGTCCTGTCCCGCCGGGCAAGCCAACGCCGCCGCCGTCCGCGCCCGCGCAGAGCGCGACGCCTGCCGCAGCGCCTGCCAAAGACAACAAACCGGCCAAACAGCCCAGTGGCAGTGACCGACGCCGCGCGGTCAAGCTCTTCCTTGAAGCAAGCAAGCTTTTTGAGAAGGAGAAGTTTGAAGAGGCGATGCGTGATTACCAGCAGGCGGCCACGCTTGACCCCTCCAATGCCAACTACCCGCTGGCAGCCGATGTAGCCCGCAGTCACGCAGTAACGGCGCTGATTCAGGCCGCGGCCAAAGACAGGCTCCTAGGCGATGCGGCTGCCGCGCGCGCCGCCCTGGCGCGCGCTCTCGAACTCGACCCCCGGAACATCCAGGCCGCCGAACACCTGCGCGAACTCGGCGACGACACCCTGCTCGGGCTGTCGAGGCCCCTCTACGAGCAAGCGGCAAGCGAGGCCGGCGAAGCGCCGGAGCTTACGCACTCTGCGCAAGTGAATAGCTTCCACCTGCGCACCGACCAGCATCAGGCAATTCAGCAGGTCTTCAAGGCCTACGGGCTGGATGCCACCCTGGACGACAGCATCCATTCCACACAGATCCGCCTGGACATGGATGATGCCAGCTTTGCGCAGGCCGTGCGTGTCGTGGCTCTGATGACCAACTCGTTCTACGTTCCACTGGACGCGCACCGCGTGCTGGTGGCGCGCGACACTCCCGAAAACCGCCAGCGATTCATACGCCAGGAATTGGAAACCATCTATCTTTCGGGCCTGAACTCGACGGACATGGACGAAGTGGCCAATCTGGCAAAAAACGTGTTTCAGATACAGCAGGCGGCAGTTGACCATTCAGCGGGAACCATCACCGTTCGCGCTCCGGAGAGTTCGCTGAACGCCTTCAACGCCACCATGCGCGAGCTTTTGGACGGGCGCAACCAGGTGCTGCTTGAGGTGCGCTTGATTCAGATTGCGCGCACCAATGAACGCAATACGGGAGTCGTGCCGCCGCAGTCGATATCAGCCTTCAACGTCTACTCCGAGGAACAGTCCATCCTGAACGCGAACCAGGCCCTGGTGCAGCAGATCATCTCCTCGGGCCTGGCCGCCCCCGGCGACACCCTGGCGATTCTCGCCATTCTGCTGGCCTCCGGCCAGGTCTCGAGTTCCCTGTTCTCCAACGGCATCGCCCTGTTTGGCGGCGGTCTCACGCAATCGGCTTTGGCGCCGGGCGCGATCACGGCCAACCTCAACCTGAACTCCTCGGACTCGCGGGAACTGGACCAGATGCAATTGCGCCTGGGTGACGGCGAGGCGGGAACGATGAAAGAAGGTACACGCTATCCCATCCAGACCTCATCGTTTTCGAGCCTTTCGGGCAGCCTCCCGAATATACCGGGGCTCACCGGCGCCGGGGCCTCAGGCAGCCTGTCCTCGCTGCTCTCTTCCTTGAGCACCAGCGTACCGAACGTTCCGCAGGTGGAGTATCAGGACCTGGGCGTGACCCTCAAGGCGACACCCAAGGTGATGCGCAACAACGACGTTGCCCTCACCATTGACTTGAAAATCGATGCCCTCGCCGGAACGTCCATCAATGGCAATCCCGTTCTCGACAATCGCGCCTATTCGGGCGTGGTGACGCTCAGGCAGGGCGAAGGCGTGGTGGTGATCAGCGATCTGAACAAGCAGCAGAGCCGCGCCATCAGCGGAGTGCCGGGACTCAGCGAGATTCCCGGCCTGAACAACCTGACCGGGAACGACATCCAGAAGAGCTATGCAACGCTGCTGATCATCATCACGCCCCACGTGGTCCGCGGCACGCAGACGGCCGGCCACTCGCCGATGATGCGGGTGGATAAGAGTACGGCTGCTCGATAGGCATGCATCGCTGCGCATTGCCGAATATGCGCAGAGTTCACCTCACAGACAACCGGTGCGATCCCTCGCATCGGGACCACGCCGGCTTTGCGGGCAACTTTCCCTGCCATCGTTCAGCCGTTGCGGTCTTACTGAGCCACGCCGTCCAGCTTCTCCTGATATTCAACGATCTGCTTGATGGAGTCGTAGGGAGCGTTGGCGGGAACCTGGCGGCCGTTGACCATCAGCGTGGGCACCTGGTTGATGTTCAGATCCTGGGCCAGCTTCACCGAGGCTTCGACGGAAGCGCCAACTGCGGGGGTTGCTGCGCAGTCAGCGATCTTAGCCGGATCCAGGCCAGCCTTGGCCACGGCGCTGTTCAAGGTCAGAGTGGCGCCATCCGCGGTAGCCAACCCGTCCTGGCCTTCAAAAACGGCGGACGCGTACTGGAAGAAGGCGTTGCTCCCGCCCTGCTTGATCACGCAGACGCCATAGGCAGCCGCGCGGGCCGCCGCAGGATGCTGAACCAAGGGATAGTTCTGAAAGACGATCCGCGCCTTGGGGAAATCCACTGCCAGCTTGTCCATGTTGGCCTGCGCTTCCTTGCAGTGCGGGCACTGGAAGTCGGCAAACTCGACGATCTCCAGGTCCTTCACCGCCGATCCACGATAGGGACCGTTGGCCCGCTGCTGCAACTGGGCGCGATTCTCCGCGTACGGGTGCTCGCCGAAGGGAATAAGAACAAGAGAGTCGTCGCCGGCGATGATGTGTTTGCTGTCGGGAAGGGCAAAGAACTGCATCGCGGCTGGCTTCTGCTTGCCGCTCTTGTCTCCCACGTAAACGACGACTTTGCTGATGCCTTCCACCGGAGTTATTAGAATTGCCTGCACCTGCCAGATGCGGGTGTCGTCAAAGCCCCAACTAGCCTGCAGAAAGGCGTTGACTGCATCTTTTGTGGGCGTTGCGGCGGTGAAGTTTGCGGGGTCGGGCTTAGGAAATACAGGCGCCGCGGAGGGAGCCGGCGCAGATGGCTCCTGTGCTACTGGCGCGGCCGGAACCTGCTGCTGGGCAGAGGCCTCGAAGACGAACAACGAAAACAGAACCAGCACGACAATGCTGGTAAGACGGACGCTGGCAAGACGGGCGGACAGACAGATCAAGTTGTTTCTCCTTAAATTGCGGAAAAGCCAAACTGTGGGAAGACTCCCAACTTCTAGCTTATACCTGAACTTTGACGGCGATGGGAAATCTGCGCCCCATGCCGAACGACTTGGAAGTGACCTTCAGGACCGGCGCGGCCTGCTGGCGTTTGTATTCGGAACGTTCCACCAGCCGCACCGCCTGTTGGACGAGTTGCAGGGGAAATCCGTGTTCCAGGGCAATGCGCTCAGGGGTCTCATAGCGCTCCACGTAGGCTTCCAGAATCGGGTCCAGAACCTCATAGGGCGGCAGCGAGTCGGTGTCCTTCTGGTCCGGACGCAGCTCGGCGGAGGGCGGCTTTTCAAGAACCGCTGGGGGAATCACCTCACCCGAGCGGTTGAGCCAGCGGCAGATTGCGTAGACCCGGGTCTTCACCAGGTCGCCGATCACCGCCAGGGCCCCTACCATATCGCCGTAGAGGGTGCAGTAGCCAACGGCCATCTCCGATTTGTTCCCCGTAGTGAGCACCAGGGCTGAAAACTTGTTGGAAAGCGCCATCAGCAGGCCACCGCGAATCCGGGCCTGGATGTTCTCTTCGGTGGCGTCTGGTTTCATTCCTGCAAACAGCGGCTGCAACGCACGAGTGTACTCGCTGAACAGGCTGCTGATGCCGATTACCTCATAACGAATCCCAAGGTTGGCTGCCAACCGGCGGCTGTCGTCGATGGAGCCCGCGGAGGAGTAGGGACCGGGCATCCCAATACCGAGCACGTTTTCAGCGCCCAGCGCATCGGCGGCGATGCAGGCCACCAGCGAGGAGTCGATGCCGCCGCTGAGGCCAACGAGGGCCTTGCGAAAGCCGCACTTGCGAACGTAATCGCGGGTGCCCAGAACCAGGGCACGGTAGGCGGCGGCGGTGTCATCGTCTTCCGGGTTGGGCACGACCGGCGCATTGAACGGGTCCACCAGAACCAGGTCCTCTTCAAACGAAGCGGCCTGGGCAATCAACTCTCCATGCGCATTGAGGGCCAGCGAGGAGCCGTCGAAGATCAGGCTGTCGTTGCCGCCCACCTGGTTCGACATCAGCACCGGCACGCCGTCGCGCCGGGCGATGGCCGCCAGCATTTCGCGCCGAATCGCGCGCTTTCCGTGCCAGAAGGGCGACGAGGACAGATTGATATGCACGGCTGGCTGCTGGCGCATCAATTCTTCCATCGGATCGACTTTGTAAAGGCGCCGGGGCCAGAAATTCTTGTCGTTCCAGGCGTCCTCGCAGATGGTGATGGCCAGCCGCACACCGTCCAGTTCCACCACCTGCTGCGCCCGGGACGTGGCAAAGTAGCGCTGTTCGTCGAATACGTCGTAGAACGGCAGCAGCCGCTTGTGCTGTTCGAGCAGCAGATGGCCGCCATCCAGCAGAACGGCGGCGTTGACGGCCGGCTTACCACTCTCGCCCTCCGCCGGCAAAGCCACGCCCGCCAGCAGGGCGGTTTGCAACTCCCGGGTAGCCGCGGCCAGTTCATCCACTGCCGTGCGGCAGCGGGCCAGGAAACTGGGCTTTTCCAGGAAGTCGGCCGGAGGATAACCGCAGATCGCCAGCTCGGAGAAAACAGTCAGCCGCGCGCCCAGGGCCGCGGCGCGCCGGCTGGCCGCGATAATCTTTTCAAGGTTTCCGGTGAAATCCCCGACAGTGGGATTGATCTGGGCCAGTGCGATCTTCACACTCCCAGTTTAATCCCACAAAACGAATGGGCCGCCTCGTTCAGAGACGGCCCATGAACCCCGAGCAAAGAATAAAGCCTACGTCCCGGTTCCAGCGAGGACCACGCCGATCGTGCGCAGGATGATCTTGATATCCAGCCAGACGCTCCAGTTCTCGATGTACGCCACATCCAGCGAGATATAGTTGTCGAACGAGGGGTCCTGGCGCGCCTGTACTTGCCACAGGCCGGTGATGCCCGGGGTCACGTCCAGGCGGCGCAGGTGGCTGAGCTTATACTCCCGCACTTCGCTCCCGATGGGCGGACGAGGGCCGACAATACTCATGTCGCCGCGCAGAACATTGAAGAACTGGGGCAGCTCGTCCAGCGAATACTTGCGCAGAAAGCGGCCCAGCTTGGTGATGCGGGGATCGTTGGATATTTTGAACAGCACGCCGTCGCGCTCATTCATGTGCATCACGTCGGCGCGCTGCTTGTCCGCGTCACGGATCATGGTGCGGAACTTGACGCAGCGGAAAACACGGCCCTTCTTGTCGATGCGCTCCGAGAAGTAGAAGACCGGGCCGCTCGAATCCAGCTTGATGGCGATGGCGATGGCCAGCAGCAGCGGCGAAAGAACGGTCAATACCAGGCTGGAAAACACGATATCGACCACTCGCTTCAGCAACAGACCAAGCTCGGGCACGTGGCCGCAGTGCAGAGGAATGGTCGGGAACTGGCCTATGTACTCGATGGAACTGTTCCACACCAGACCGTCATACATGTCCGGAACCACTCGCAGGCCACGCCCTGCGCGCGAGCCTGTGTCAGAACGTCCTGGACGATCCCCCGCTCGCAGGGAGCGGTGAAGAAGATTTCATCCACAAAATGCTTGCGCACATGCTGGAACATCGTGTCGAGTGTCCCCACCACGTCGCCGGAGGCCGCGGTAAAACCGGAACCGGCGCCCGGGGAGTCGATGAAACCCTTGAAGGTGTAACCAAGATTCCGGATGCTCTCCAGGTGATGGCGGAGCGCATGCGCCTCAGGCCCGGTGCCTACGATGAGCACGTTGCGCGTGCCCACCCCGCGCTCAAAGCGCCGGTTGAGCAGCACGCGGTAAACCAGGCGGCGCAGGCTAAGAGCAATAGTCACCAGCCCCACCGTGATCAGCACAACGCTGCGGGGAATATCCTCGGCGTGAACCAGGTACAACGTGCCGGTCAGCAGAAGGCCGGAGGTCAAGCAGGCCTGCACGCTTAGCCTCTGCTCATGCAGAAAGCCGTTCAGGCGCGTTGGGGAATACAAATGCAACCGCCGGCTGGTGATGATGAGCGAGATCGTATATCCGCACAAAAGGGCCAGAAGAATGCCCATCGGACGGCCATGAATGAGCGTGCCGTGCCAGAACCCCCTTGCGCCAGCCACCGGCCCTGTATGAAATTTGTACAGTGTAGCGAGTGTCGCAGCCCCAAGGATCGTGATGCCATCCACAACCATCCACAGCTTGATTGTACCCCGCGCGTTGCGCGTGGACTTGGCCGTCGGCCCCGCCCATTCAGGGGCGGATGTCACTGAAGTTGAAACTCTTTGCCAGAATTCCGATGTTGCCATATGCGTTACGCAGACCTCAAAACTTCAAAACGTCGGGGAAGTTGTGGAGGGCATTTCCCGAAAGAACCACGCAATGAAACGAAACAAGAAAGCAAAAAAATGTGTGGAGGAGCGTCGGATTTAGTTGTTAGACACCCTTTTGTCGTTCCGGGTTGCCCGATCTTGATGCAGCCCAACCGATCGCCTGCAATGAGCCCTCGCGGCCGTGGTCCTGCCACGGAAGGTCTCTCATTTTGCTATACCCATCGCCGGCGCCAGAGAACCTTTTCCTTTATGTCGGCTGTGGAATTGTTTTGTGACAGTTTGGACATAAAATCGACGACTTTGCATGTGGCGCGTACTTTCCTCTGTCGAATAAAGCCTGACGTCATGCCTGAAAGCAAACACGAATGACTGCGATCGGATTCGTCCGATCGTATGAAAGCGGCACACAATTAACGGAACCCCTTCCTCAACTGTTGATGAGGATGGAAACCATTGATAACAAACCAATTATACCAAACCACGCCCGGCCCGGCATCCCCACTTCCGTGGGTTGTTTTCCAAAAAACTTCCCTGCCAAGCCTCGGGGGGAGCTGACTCCTCAAGCATCGCCCGGAGTACCGGAAATGGCAAGAAAAATCGTATGATTCCATGGTTACTAGATGCTAAATAACTCAGGTTACTAAATGGCAAAATAACTCATTCCGAAGGTAATAGAAATGCGTCCAGCGTAAGAAACTGCTGAATATGCGGGTCCGGCGACGCCAAAAAATCCTTGAGCGAACTGAAGAACTGGGCGCGGCCCTGATCGAGGAACAAAACCATGTCGGCGAGCCGCTCGGCAAACCGCACATCGTGCGTCACCACGATGCTGGTAAATCCAAGTTGCCGCTTGAGACGCTGAATCAGGTCCCCAAGGCGGCGGGCGATAATGGGATCGACCATGGTGGTGGGCTCGTCGTAAAGCACCACCTCGGGCTGCGCGGCCAGGGCGCGGGCGATGGCCACGACGCGTTTGCGCCCGGTCGAGAGGCTGGCCGGCAGGGCATCCACCACGTCCTCGGCGCCCACCAGCCCGATCAAGCGATCCACAACATGTTGAATCTGGTCTTCGTCCAGGCCGCCGCGCTCCCGCAATGGAAACGCGACGTTCTCGCGCACGCTCAGCGAATCGAAGAGGGCCCCGTTCTGGAAAACCATGGTCACCCGCTTGCGAATGGCCCGCATGCCCTCTTCGCTGAGGCCGTTTATCTCCTCGCCATCGACACGGATGGACCCGGAATCCGGCTTCAGAAAGCCCATCAGCATACGCAGGGCCACCGACTTGCCCACGCCGCTGCGGCCCAGAATGCAGAGCGTCTGGCCGCGATCCACCGAAAAGCTCACATCCTCCAGAACCGACCGGCCATCAAACGAGATGCCGACGTGGCTGAAGGAGATGATGGGCCCGGAGGGCGCGGCGGCCGGCTGCCCGGTGCGTTCCCGCTCGCCCTCTTGGATTCCGCCCAGCGTCTCGGAAAGCTCAGAAATCAGCGTTTCTGAAAGCTCCGGATTGAAGGAAGTGTCGGACATCGCCGTAGAATCAGCTTACGCGACCGGAGGCGCGGTTATTGCGTCAATCATATGTCGTTGAGGTTCGCCGCAGGATCGCGGAGATAACGATCAGACGCTCTTTGAAATGAAGGTCATAGATGATACAGTAGTTCCCCACTCGCCGCCGCCATGCGGTCGACGTTCCCTTAAGGCGCTTGAGGTCCCCCTTAAAGGGATCGTCCTGCATCGCAATGAGGAGCGCTTTAACGCGCGTCTGATCCCGTTGAGGGAGCTTTTGGAAGTCCTTTTGCGCCGGACCGGTAATGATGAGCTTCCACGTCATGGAGGAATGTCTTCAAAGAAAGTGCATCGCCGCGACGAAATGCGGCCCGGCCGCGACGTAGCGCGGAAAGTTCCTCCTGGGCCGGCGAATCCTCGGGATAGCGGCTCTCGAAATATGCCCGTAACGCCTCGCGGACAAGTTCGGAGCGGGTGCGCGATTCTCTTTTTCGCACCTCCTCAAACTGACAAAGCAGCGCAGGAGGGAGGGAAACGGTCATTGTTTCTGTGGTTCTCATGGTTGCATGAGTCTTACGCAGTAAGACTTGTTCTTATCATACTCTCGTCAGGAGAGTTGTCAAGATCCTAAACATAATGACCGAGGTTCGTGGTTTCCCATATCCGAAAATCCGGATCTGCGGCACCCGTTCATTTTGGGATGGTCAGACCTGAACCACCCGCCAGCCTTCCGAGTTCAAATAGCCTTGACTCTTACCGCTGCCCACCTGTTTGATAGCAAGTGAATGAGTTGTCACTTAGAAATGAGGGCTGCTCTCTTGTACAGCGCCAGCTCACAACTTTGTACTCCGTCTGCACTTTTCGACCGTAGAAAGTGACATCCATTTTGTGTTCTGGCCCATCGTCGCAGGAGACAGAGGACATGGCATAGCCTTCTTCCTTCTTCAGGAGTGCCGCGCTTTCACTATCCAGCGTTCCTGACCAGCACTCTTTGCTCTCGCCTACCAGCCAATCGCTACGGGCAGAGATCACCGCATCTTCCCGGTGCGAAATCCAGCCAATCGAATCGAGCCACCCATATCCACCATAGATCGCATATCCAATAAAGCAAAAAAGGATTATGCAGCCCCAACCTGTCCCTGTTTCTTTGGTGTCACTCACAGGCTTTCGCTCCGACCCGCCATGTTTTCCAGCCCTCTCTTCCAGCGCCTTCTCAGCAACTGACACAATGCGGGCCATCGTTGGCTCATCCAGTTGCCGACGACTGAACTCTTCATTTGCGGCCTTGATGGCTTCAGGCGTGTAATCCTTTGAGTGAACACGCAAAAGCAGGTAAAGTTCTTCGTCTGTTTTGGCCTGCATAATTTGCTGTAATTCCTCTAATGAAATCCGCACATATTGTGGCTTTAGCTGCATCGTGGCTCGCTCCTTACGTCGATTGTTCCTCGTTTGGATTCTCATTGCTCATGGTTGAAGATTTCGATTTCCATGTACTTGTGCTTTGCCGTCGAAGGACTGGCGTAATACTCGTGATGGTCGTCAAATTCCCATCCGAGTTTTTCAAAGTTTGCTTTCCGATTCTTTTCGAACAACTTCGATCTGCGCAAGTGCTTTACAAACTCTCCGAATCTGGCTGACTCCGGAAAGTACGGACCAAAGACATTGGATGGAAAACGCCCAATCACCAACCTGAATTGTCCGTAAATCTCTTCCTCTCTGTACTCTATGCAAGCACTCCCAAACCCGCCAGCCTTGATCCGTTCGTCCGCAAACGCTTTCGGAACCGAAACACCGAACTCGAAGTTAGGGTATCCATGCTCGATAAAAAACGTCACGTTACGATACCGTTCTTCGTACCAAGGCAAATCGCTTTCCTTGGAGTATGGGTACGATTTAGCAAGAGGACACCCCGACGGGAGTCGAATCTCCACGGTCAGTTTAGGTTTTGATTGGTACACCTGAAGAGACGGCCACACGAACAAGTCGGCTGCGGGAATCCAAACGCAGATTGTCCGAAAGACGGGAAAAACGGCGTACGGCGCTTCCTGGAGAGCTTCTACTTCTCTCAGGTCCGTCGAGTCATCGACAATGCCCAGGTCCGGAAGAATGCGCCACAGGTGTACCTCAAAGCCAAGCTGAAGAACGCCTCTCTTTGGCTGGGTCAAGTCCTCCTCGATCTCCAGAATCTAGTGAAAGATCAGAGCCAAAACGAGCGATAGTACTACTGACGACCTGAGACTCAACCCGCCTCCAAGCCAAAGTAAGGGGATTGTCGTCAACCAGATCAGTAATGCTTGCCACACTCTCCGCACTCGTTGGCTCCTTTTCGGCCGGATGCCCCAGGCCTCGGTTTTGAGAGGACCTGGGGCACGAGCTTATTTGCCAGCCTCCTCCAGGAAACGCGCGATCGATTCGATGCCCAGATAGAAGTTCTTCAAATGGAACTTCTCATTGGGTGCGTGGATGTTGTCGTCGGGCAGCCCGAAGCCCATCATCACGCTGGGCATGCCCAGGTGCCGGTCAAAGTCGCCAACAATCGGAATCGACCCGCCGGAGCGGATGAAGACCGTCTCCTTGCCCCAAACCTCCTTGAGCGCGCGGGTAGCCGCCCGAACATAGGGGTTGTCGACGGGAATCAGGCAGGGGTCGCCGGCGCTTATCAGCCGCACCTCGACATCGACGCTGGCGGGGGCGATCTTCTCGACATAGGTTTTGTAAAGCTCGAAGGCCTTGGCCGGCGTCATGCCCGGAACCAGGCGCATGGAGACCTTGGCCAGCGCCTTGGCGGGGATCACCGTTTTTGCGCCCGCCCCGGTAAAGCCGCCGGGGATACCGTGCACGTCCAGCGTGGGCCGCGCCCAGGTGCGCTCCAGCACGCTGTAGCCGGCCTCGCCCACCAGTTGCCGCGCCCCCACCTCGGAGATGCGGTACTGCTCTTCGTCGAAGGGCAGGCTGCGCCAGGTGGCCAGTTCCTCGGGGCTGGGAGCTATGATGTCGTCGTAAAAGCCGGGAATGAGAATGCGGCCGTTCTCGTCCTTGAGTTTGGCCAGAATCTGCGCCAGCGAGACGAACGGATTGGGAGCCGCGCCGCCGTACATGCCGGAGTGCAGGTCGGTTTTGGCGCCGCGCACCTCCAGCTCGGTGTAGATCATGCCCCGCAGCCCCACGCACAGAGTCGGCAGGCCGGGCGCGAACAACTCGGTATCGGAGACCAAGGCAAAGTCCGCCTTTAGTTCCGCCGGCTTGGAGGCGACAAAGCGCGCAATTCCCTCCCCGCCCACCTCCTCTTCGCCTTCCAGAAGGACGCGCACGTTTAGCGGCAGCTTGCCGTTGGCGGCCAGCAGCGACTCCAGCGCCTTCACCTGCGCCCACACTTGGCCCTTGTCGTCCGCGGAGCCGCGGGCGTAGAGGTTGCCGTCGCGTTCTGTGGGCTCGAAGGGCGGCGTGAGCCAATCCTCCAGCGGGTCGGTTGGTTGCACATCATAGTGGCCATAAAAGAGCGCAATGGGACAGCCCGCGGCGTGCAGCCAGTCGACATAAACCAGCGGGTGGCCCGCGGTTTCAATGAGCCGCGCGTGATCCATGCCGATGCGGGCGAGTTCCGCGGCCAGCACCTCGGCGGCATGACGGCAATCGCCCTTGTGCTCGGGCAGCGTGGAGACCGAAGGAATGCGCAGCAGGTCCTTCAGTTCATTCAAGAAGCGGGGGTGGTTCTGGCGGGCATAGGCTACGGCGGGCGAAGACATGGATGTGGTTCCTCTCAAAGAACTCTGACAGGGGAAGTATAGACCGGAGAACCGCCCCCTGCCCAAACGCGAGAGCGTCCTTACTTGTACTGGATGGTCACGTTGGAACTCATGAATTTGTACGACTGAACAAATTGAACAAAGGCCGGGTAATCCCGCTTGAAAGCGTCTACGTTCTTGGAGGTCATTACGAACATGATGATGACTTTTGGCGAGTCAAGATAGGCAGAAGCTTCATAGCGGTTGAAGCCTCCGGGGGCAAACAATTGTACGGGCACGGCTTGATCGTCCAGCTTGATCGGCTCCCCATGCTTTACTACGATTACGGCTGATTTCGCCGATTGTTTCGTATCGTCAGCATCGAATGCCATGGCTTTCTCTACTGTGTATTTATCGTTCGGCTTATCGAAGGTAGTGATGTACATGATGGTGCCAGATTCCCTGGCCGAATCCCAGGATGAGCCATCCGGATAGATCGATACATCGATGCCTTCTCCGTGGCTAGTACCAGCGTCCAAAATCCAGCCCTTTGGGGCGCAATACTGGAAGAAGTGTGACTTTCCGTAGTGCATTCCGCAATTCGGTTTGCTGGTTGATATGCCCGCACCGCTTCCTTGTGCCGGGGCGGGCGCGGCGTTTTGCGCGCCAAGCTGGGCAACAAGAACCGCTAGCAACAACGTTACCTTGATCAGGTTTTTCATGCCCGTAGTTATATCTACCAAAAGCTTACCGCTCGCCCCAGCTCAGCTTGCTGCGCAACGCATCAAAGAAACCGCTCTTGCTCATCCTCACCAACTTCACCGAGTAGCGCGACCTCTGGCAACGCACCTCGTCGCCCCGTTGCAGCCCGACGGCCTGCTGGCCATCCACAGTCAGCAGAGCCAGATTCGGAATGCCCTCTACCCGGACGGTGAGCGAGGCGTCGCCGCGCACCACAATAGGCCGCAGCGTAAGCAGGTGCGGGCAGATGGGCGTAACCACCATCGCATCCACGTCCGGCGTAAGGATGGGACCGTTGGCGGCGAGCGTATAAGCCGTCGAACCGGTGGGGGTGGAAACGATCACGCCGTCGGCGCGGAAGCGGGCCACACGCTTGCCGTCCAGTTCCACCGCGAAGTCTCCCATGCGGGCAATGTCGCCCTTGGAGACCACCACTTCGTTCAGTGCCTCATAGCTGGTGCACAACGCGCCGTCACGCCACAGTTCGGCATGCAGCATGGACCGCTCATCCAGGTCGTGGCAATCCCCGCACCAGCCCTCCAGCGTCGAATACAGGTCGGCCAGGCGAACCTCGGTCAAGAATCCGAGGAGTCCAAGATTCACGCTGAGGATGGGCGTGCCCGTTGCGGCAAATATGCGCGCCACGGAGAGCAGCGTCCCGTCGCCGCCCAATACGATCACCAGCCCCGGCGCCCAACGGGGCATCTCCGTCCGGTCCACTGCCGGCGCAGCCGTGGTGTACTGGCCGCCCTCCAGGTCCAGCAGTGGCTCATAGCCGTGCTGGCGCAGCCAACCGATCAGCTCCGGCAGAAGCCGGGTCAGCTCTTCCTTCTGCGGTTTGCAAACAATAGCGACGTGAACCATGCGGTCCCAGTGTACCGGATGGGGCCCGGAAGAAGTTCTACCGGCTCGCGTAGCCAGGCTCTGAACTCAAGGCCGCCGCACGTACAGCAGAAACTCGCGGTTGCCCTCGGCGCCGGTAATCGGCGAGGGAATCGTCTCCACCACCTCCCAGCCCAGCGACCGGACGCAATCGGCCACCCGGTCAATGGCCAGTTGATGGGCCTCGGGATCGCGGACGATTCCTCCCTTGCCCACATGGCCGCGCCCCGCCTCAAACTGCGGCTTGACCAGGATGACGGCCTCTGTGAGTCCCGGCGCGGCGGCAAAGACCGGCTCCAGCAGCAGCGTCGCCGAAATAAACGACACGTCCATCGCCAGCAACGTGAGCGCCGGCGCGTCCTGTCCCTCTTCCAGCGCTCCCTTGGCAAGAAAGCGGGCATTGGTGCGCTCCAGCAGCCGCACGCGCGGGTCGTTGCGCAGCTTCATGGCAATCTGGCCGAAGCCGGTATCGACGGCGGTCACGTGCGCGGCGCCGTACTGCAGCAGGCAATCGGTAAATCCCCCGGTAGAGGCTCCCACATCCAGGCAAGCGCGGCCTTTTACGGCGATCTGCCAGTGCTCCAATGCAGCAGCCAGCTTGAGTCCGCCGCGGCTCACATAGGGCGTGTCCTCGCCCAGCAACCGGATGGGGGAATCCTCTTGAACCATCGTGCCCGGCTTATCCACCTTCTGTTCCCGCACCAGAACCCGCCCGACCAGGATCAGTGCGCGCGCCCGTTCGCGGCTGGGAACCAGACCCCGCTCCACCAGCAGAAGATCCACGCGCATTTTCCCGCTGCCAGTCATCTTTTCCATTGATTCACGCTATAAACGAAACCGCCCCGCCCCCTCTGAAGAGGATGCGGAAACAGCCAAAGGCAATCTCTCTTGCGGGAAGAATTCCTTTGGCTGTTTCTATCCGCACAGGTCCTAAAATTTCGTTACGGCAACGCCTGGCAGGCTTGCAACAGTGTCTGTGTGCCGGTGGGCGCGGGTTCCAGGCTGGGCGGCAGATTACAGGGCTGGCCGTAACCGGGAATGCGGCTGATGGCGTTGATGTTGCCTCTCGTCCCGGTCTGGGTGGTCACGCGCACATCCACGATGTTGCCCTCCACCAGAATCGTGGTGTCCACAATATCAAGATCCGTGCGGAGGATGGTGAGGTAAGGGCTGTTCGGTGAGGCCACGTAGACCTTGCCATACTCCGAATTCTGGGTGGAGACCACGGTGCGGGGGTTGCCGATGACGGGCAGCGTCTTTTCCACCGTGTGGCTGCTCAGGGTTACGATGGTCACGGTTCCGTCGGTCTGGTTGGCCGTATACGCGCGGCTGCCGTCTGCCAATACGGTTACGCTGGCGGGATTTCTGCCCACCGGGATCGTATACGTGGTGCCGAAGGTAGGGCTGTCGTTGCCGTACTCATCCAAGCTCACGTCAATGACGCTGATGGTTCCGCCGTCATAGTCGGCCACCACCAGTTGAGTGGTGGCGGCGTTGTACTCGGCATAGACCGGGCCGGCGATGGTGGTCATGCCGCTGGTTCCGTTGGGAGGGGTAATGCCCGTAGCCTTCACAGCGGTAAGCGAAAGCGGAAGCGTGGGGTGGCAGTAGACCGTCTGGCCGCTCTGATTGAGGAACGGAGTGCATGCGTCCAGCGTGTTGTCTGAGCTGTTGATCACCGTAATGGTGTCGTCTCCCCGGTTCAGCACGAAAAATCGCTTTCCGTCCGGGCTCTGCACGGCGTAGACGGGGCACTGGCCCAACGGTATCGGCGTGTCAGCCGAATAGCTGTCGACCTCCATTGGGGTCGCCAAGCCGGTGGGAATCGTCGTGGGCGAGGGCGCTGTATTGCACTCCACGCCGGTTGGATTGGGAATATTCTGGCTGATCGCGTAGTTACGTTGGCCGATAGAGCCCAGACCCACAACAGTCACCGGCGTGATCGCCACCGGAATGGCCAGCTTGAATACCTGAGGGCTCACGGCCCCGGTGAGAACGTCCACGAAGTTTCCATCGAGATCGGCCACCCACAGCCCGCTCGTTGGCGAGAACAAGTTCACAGGCTCTGCCGTACTCGGCAGCGTGAGATAAGACACCTGCTTGGCCTGCAGAGAGGGGGAAACCGGGAAATTGCTCAAGGTCCCGTCGCTGTTGACGGTGTAGCCATAGGCGCCGAATGCGTCCAAGGAAAAGGTAGTTGGGCCGGGACCGATGGGCGCAATGGCCAACACCGAATCACCGGAGTAGTCGATGACCGTGGCAATGCCGGGCGTGGTTGTCGATGGGGCCGAAACCGTCACCGCATAGGAGGATGGCTGCGCGGCTGGCCCGCTGGAGCTGATCGGCGTCACCACGGACCGATATGTGCTCCCGCAACCGGTAATCAGGGCGACAGCCGCAAGGACCGAGCCCGCTTGAACCAACCGCGCGCGCGCCTGGCCTGAATTCATGGGAAAAAGCCTCATTCAGTTCTTTCCTGCTTACTCCGTGATTGTAAATCAGGCAACCGGAGGATTAGACGCGACCGGAGCACAAAAGGGTATTGGCGCGGGCAAGCCCGTGGCCGCTCCGGCCATTTGTCTTCGAGACCGTTGGCAGAATGCTATGGTCGGGAATCAGTGCCCGGCGGCCTCCACGACGACCTCAACGACCGCGCCGTCCGGCCCGCTCCACGCCGGCTCGCCCTCGTGGCTCAATTGGCGTTTGGCTTCGTCCCAGTGCAGCCGCGTTACGGATCCCGCGCCTTTCTCATAGGTATAGGTTTTGCCGTCGTCCGAGAAGAGCGTAAAGCTCGCATCCGCGCCGGGGTACACGCGAACCTTGGCAATGGCCTGCGTCTCGTGCGTGCTCTCCACCGGCGCTCCCAGCGGAATGATCGAACCTGCCCGCACGAACAGCGGAATGGTGTCGATGGGCGCCTGAACCGTAATGGTCTGCCCGCCCTTCACCCGCTCCTGGGTCCAATAGTTGTACCAATCGGCCCCCGCCGGCAGATAAACCTTCCTGCTGGTCGCGCCCTGTTCCGTGACCGGCGCCACCAGGAAGGCCGGACCGAACATGTATTCGTCACGCAGGTCGGCCAGCTTCGGGTCGTCGGGAAAATCCAGCGGCAGCGCGCGCATGAACGGCGCTCCGGTGAGCCATGTCCGGTAGCCGAGCGAATAGATATAAGGCATCAGCTCATAGCGCAGCCGCAGATACTTCTCCAGAATCGGCTCGGCCTCCTTGCCATACGACCATACTTCATTCGCCGGACGGCTGCCGTGCGTGCGGAAGATAGGCAAAAACGTCGCGTACTGGAACCAGCGCGTATAAAGCTCCGGGTAGTCGTCGTAGCCGCCCACATTCGCCCTTGCATCGGACGGGTCCAGCAGCGGTTTGTGCGCCGGGTGGTGCTCGCCGGGCAGATACTGCCACCCGCCCGTGTCGTTCGACCAGTACGTCAGCCCCGAAGCCGCGAAATCCAAACCAGTGGGAATCTGCCGCTTGAGCGTGTCCCAGGTGGGATAGATGTCCGAGGACCAGAAGATCGTCCCGTTGCGCTGCGCGCCCAGATAGGCGTCGCGCGACAGAATCAGCGCCCGCCGGCCCGGTTCATCCTTGCGGATCCCATCAAACAGCGCCGCGGTATGAAAGAGCGGGTACACATTGAAAAACTGCGTTCCGGGACCGATACGGAAGTACGCGCCGTTGGGAGGCAGATCGGGCTCGGTCTCGTCGGCCCAAAGCGAATCGAAGCCCTTGCTGAGGATGTTGTCGCGGATAGTCCTCCAGAACCACGCGGCGGCCTCGGGGTTGGTGGTATCGATGTCCGAGCCGGCCCGGTCGTAGGGAAGGCCATCGATCGGCGTTCCATCAGCCAGGTGAAGCAGCCATCCCTTCTCGCGCAAGTCGGCATAGAAGCGGTCGTTAGACACAAACCGCGGCCAGACGCTGATCATGGTTTCAAAACCCATCTCGTGCAGCTTTTTGTTCATGGCCGCGGGATCAGGCCAGTAATTGGGATTGAAGTCGAACTGGCCCATGTTCGTGTAGTAGAACCAGTCCACTACCATCACGTCGGCCGGCAGATGGCGGTCGCGATAGCCCTGGGCAACGTCCAGCACTTCCTTCTGGCTACTGTAGCGCTGCTTGCACTGGATGTAGCCGTAGGCGGCCTTGGGCAGCATCGGCGTGGGCCCGGTCAGCAGCCGGTAGCCGGCATAAATCTCGTCCGCCGTCGCCCCGGCGATCACAAAGAAGGAAACCCGGTCGCCAACCTGAGAGGTCCAGCGCGTCTGCTCATTGAAGCCCGGCTCGATCGTCGTCTTCGATGGGTTGTCCCACACCAGCCCGTAGCCCTTGTTGGTCACCAGGAACGGCACGCAGACGCTCTGGCCGGCCGAGGCCAGGTAATCGTGCCAGCAGCGCACCACATGGCCGCGATGGTCGAGAAATCCCTCCTGGTTCTGGCCTAGTCCGTAGTAGTGCTCGTCCTCCGGCGAAACGAAGCTCGCGCCCACAGTGAAGAACTCCGGGTCCGTCGCGCGCCGGTCGTGCAGCGGTTCGGCGGTGCCATCCTTCTGGTTGAGAATCGCCTGCTCCCAGCCGGTCATCTCCAGCAGCTTCTTGCCCTCCGGCGTGGTGAAGGTGATGTGCGCGTCCGGCGCCGAGCCGCTGAAGTATTTGCCGAGGGCCGCCTGATTCGGATCATGCGGAGCGCTGCTCGGGTGTTCGCGCTCCACGGTGGCTACGATCCCTGCCGAGCGGTACACGTCGGCCTGCTCCGTCTGGGCCGCGCTCCAGCCTTCGCCATTGGGAGCGGCAACAAAACCATAGCCGGGAGCGGCCAGCGCCGGTTCCCGCTGCAAGCTGAGGGTCACGCGCAGAATGTTCGGCGCGTAGGGCTCCAGCACAATGGTCTCGCCTCTGCGATCAAGTTCGAGCCGCGGGGTGAAAGACTGGGCCGGGACGCTGGACGCCGTGAAGACGATTCCTGCAAAAAGCGCCAGAACGGCTGAAAACCTTTGCATGGGCAACTCCGTGAGTGCGCGAACGAGCTGGAAAGCGCCGCGCCATTGAGTGTAAACCGATTCACTGGCTCTTTCCCAATCGCATGGCCCGCGCGCCTTTCCCACCTTGCCGCCGGACGATACGATGAAGCGTGGCTCAAATGAAGCTGGCCTGGCAATCGAAGCTGGCGCTGCTGGCCGTCCTGCCCTTTGCGGCTGCCGGCGTGGCGCTCCAAACCCCCTGGTGGGCCGCGCAATCGGCTCCGGTAGCCGTGTGGACAGTGGGACTCAGCCTGCTGCTGGGCCTCCTGGTCCTCAAGTTGAGGGCCGCCACGCCGTCAGGGGCCGCAACCGGCGCCGTCATCACCGCGAGCCTCATGTTTTCCACAGTGACGTTTCCTTATCAGCCCTGGCAAACGGCCCTGATCCCGGTGTTAGCGGTCTCCCTGCTCGCCTACTTCGCCACCAGGCTGGGCCACGCACAAAAGGAGCGCTTCGGCACGGCCGAGAAACGGCAAGGCCGGACCGCGTCCCAGGTGGCCGCCAATCTGGGCGTGGCCGCCCTCGTCTCCGGTCAACTGGCGCAGTCCTGGTTAACCGATACCCACTGGTTCATGCGCGCCACTCTCGCGCCCATGCCCCTCTTCGCCGTGGGGCTGGCGGCGCTGTCTGAAGCCGCGGCAGACACGGTTTCCTCCGAAGTAGGCCAGGTGCTCGGCGGCCGGCCGCGCATGATCACCACCCTGCGCTCCGTCGAGCCCGGCACGGACGGCGCCATCAGCCTGGCCGGCACACTCGCCGGCGTGGCAGCCGCGGGAATCGTAGCCCTTGCCGGAACCCTGGCCCTGCGCGGCGACTTTGACCTGTTCTGGATCGGTTGCGCCGGAGGTCTCTTCGGCTTCGTCTTCGACAGCCTGCTGGGAGCAACCCTGGAGCGCCGCGGCTGGCTCAACAACGACGCGGTCAACTTCCTCTCCACCGCCAGCGCAGCGGCCTTCGCGCTGGGACTGCTGTCAGCTCTTTCCCATCCCTGAATGGGATAGTAACTCAGCGACCTCGTGAACGCTGCTTGAACGGCGGCTAACTCGCTGACACGCTATCTTCTTCAGTGCAGACGCAGCCGCCAGGCCGTGTAGCTGAGGATCTCGTGGGCGATGCGCTCGCCCTCCCCTACATCCCCACTTGTCCCGCCCTCGACAGGCACGCGCGGCCGCGGCGAAGTCAACACATCGAGGCCATCCGCGGCGCAAATCTCGTGAATCCTGAAAAGATGAGTTCCGTCGCTGACAATCACCAGCCGCCGCAGCCCGTTGGCGCGGGCGATCACGGCAATGCGGCGAGCCGAATCCTCGGTATTGCGGCTCACAGTTTCGGCAATAATGGCTTCTTCGGGGACACCCATGCCCATCAGGTACTCGCGGCCCACGGCGCCCTCGTTGTATTGATCGCCGCCGTTTCCGCCCAGGGTGATGATCAGAGGCGCGATCCCGCGGCCATAAAGCGAGAGGGCATGGTCCAGCCTGGCGCGGTACACCGGAGACGGCCGCCCGTCATACTCCGCCGCGCCAAACACCCCGATGGCGTCCGATGGCGCAGCCTGATCCTGGCTGGCGTACGTCCCAATCTGCACATAGACCCATCGGCACCAGCACAGGATTCCCCCCGCCATCAGAAGCACCAGGACCAGAACGGCACGAAGTGCCCTGCTGCGGCGCTTAGGCCTGCGCGGCTTCGGGTTTGCCCGGCGGCGCTTCACGCGAAACCTTCCGATGCAGAGATCAGGGTTCAGGTATCAGTGTATCCACGGTCAACGATCTGTGTGCCAATGAATTGAAGATCTGTTCCCTGTTCCCTGATCTCTGATCTCGGCTACCGCTGCAAGACCATGACGATCTCGTGGGTTGGAATGGCGCCCTCGCGCAGAACCGCCCAGCGGCCGGAGCCCAGCGAAAGATCGACGATGGTGGTGGGCTGCGCGCGGACCGTGGGACCACCGTCGACGATCAGCGGAATTCGGTCGCCGATCTGATCGCGGACGCAGGCTGCGTTGGTGCACTCCGGCGCTCCCTGCAGGTTGGCCGAGGTTGCCGTGATGGGGAGCCCGAAGCGCTCCACAACCGCCCGCGGAATGGCCGCGTCCGGCACGCGCAACGCCACGTTGCCGGTATTGGCCGTCGAGCGCAGCGGCAGCTTGGCGCCGGCGCGGACGATAATCGTGAGCGGACCGGGCCAGAAGCGATCCGCCAGCTTGTCCAGCAACGGGTCGGTATCACGCGCCAGTTCGTAGGCCTGGGCCAAAGAGGAGATCAGCAGCGAGAGAGGCTTATGCTTCTGGCGGGTCTTCAACTGGTAGATCTGTTCCACGGCATGCAGATTGACCGGGTCCACCGCCAGTCCATAGAAGGTGTCGGTGGGCAGGGCAATCACATCGCCCTTGCGCAGGCAGGAGACAATGTAGTCGATCCTGTCTGGTTGGGGGTCATCGGGATGGACGCGCAAGATCTCCGCGGACAAGAATGTCTACCTCGGTTCCCGAGTTGCAGGCGCTATAAAATCGGAAACTATCACAGCACCAGCCGTGGTGCAAGTTGGGCTGTTGCACTCGCCTGCTCGCCGCCCGTCAAAACGGCTTAAAATCGGCTAAGCGAATAGAATGGTTCGCTTCAGATGCCTGTCCGCATTGTACAGAGTAAGCAGAATGCCCGCCTCAAAGAACTCCGCCGAGCGCTGGCCCACCCCGGCCCCAGGTTTGGTCGTGACCAGCGTAGCCTGGCCGGAATCGAGGGCCCGAACCTGCTCGAAGAGGCTCTCCACGCCGGCCTGCGCATGGCCTGCGTCTTCGCGGCCCAGGGCTTTGAGCGCCTGCTGGAATCCCTGCCTCTGCCGGCCGAAACTGAAATTCTGCTCACGCCCAAAGCTTTGTTGGACTCCGCGCTGGCCACCGAGACGCCGCAGCCCATTGCCGCCCTGGTCGAGCCGCCGGATTGGACCTGGGCGCACCTGCTCGGCGGCCCG
Organism: Occallatibacter sp.; assembly: GCA_052326045.1. GTDB lineage: Bacteria > Acidobacteriota > Terriglobia > Terriglobales > Acidobacteriaceae > Telmatobacter. The sequence goes on along the minus strand of JBKQRH010000084.1, from coordinate 4,231 downwards.
CGGCACGACGCCCCGTTGATTGTGATACTGGACGGACTCCAGGACCCCGGCAACCTGGGCACAATTCTCCGCTCCGCCGAGGCCTTCGGCGCCGATGGCGTCCTGAGCCTGCCCGGAACCGTCAGCGCCTGGAACCCCAAGGCGGTCCGTGCTTCGGCGGGCAGCGTCTTCCGCCTTCCGCTACTCGCGGTTAGCGAGCAGGACTGCTTCGCGAGGCTGCTGCAAGCCGGCGTAAAGATATGGACTACCACCGTGCGTGGGGCTCAACCTGTCGATCTGGTCGATCTGGCCGGGCCGGTTGCGCTGCTCATCGGCAATGAAGGCAACGGCGTCTCCGATCACCTGGCCGCCAAAGCCAGTGGCCGCCTGACGATTCCCTGCCCCGGCCCGGTCGAAAGCCTGAACGCTGCCGTCGCCGCAAGCGTGCTGCTCTACGAAGCCTCTCGGCAGCGTTCTGTCTTGAGCGGCGGACCTATTGACCACAGAGGGAGTGCGCGATGAGCCTCTTTGACGGCGAACCCGAAGGCCCCAAAGGCCCGCTGCGCACCGCGCCACTGGCCGAGCGCATGCGGCCGCACAGCCTGGAGGAGTTGAGCGGCCAGGAGCACCTGGTCGGCCCCGGTAAGCCCTTGCGCGTCCAGATCGAGCGCGACGATCCCGGCTCCATGATTTTTTGGGGTCCACCCGGCTCGGGCAAGACCACTCTGGCCAAGATCATCGCCGAGACCACCAAGGCCACCTTCATCGAGTTCTCCGCCGTCATGAGCGGCATCAAGGAGATCAAACAGGTGATGGCCGCCGCCGCCCGGGCCTCGCAGATGCACTCCCGCACCATCCTCTTCATCGATGAGATTCACCGCTTCAACAAGGCTCAGCAGGATGCCTTCCTGCCCTACGTCGAGCGCGGAACCATCCGCCTCATCGGCGCCACCACTGAGAATCCTTCTTTCGAAATCATCTCCGCTCTGCTCTCGCGCTGCCGCGTCTATGTGCTGGAGCCGTTGAGCGAGGAGCAGATCACTGCTCTTTTGCACCGCGCCCTCGATGACCGCGAGCGCGGGCTGGGCTCTCTGGAGCTGACCGCCGACGAAGATGCGCTGGAGCTGATCGCCGGCTACTCCAGCGGCGACTGCCGCAACGCCTACAACACGCTGGAAGTGGCCGCGCAACTGGCCCAGGAGCCGGCTGCGGAAAAACTCGATTCGGAGGGAGGCGAGGGTTTCAACCCCCGCATAATGCAAACAGAATCATCTCGGGCTTTAGCCCCGGAGGCACCCCGCAAAGCCAACCACATCGACAAAGCCATCGCCGCTACGGCGGTGCAGCAGCGAGTGCTGCTGTACGACAAATCCGGCGAGGAGCACTACAACCTGATCTCCGCGCTGCACAAGAGTGTGCGCAATAGCGACCCCGACGCCGCGCTCTACTGGCTGGCGCGGATGTTCGCCGGCGGCGAGGATCCGCTCTATCTCGCCCGCCGCATCGTGCGCATGGCCGTCGAGGACATCGGCCTGGCCGCTCCCGAGGCGCTGAATCTCTGCCTCTCGGCCAAGGAGGCGATCGACTTTCTGGGCTCGCCGGAGGGCGATCTGGCGCTGGCCGAAGCGGTCGTTTATCTATGTCTCGCGCCCAAGTCGAACTCCGTTTACACCGCCTACGGCGCCGTGCAGCAAGAGGTCGAAGAGAGCCGCCAGGAGCCGGTCCCTCTGCACCTGCGCAACGCTCCGACACGCCTGATGAAGGAACTCGACTACGGCAAGGGCTACCGCTACGCCCACAACGAAGAGGGCAAGGTGGCCGATATGGATTGCCTGCCCGACTCGCTCAAGGGACGCAGCTACTACCACCCCACGCAGGAGGGCCGCGAAAAACTCCTCGCCCAGCGCATGGAAGAGATTCGGCGGATTCGCGCCGGCAAGCGCGGCCGAACGTAAAGATCGTCCCGCTCCCTCGCACTATTCACAAGCTGTCATCCTGAGCGGAGCGCAGCGGAGTCGAAGGACCTGCAGTGGTAGGATTTCTGAAAATGGAACAACCAGATGAGACATCAAAGCGCGGGACGGACAAGGCGGCGATAGATGCGTCGCTACCCGGTTCGATGACCATTAGCGCGGATGCATCCGCGCGTGTAGCGCCGGCCGATTTTGAGGAGGCTCTTGGACGGCTATTTCAAAGCATGGGGAACGATCATGCCCTCGTTCTCAGCCCGCTCCGCCTCGTCCTGCTGACAGCGGAACTCGGAAACGCAGTTGGCCGTTGGCAAAGCGCACTCGGACTGCCGAAGGCAGGCGTATCGCAACAGCCAGAGAGTGTTGCAGTCGCCAAGACCATATCCTGGGGCAGGGATGAGGAATCCGCAAGATCGATCATCATCATGGCCGACTACATAGCTGCTAGCATCATTGCAAACAACACCCTCGCGATTTCGACCCTCGCCCACGAATTTGGCCATGTACATGACTATTTCTTGCGCGGCTTGGTACAGGGTTTTCCGGAGTCACGAACTAATCCGGACGCTACCGACTGGCCTCGGGTCTCTGCAGATTTAGCAGAAATCACCTGGAGCGAGTATGCGGCAGAATCAGTCGCCGCAATTTACATGACGAGTGAAGACATGGACGGGTTCGTCTTGAACGATCCTATCCACCTTGCAGGCGTGCATAACCGCCTCAGTCAAGCGGTTTGGAGCTACAAGCGCGGGCAACTCGACCTTGGCTCGCTTTGGCATGACTCCGTTACCGATATGTCCGATATTTTCGCGAATCTCGGCCGGGCAATCGCACGTCTGGAATTCGCCGATAACCGTGAAGAATCGCTTGCCCGGCTGGTTAATCCCGACAACGAAGCTACGGTCTGGAGGCCTGTGATCGAACGGCTCGTGAAGGAACTCGAAAGCCTTGGAGGCAATGGTTATTCTGAATGGGGCGTGATGCCATTTAGCGGAATTCAAGCAGTAATCGCACAAGGGTTTCAGGCCGTCGGCCTTTTCCCTACTTACGACGGCATAAACCTCCATGTGAGGGTTCGTTAGGAGAGCCAAGTGCCCCAGGTCTGGATTCTCGTGTCTGGGAAACCACAAATTACCGCTCAATGCACTGTCTTAGGCAACTTCCCCACCGCATCTGTCACGATGCCGGGCGTGAGCATCTCCGGCAGGAGCCGGGGGCTCGTTTCACCTGGGGCGTAAAGCGCGTAAGCCGGAACCCCGCTGCGGCCCAGCGCCGTCAGTGCTTGCGTGATGGCCTCATCGTGACGGGTCCAGTCGGCGCGAAGCAGGGCTACGTTGGCGGCTCGGAAGGCCTGGTGGACCTCAGGCCGATTCAGAGCCACGCGCTCGTTGACCTGACAGCTCAGGCACCAGCTGGCGGTGAAGTCCACAAAGACCGGACGGCCCTGTGCCTGATAGCGGCTGACCGCTTCGGCCGACCACGGCTCCCAGCCGCCGGCAACAGCGGAATCCAGACCAGCCTTTCCAGCTCGGCTCCCCGATCCCGCAGAGTCGCCAACCAGCCTTTCACCGAAGACTGCCAGAGCAACCACCCCCAGCAGAATCACCACGGCAACAGCCGTTGCCCAGCGCCTGGCCGGCCAGCGGCCCAGGAACCATCCGGCAATCGACAGCAGCAAAAAGCTCGTCAGCAGCGCGGCCAGAATCCCGGCGCCGTAAGCTGCGGCCAGCACCCACGCCAGCCAGATCACGGTGGCGAAGATGGGCACGGCGACGGCCTGGCGCAGAATCTCCATCCATGCGCCGGGCCGGGGCAGCAGCCTCGTCCAAGCTGGTTGCAACGTGAGCGCCACATAAGGCGCTGCCAAGCCAAGTGCGAGCGCCGTGAAGACGGCGAAGGTGACCGCCGCAGATGCGCTGAGCGCGTAGCCGATGGCAGCTCCCATAAACGGCGCGGTGCACGGTGTGGCCACGACCACCGCCAAAACTCCGGTGAAAAAACTGCCCGTGTAGCCCTGTTTCGACGCCAGCGAACCTCCCGCGCTGGTGAGCGTAAGCCCGATCTCAAACTCACCGGCCAGCGAAAGACCGAGGAAGAAGAGCAGCCCGGCCATCAGTGCAAGAAAAACCGGCGATTGGAATTGGAATCCCCAGCCCAGCGTGGCGCCAGCGGCTCGCAAACCCAGCAGTACGGCCACCAGCGCCCAGAAGGAAACCAGAATTCCCGCCGCATAGACCATTCCATGCATGCGCAGCTTTGCGCGTTCCTCATTGCCGGAGTTG
>JBKQRH010000083.1:0-4210 GCA_052326045.1 Occallatibacter sp. | reverse complement strand
CAAGGGACTGCCTTCCAGGATCGGCCACCTGCTGGATATTTCACTGCGCGATCTGGAGAGCATTCTGTACTTCGAGTCGTATGTCGTGGTGGATCCGGGCGACGCGCCGGTGCGGGAGCGCGAGATCATCAAGGACGAAAACCGCTACCGCGAGCTGGACCAGCAGTTCCGCCCCTCCGGCTTCAAGGCTATGATGGGCGCCGAGGCCATCAAGGAACTGCTCAAGCGCGTGAGCGTCGACGAACTGGGCATGGAACTGCGCGAGCGGATGAAGACCGAAACCTCTGCGCAGAAGAAGCTCAAGTACGCCAAGCGGCTAAAGGTTGTGGAAGCGTTCCGTAAGAGCTCCAACAAGCCGCAGTGGATGATTCTCGACGTGCTGCCCGTCATTCCTCCGGAACTGCGCCCCCTGGTGCCGCTGGATGGCGGACGCTTCGCGACGTCAGACCTGAACGATCTCTATCGCCGCGTGATCAACCGCACCAACCGGTTGAAGAAGCTTATGGACCTGCACGCGCCGGAAGTGATCGTGCGCAACGAGAAGCGCATGCTGCAGGAAGCGGTTGACGCGCTGTTCGACAACGGTCGCCGCGGCCGCGTGCTGCGCGGGGCCAACAACCGGCCATTGAAATCGTTGAGCGATACGCTCAAGGGCAAGCAGGGCCGCTTCCGTCAGAATTTGCTGGGCAAGCGCGTGGACTACTCGGGACGGTCGGTGATCGTGGTGGGGCCTGAATTGAAATTGCACCAGTGCGGGCTGCCCAAGAAGATGGCGCTGGAGCTGTTCAAGCCGTTCATCTATCACCGCCTGGAGCAGACCGGCCACTGCACCACCATCAAGCAGGCCAAGGAGATGGTGGAGATGCAGGAGCCGGTGGTGTGGGACATCCTGGAGGAGGTCATCAAAGACCACCCGGTGCTGCTGAACCGCGCTCCCACGCTGCACCGTCTGGGGATTCAGGCTTTTGAGCCGGTGCTGGTGGAGGGCAAAGCGATCAAGATTCACCCGCTGGTGTGCACGGCGTTCAACGCCGATTTCGACGGCGACCAGATGGCGGTGCATATTCCTCTGTCGCCCGAGGCGCAGATTGAAGCCAGCGTGCTGATGCTGGCGTCGCACAACATTCTTTCGCCGGCCTCCGGGCAGCCCATCACGGTGCCCACGCAGGACATGGTGCTGGGACTCTATTACCTGACCAAGGCCAAGAAGGGCGCCAAGGGCGAGGGACGCGTGTTTGCCAACACAGAAGAAATTCTGATGGCGCTGGAAGCCAGGGAAGTGGAGACGCTTTCGCCCATCCGGCTGCGCTATACGGGCAAGGTGCTGGACATGACCACGGCCTATGACGACCAGGATCTGACGCACACGGAGCCGGTGGACTTCAACAAAGAGTACCTTTCGACCACGGTGGGCCGCGTGATTCTGAACGATGCGCTGCCCTCGGGGATGCCGTTCATCAATGGCCTGATGAAGAAGAAGGGCATTGGTCAACTGGTGAACTACTGCAACCAGAACCTGGGTCTGGAGGTGACGGTTGGCATGCTGGACCACATCAAGGATCTGGGTTTCCAGTACGCGACGCGCTCGGGTCTTTCAGTGGGCCTGGACGACATGGTGATTCCGGACAGCAAATACACGGTGGTGGAAGAAGCCGACAAGAAGGTGATCGAGGTCCAGAAGCAGTACATGGACGGCGCGATCACCAACGGCGAACGCTCCAACAAGGTGATCCAGATGTGGTCGGCGGTGACCGATAAGGTGGCCGACGAGATGTTCGGCAACATGAAGAGGGCGGATGAAGAGGGCGCCATGAATCCGATTTACATCATGGCCGACTCGGGCGCCCGCGGATCGAAACAGCAGATTCGCCAGCTTTCGGGCATGCGCGGACTGATGGCCAAGCCTTCGGGCGAAGTGATCGAGACGCCCATCACGGCGAACTTCCGCGAGGGGCTGACGGTGCTGGAGTACTTCATCTCGACGCACGGCGCGCGCAAGGGGCTGGCGGATACGGCGTTGAAGACGGCCGACTCCGGTTACCTGACGCGGCGGCTGGTGGACGTGGCGCAGGACGTGATTGTGACCGAGTACGACTGCGGCACGGTGGAAGGCATTTACGTCGGATCGATCGTCGAGTCGGGCGAGATCATCGAGGAGTTGAGGGATCGCATCATCGGGCGCGTTTCGCTGGAGCGCATCAAGGACTACGACGGTAACGTGGTGGTGGATGTGAACCAGGGCATCGACGAGGACATCGCTTCGGCGATTCAGGCGGCGGGCAAGGAAAAGGTGAAGATTCGCTCGGTGCTGACCTGCGAGTCGCGGCGCGGCGTATGCGCGCTGTGCTACGGGCGCAACCTGGGCTCGGGGCGCATGGTGGAGCTGGGCGAGACCTGCGGCGTGATCGCGGCGCAGTCCATCGGCGAGCCGGGCACGCAACTGACCATGCGCACGTTCCACGTGGGCGGCACTGCCAGCCGCGTGTCAGACAAATCGCGCCTGGACGCCAAGAACAACGGCTTTGTGCGCTTCATCAACCTGAACACGGTGGAGAGCAAGGACGGAACGCTGGTGGCCATGAACCGGTCGGGTTCGATCGCTGTGGTGGACGACCGCGGCCGCGAGAAGGAGCGCTACCAGGTGGTATACGGGGCGCGCCTCAAGGTGAAGGACGGCGAGCACGTGAAGCTGGGCCAGTTGCTGGCCGAGTGGGAACCGTACACGTACGCCATTCTTACCGAGATCGGCGGCACGGTGCAGTTCAAGGACCTGCAGGAAGGCATCACGCTGAACGAAGAGGTGGACGAAGTGACCGGCCTCTCGCGCTGGGTGGTAGCCGACGCTCCCGACGAGAAGCGGCAGCCGGCGTTCGTGGTGAAGAACGCGAAGGCCAGCAAGCGCTATCTGTTGCCGCGCGGCGCTCACCTGATGATTCAGGATGGCGAAGATGTGGGACCGGGCGACGTGCTGGCCAAGATTCCCAAGGAAAGCACGCGCACCAAGGACATCACGGGCGGTTTGCCGCGCGTGGTGGAGCTGTTCGAGGCGCGCAAGCCGCATGAAACGGCGATCATCAGCGAGATCGACGGCGTGGTTCGCTTCGGCGAGGTGGCCAAGGGCCAGCGCAAGATCTACGTGACCGCGGACAACGGCGACGAGAAGGAATACTCGGTGCAGCGCGGCATCCACGTGAACGTGCAGGAGGGCGAGCGGCTGCGCGCCGGCGAACCGCTGATGGATGGCCCGCTGAATCCGCACGACATTCTGGCGGTGCTGGGCGAAAAGGAGCTGCAGTCTTACCTGGTGAACGAGATCCAGGAAGTTTACCGGCTGCAGGGCGTGGCCATTTCAGATAAACACATTGAAGTGATCGTGCGGCAGATGCTGAGGTGGGTGCGGATCGACGAAGTGGGCGACACCAATTTCCTGTTGGAGCAGCAGGTGGACAAGTTCCGCTTCCGCGAGGAGAACGACCGGGTGCTGGCAAATGGGGGCCGTCCGGCGATCGGACGACCGATGCTGTTGGGTATCACCAAGGCGTCGCTGTCGACTGACAGTTGGGTCTCGGCGGCCAGCTTCCAGGAGACGACGCGCGTGCTCACCGAGGCCGGCATCAACGGCGCGGTGGACAACCTGCGCGGGTTGAAGGAGAACGTGATCGTGGGACGGCTGATTCCGGCCGGCACGGGCCTGGAGTACTACCGCAACGTCCAGCTCTCGCCGGAGTTGGAGGAAGCGGCGGCTCGCGTGCAGCAGGAGGTCAGTGCGGAGATCGAGGCCGCCGAGCGCGAACTGGAACTGATGCGGCAAGAGGGCGAGGCCGAGGAGATGGCGGCCGAGTAACCACCTGCGGTGGGGCCAGCGGCCTTCGGCAGGCTCAGGGAAAGCTGTCGGAGCGGCTCATTACTTCAACTCAACGGGCCCGGCGCAAGCCGGGCCTTTCTTATGCCCGATCTGGGGTGGCAAGGCTGGAACTCTGGCGGCCGTCCGGGACTTGCCCGCTTTGTTTTTTTGTGTTTTTTGCTTGGTACATGGCCACGTCGGCGACGCTCAACAGGCCGTCTTTGGTGACGGCATCCTGGGGGTAGAGGGCAATGCCGACACTGGCCGAACCATGCAGGACAAACTCCTCTATGACAAAGGGCTCGTCGAAGCTGTGTTCGAGCCGATGGGCGATCTCCTCGGCTTCGGCGCGGTCATGCACCACCG
>JBKQRH010000082.1:0-30420 GCA_052326045.1 Occallatibacter sp. | reverse complement strand
TTCTTCCATTCCTCGATCAGCGCCAGCACTTCCTCGGCGTGGCCTTCCGGTTTAACCTTGGGAAAGATGTGCAGCAGGGTCTGGTCCGGGCCGATCACGAATGTGGTCCGCTCGATGCCCCACACTTTCTTTCCGTACATGTTCTTTTCCTTCAGAACGCCAAACTGATTGCACACTTTCTCGTCTACATCAGCAAGGAGTGTGTAAGGCAGGCCGTATTTGGCGCGGAACTTGGCCTGGTCCCTGGGTGTGTCGCGGGAGATGCCCAGCACTACCGCGCCAGCCGCCTGGAGCTTTTTGAAGGCATCGCGGAAGCCGCAGGCCTCGATCGTGCAGCCTGGAGTGTCCGCTCTGGGGTAAAAGAAGAGTACGACAGGCTTGCCGGCGTAAGCGGACAAGCTGGTGGTTTTGTCCTCGTCGGTTTGCAGGGTAAAGTCGGCGACTTTCTGGTTAAGTACCATGGGGGAAATTCCTCGTATGCTAAATAGAGGGCCGGTAGAGGCCGTCAGGTTCGATTATTTCCGAGGTGGGCGGCACATGTCATCGCGCAGGGCGGGTGAATTATCGATGAGACGAACGGTTCTGGCTGTCATCGGACTGCTGGCCGCTCTGCCGGCTGGCGCGCAATACCCGGGGCAGGTGGCGAAAAGCAGCAAGGACAGCCCCGAGCTGCGGGCCATCGCGGTCCTCGAGTGGACCGGGGAGGCGGGCAAGCCCAAGACCAGCCGCCTGGTCCCCGTGGCCGTGCTCGACGGCGGCCAACTCCAGGATGGGGGAATCTACCTGGCGCGGCCTCAACCGCTGGCGCTGGCCAGCCAGGTGGAGTACGAACTTCAGCAGAACGGCAAGCCGGTGGGCCTGTTCGACATCAAGAACGCCGGACAGGAACAGGGCTCGTGGGTGGGCTATGGGTCGTGGAAGCCGCTGCCCACTTTCCGGCCCCGGCCTTCTGCGCAGGACCTGGCGCATATCCGCATCGACGACGATGTGCAGAGCGATCAGCCGGTTCTGCATCGCAAGCATCACCCCGGCGATGCGCCCGCTGGAGGAACAGGCAACGGCAGTGGCTCAGGCGGCAGCTCTGGAACCGGAGCCGGCTCAGGCTCCGGCGGGCAGGCTCCGGCCCCCGACCCCGACCGGCCCACGCTGCACAAGCGAGACTCCGGCGACAGCACGAGCGATGCCAGCTCCGGCACGGATACGGCGAACTCCAGTGCAAGCCCGGCCAGTACAAGCTCCAGCCAGTCCTCGGATACGAGTCCCGACGCTGACCGGCCCACGCTCCACAAGCGAGATTCCAGCGACAGCGCCGGGAGCGGATCGGGAACGAGCGGCGCGCCCGCGGACGATTCCGGCCGGCCGGTGCTGAAGAAGAGCAACAAGAAGCAGCCGGAGGAGATCGGCCATGTGGACTCGCTGCCCGATGTTACCGATCCTGACCGGCCACGGCTCAAGCGCGGCAAATCCAGCGGCAACGGCCCGGAAGTGATTCCGACCCTGATGGGCCTGCCGCCCGACATGCAGCAGGCCGTGGCCGTCTCCGACGCGAAGACCCACACTGAGCATCTGTGGAACTACGCGTGGGCCAACCCGGACGATGAGGCCAGGATGAAATCGGCCCTGGAGGATATTGCCCGCGGCGCTTTGGGCCTGAATCCGCCCCCGCCCGCGCCCAGGCGGACGGCAAACCGTAAAAACGCCAAGCCCGCGCCTCCGCCCACGCCGCCTCCGCCCGCGCCCCTGGCGGACGAGCAGTTTCGCGTCTTTGAATTGGCCTACGGCTCAGGGGCCACCCTGGTGCTGACGGAGCACACCGGCGGTCCTCTGAACCAGCAAAAGTTTGTAACCCTGGTGGCTCAACCGGACCTCTACGGCAACGTGTTGGTGCTGCTGAAGAATGTGACCGATGGCGCTCATCTGGACGAGACCCCGCGCATGCGCCTGGTGGACGCCGTAGACGCCCTGGCCGACAACCGTGGCGAGCTGCTCTTCGAACTGCGCGGTGCAACCCAGCGACAGTTTGCCCTCTATCGCGTACTGCGCGGCCAGGCGGAAAAGCTCTTCGTAACCGGTGGCGGAGAGTTTGGGACCGAGAGCAGGGAGTAAGGACTGTAGGTAAATTCTCCATCGCCGGATGATAGCGGAGCGTTACATTGCCCGAAAGTGAGCAAAATTGCTCATTTTTACCAGAAATATTATCGCTTCGCCAAATAACATGCGGCGCCGGGCCTGGCTGTAATAGACCCTCCTATACAATGAGCACAAGGGTGGGCGCTTTGCCACTCTACAAGGATCTTCCCCGAGTATGGCTTCAGTCCTAACTGTTTCACCTTCTGAAACCGCAGCCGTAGGCGCAACCATTTCGATTCCGGAAGTTTCTGGTTCCCCGGCCTCAGTGGCAGTTCATGCGGTTCCCGCGCGGCAGCAGATTCACATGGGACGCGCCGCGTCAGTGGGCGCGGGCATCAACTGGTTGACGCTGACGGTGATCGCCGCCTTTCATTTGGGCGCGCTGGCCGCTCTGTTCTTTTTCACCTGGCAGCGCCTGGCGGTGATGGTGGTGCTGTATGCCGCGGCCATCAATGTCGGCATCGGCATGTGTTATCACCGCCTGCTGACGCATCGCGGCTACCAGATCCCCAAGTGGCTGGAGTACGCAATGAGTATCTGCGCCACGCTGTCGCTGGAGGGCGGACCGATCTTCTGGGTGGCCACCCATCGCGTGCATCACCAGCTCAGCGACCAGCAGGGCGACCCCCACACTCCCCGCGAGGGCGGATGGTGGGCGCATACGGGTTGGATTCTCTGGGGCAACGCGATGCACGCGCAGACCGAGACTCTCAACCGCTATGTTCCCGACCTGGCCCGTGACCGCTTCTTCGTCTGGCTGAGCAAGTATCACTGGATTCCAATCACGGCAAGCGGCGTGGCGCTGTTTGCCGGCGGGTGGCTCATGGGCGGCCCCATCAACGCGATTGGAATGCTGCTATGGGGAGTCTTCCTGCGCGTGACCATCGGCCTGCACGCCACCTGGCTGGTGAACTCGGCCACCCACATGTGGGGCAACCGCCGTTTCGACACCCGCGACGACTCGCGCAACAACTGGTGGGTGGCCCTGCTGACCGGCGGCGAAGGCTGGCACAACAACCACCATGCGCATCCGGTCTCCGCGCGCCACGGCCTCGCCTGGTACGAGATTGATCCCCACTACTGGGGCATCTGGCTGCTCTCCAAGATCGGCCTTGCGCGCAAGATTTGCGTAGCCAAATTCAACCCCGCCAACCCCAAGCCGGCCGGGCTCTGATGCTTGAGCGTCGATAGCGGATTCCGGAGGGAGCCTGGGGCTTAGCTCACGGAAAGTCTGTCAACTTGCGGGACCTTCAGGCCCGGCTCGTAGCCACAATGCGATCCAGTCCGTATTTGGCTGCTTCGCCTACACCAACCGCGCTCCCGCCATCTTCTCCAGAATTGCCACCGGCGCCGACTCCGGCGTGACCATGGCAGCGGCGTCCACCAAAAACGTCTGTTCCAGCGCATACTGGCCGGCCAGCACGGCGTGCGGCGCCGTCTCGGTGTAGACCATCCAGCTCGATCCCGGCGGAAACTGAACGTACTCCTTCGTGCAACTGCGCTGGAACTCCGCATTCTCCTTCATTGCGTTGTGCAGCCGCATCATGAACTCATCGTAGGGTGTGCGCTTCCATTGCGGCATGAGCTTGGCCAACCCGGTGGCCTGCGCCAGCCGTTTCCCTGTACGCTTCAACGCGCCGTCCGGACGGGGTACTGGCAACCTTGCCGGAACCAAGGCCCCCACCACGCGCGGAAACGGCGGGCCCACCACCCAGTCGCGGCTCCGGGTGGGATGGATGTTGTGGAAGAAGCGCAAAATCCGCCGCCCTCGCGTCGGCCGTGTGGGAAAGGCGTCGGTATGCAACAGATCGTTGCGCCGCCGCGCCGGCAAGTCTCTGCTTTCCTCTTCGAGGGGGCGATAGCTGGCGTAGTCCAGGATCCATCGCTGTTCATAAGGCGCCAGAAACTGGGCAAGGAACCCGGCCACGCTGGCTGAGTAGCGCCGCATCACCGCGTGCAGTTGCTCCACCACTCCGGGAGTGGCTGTCTTTGCATCGGCGCCGGTCAACTGGTCGCGGCTTGGTTTGTAGGCGATGTTCTTGTGAAGTTTGCTGCCGGTTTGCTGCTGGCCCAGAGGAAAATGCAAATCCTCTGCAGGGATCGTGACCGGCGTCTGGGGGAAATAGAGGATATCGCCAGCCTCAAGCTGAGCGCACCATGTGCGAGCCGGATCCATCCCCGCAGTGTCGCCATTCCTCTGCGGACCCTTGAGGTCTTCAAGGCGAATCGAACGCACAGGCATAAGCGGCTATCCCTTCCGCAGCTTGGCCCGCACCCAGAGCACGCCGAAGACAGGCAGCGCCACCACCAGCGCCAGCACCCCGGCCGGAAAGCCGGCATAGAGATAACTGTCGGCGTAGCTCACCGCGTGGTGGCCGATCAGGTTCCATCCCAGCAGCGAAAAAATCGCCATGCAGGTGGTTGCGAAAAAGGTGAAAAAGGCCGCCGCAAAGGCCAGCAACAGGCTGGTGAACACTCCAAAGCCTTCCAGCGGGAAGCCCAGAAACCTTCCCCCGCCGGGGCCTGGCGTTTTTGCCGATTCCGCCATCCTCATGGCCTCCGTCGTCTAGAATACAGTTCAATGTCCAGCAGCGCACAGATCGAACTTTGGCATGCGGAGAAGGTTGCCACCCTGGTGACCGTGCTCCAAGCCGCCAACGGAATCCACTACGCCGCCTGGGGCGAGACCCGCGTCCCCGAATCCGATCTCGAGCGCCTCGTGAGCGCCGTCCCGGCCACTCTCTCCGCCGCGCTCAGTCAGCGCGCCTATTACTTTGTTCCCCTGGCCATAGCCGACACCGGCGAAGTCATGATCGCTCCCGCCTACACCGTCGATCTGGGCGACCGCGCCATCTGCCACAGCAACGCAACCTTTGGCGCCACCGAGGCGGTTTTTCTCTCCACCCGGCTGGTCGAGGACCGCTTCGGCTTGGCCTTCGAGTTCTTCATCAACGTGGCCCACAACTTTGTCGAGACCACCGGCGTTCCGGAGAGCTTTTCGTCGCTGGCCTGGTCGCAGGCCGAGGCCCAGGTCCACGGTGAAACCAGCCAGGACGCCTGGGAGACCCGCCGCCGCGCCCAGGACAGCCGGGCTCTCGACAGCCGCAATCCTCAGAAGGTCATTGACGAGCGCTCCCGCAACGCCTACTACGAGTCGGCCTTCTCCGACGCGCTGGCGATTTATATGCTCTCGCTGGCCGTGGACTTCGACTATCACGACCTGCGCGAGCGCGACTACCCGCTCCTCGCCGCCCCCGCCCTCGCCGAACGCCTGCGCCACGTAGCGAGCCTGTTCCCCGCCAACCCCAGCTACGACTTCCAGGTCCTCTACCGCCGCAAGGGGTGATCTTGATGTTCATTGCCAGGACTAAGGTCCTGGCCTACCCTTCCGCGTTGTACGCGATGCGCCCCTCGCTGATCGTCCAACGGACCTTGCCTTGCATGGTCCAGCCGTCGAAGGGCGTGTTGCGGGACTTGGACTTGGTTTCCCGCGCGTTGTAGGTCCACTCGGCCTTGGGGTCGAAGACGACTACGTCGGCGAAGCTGCCCACCGTGAGCGTGCCGCGGCCCTTCAGACCCAAAAGCGCCGCCGGCTGGGCGCTCAGCAGGCTCAGGACGCGTCCCAGCGGCATCTTCCACTCTGTGTGCAGCCAGCGCAGACAGAGGCCCAGAGCGGTCTCCAGGCCGGTAATGCCGTTAGGGGCGTTCTCGAACTCCACTTCCTTCTCGTGCACGGCGTGGGGCGCGTGATCGGTGGCGATGGAGTCCACCACGCCGTCGAGGATGGCCTCGATCATGGCGTCGCGGTCGGCTGCCGAGCGCAGCGGCGGATTCATCTTGGCATTGGTGTTGTAGAAGCCCACGTGCTCCTCGGTGAGCAGGAAGTGGTGCGGCGCCACCTCGCAGGTGACGCGCAGTCCGTTGCGGCGGGCCTGGCGCACGGCGGCCATGGCGGCGGCCGTCGAGGTGTGGGCCACGTGCAGGTGGGCGCGGGTGTCGCGCAGTTCGGCGACCAGGCGAATGTCGCGCTCCACCATGCCGGATTCGGCCTCCGGCGGCATGCCGCGCAGGCCCAGCTTGAAGGACGTCGGCCCCAGGTTCATGCTGGCGTTCCCTCCGGCGCCTTGCGTGAGCCGCGTGTCCTCGGCGTGTTGGATGACGCTCAGCCCCACGCGCGCGGCCGCGGCGAGGGTTTCGCGCATCACGCTGTCCTTGAGGATGGGTTGGCCGTCGTCGGTCACGGCCACTGTGCCGGCGGACTTGAGCGCGGCATAGTCGTTCACCATTTCACCTTTAGACCCGCGCGTGGCGGCGGCCACCGGGAAGACGCGTATCGCCGCGCCGCGCTCGGGGTCCTGCATCCAGCGGGTGATCTCCGGCGAGTCGTTGACCGGCAGCGTGTTCGGCATCGCCGCAACGGAGGTAAAACCGCCCGCGGCGGCAGCCGCCGTGCCGCTGGCGATGGTCTCCTTGTAGCCCTGTCCGGGCTCGCGGAGATGAACGTGCATGTCGATCAGCCCAGGCGCGACGATCAGGCCGCTCGCGTCCAGGACTTCAGCGCCGTTGGCCTGCTTCAGCTTGCCCGGAGCGGCGATCTCGGCCACCCGGCCGTCCTTGAGGAGAATGTCCTTGAGAAGATCGACGCCGGCCGCCGGATCAACGAGATGGCCGCCGCGAATCACCAGTGCCGTCATGCGCGGCCTCCCTTTATTTGATATTTCCTTACCGACACGATTTCCTGTAAAGGGAGGCCGTATCCTTCGGACTGTTCCGAGTCCTGCTTAAGCGGATCGGATGTTACGTCATAAAAGAACACGTCAGGGTCAGATTCTTGATCGAAGACATAGAGTACCTTAATCAGCAGGTGTTCACCTTTCCGTGTCTCGATTTCGACAATCTGGTCCACATTAGCCTTGAGGCATTCGAGGTCGGATTGATTCATTTATAACCTCACTTGCTGTTAGAAGCCGTCAGCGCGCGCTCCACCACAGCCATGCGGATGGCGACGCCATTGCGCACCTGCTCCAGAATCACCGACTGCGGGCCGTCGGCCACGCCGGTCGTTACCTCCAGGCCGCGGATGATGGGTCCCGGATGCAGGACGATTGCCGATGGCGCGTGCGCGGCCAGCCGCGGGCCGGTGAGCTGGTAGTTGGCCTTGTACTCTTCCAGGTCCAGTTGCTGGCCGGCCAGCCGCTCGGCCTGAATGCGCAGCATCATCACCGCCTGGGACTGGCGGAGCGCCGCATCGAAGTCGCGCTCGATGGAGATGCCAGGTCCGGCCTGGGCAGCCAGCTCCGGCAGCAGCTCTTTCGGTCCGCAGAGCAGCACGCGCGCGCCCAGCCGGGGCAGCAGCAGCATGTTGGAGCGGGCCACGCGGCTGTGCAGAATGTCGCCCACGATGCTGACCGTGACGCCGGCCAGGGTTTCGGCGGTGACGGTCTCAACGCCGGGCCGCAGGTGGGCCAGGATGGTGCGCAGATCCAGCAGCGCCTGGGTGGGATGTTCGTGCATGCCGTCGCCGGCGTTGAGCACCGGCAGGCGGGTCTCGGCCTCCAGCAGCCAGGGCGCGCCGGAGGAGTTGTGGCGCAGGATAATGGTTTCCGCGCCCAAGGCCCGCAGCGTCAGGCCGGTATCTTTCAGCGTTTCGCCCTTCTCAATGCTCGAGGAGAGGCTGGAAACCAGCGTGGTATCCGCGCCCAACCCCTTGGCGGCCAGCTCAAAGCTGGTGCGGGTGCGGGTGGAGGACTCGTAGAACAGCAGCGCCACGCGGCGCTTGGCCAGAATGCGATCCCGGACCAGCGGGTCCAATTTCTCAAGAGCCGTGGCTCGGGTGAGGATATGGCTCAAGCCGTCCAGACCCAGGTCCGATGCCGAGAGCAGCGATCCCGGATGGTAGGGGAACGGCGAGGCGGCGACAGGCGGCAGATGAAGCAGGCGGCGGGCTTTGGCAGCGGTCGGGCTCATGATGTCTCAGCCTCTGGCTCCTAGCCTCCAGCTAGAAGCTTCGTTTCTTCCTTAATCCAGGCGCTCGACCAGCAGTACCTGGTCTTCGTTGTCTACCTCATGAAACTTCACTTCAATGATCTCGCGGCTGCTAGTAGGCACACGTTTGCCGACGTACGTGGCCTCGATGGGCAGTTCGCGATGGCCGCGGTCAATGAGCACGGCCAATTGCACGCGGCGCGGCCTGCCGTGGTCGAAGAGCGCGTCGAGAGCGGCCCTGATCGTCCGGCCGGTGTAGAGCACATCGTCGCAAAGCACTACGTCGCGGCCGTCGATATCAATGCCGATGGCCCCTGGCGTGACCACCGGACGCACGCCGGTTGTGGACAGATCGTCGCGGTAGAACTGAATATCGAGCAAGCCCGTATCGACCGGATGCTTCTCGATGCCGGAGATGAGTTTGCCCAGCCGCTCGGCCAGCGGAATGCCGCGGCGCTTGATGCCTACCAGCGCCAGGTCTTCGCTGCCATTGCTTTTTTCAACAATCTCGTGGGCCAGGCGCACCAGGGTGCGCTCGATCTCCGAGGCGGACATCAGTCTGCCTTTCACGCGCAGGTTGGGTTTGTTTCGGGCTTCGCTCATGGGTCGTCTCTCGCCGCTCGTCTATCGCAGGATGATACGAGGGGTTGCCGCTCCACGGCAAGTTGTGGAGAAGTGGAACTGAATACAGGGCCTTGTGCGGGACCTTAACAGGGTTCGCTTTTGCGGTGAAGATAGTCTCCCGGCAGCGCCAAAGATAACCTTAGACCTCCGGCCGGCGGTTGCGGGCCATTAAACGCGCCCCCAAAGCGCCGCCCGCTACGGCAAATAAAATTAGCGCTACAACGAGGAAAAGAATTGCGCATAGCATCGAGCCGGCGCGTCCTTGAGGGGAGAGCAGCCAGGCTTTGTAGGTGGTGATGCTTTGCGCATCCACACCTGCGTCTACCCATTGCTGGCTAACCTGGCCATTGATGATCGTCTGCCAGGTGTCGTCAAGAGCCTTGCGTTGATGGAGGTAAAAACGCATCACGAACAACGTGATGCCTGTGGCTGCCGCCGCCGTCCAACCGCCCAGTAAGCCGGTAACCAAACCAATTCGGGCCCCGGCTCCGATCGTAATCCAGGCGGGCTGCTGGCTGCGCAGGTACAAAATCACCGCCCACGCGGCAGCCACCGACATCCAAAGCAAGCCAAAGATGCTTAGCGGGGAGAACAAGGAGCAAAGCAGTCCGGCCGGAACCGCCAGCATCAGGGCCGAACGCAAGGCCGGCTTCCAGTCGACTGAGCTTGCATCCCGCACCACCTCGTTCCCCTGCTCCGCCGGGGCCTGTCCGGGGACGCCTTCCGCGGAGTAGATCAGTTGGGGCAGGCCGCAGGCGGGGCAGTAGCAGTTGTCGGCCTGGACGGTCTGGTGGCAGCGGGTGCAGGTAATCTCCATACATCTAAAAGCCTATAGCATTTGGCCGCGGCGCGGGGAGCGGCAAAGCCGGGCCGCAGACCTGGGCCTGGAGTGATGTCGTGCCGCGGCGCTTCCTGGGTTCGCCCGGCCACGCTCATGTGGAGTGTGTAACTCCCTCCTGGACACTATGTATTCAATGGCGGACCGGACAAATCAATCCAAAGATTGACGCTGGCAACCTGAATACGCTAATCTTGGCCCCGAATTTGTCCTGGCATCAAATCGAAGGAGATTGCACCATGAGAATCGTAGCGTCAGTTGCCATTCTGCTCTTCGCGTCGGCGTTGGCTTGGGCGGAAGGGCCAAAGTCCTGTGAGGTGTTGAAGGCTGAGATCGCGAAGAAGGTGGAAGCGAACGGCGTGAAGGCCTACACGCTGGAGATCGTGGCGAAGGACAAGGAGGCGGAAGGCAAGGTAGTGGGCAGTTGTGAAGGCGGGACGAAGAAGATCATGTACCTGAAGACCACGACCCCGCCTAAGACCCCGGCGCCGGCGGCAAAGGCGGCAGAAAAGCCCTAATCCTTAGACGCCTCGGCAACACTGCGGCCGCGTGAAGGTCGCGCTGGGGAGTTCTTTGCCTCAGATGCGGGCAGCTTCGCGGCCACTATGGCTTTTGCCGCCTCCAGGGTCTCCTCGAGCGTCATCCGAGTCGAATCCAGCAGTAAGGCGTCCGGCGCCGGTTTGAGCGGCGAATCCGCGCGGTTGCGGTCCCGTTCGTCACGGGCGCGCAGGTCGCGGATTACCTCTTCCGGCTGCGTGGCTGGCTGGGGGCCAAGCTGGTCGAAACGGCGCAGGCCCCGCACCTCGGGAGCCGCGTCCAGGAAGATCTTGACTTCGGCGTGGGGAAAGACCACGGTGCCGATGTCGCGGCCCTCCATGACCACCCCGCCCTCGGCGCCCAGTTGCTGCTGCAGGCGGACCATCCAGGCGCGAACGGCGGGAAAAACGCTGACCCGCGAGGCTGCGTCGGTGACAATTTGATTGCGGAGCAGGCCGGTCACGTCTTCGCCGTCGAGCAGGACTCGATCCTCCTCCTCGCCTGGTTCCAGGCGAATGGCGGTTTCGGCGGCCAGGCGTTCCAGGCCGGAACTCTCGTCCAAGGGGAGCGCCGCGCGAAGCGCCTTCAGGGCGAAGGCGCGGTACATGGCGCCGGTCTCCAGATTGAGCAGGCCAAAATGCCGGGCTAAATGGCGGGCTACTGTGCTCTTTCCCGCGCCGGCCGGGCCATCAATGGCGACGATGATCTTGCGGCTAGGCTCAAAGGAGCGCAAGGGGCTTGAGCGGTCCTCCAATTCACGTGGCCTTTCTGGCTGCGCACAGGGTGGCTTTTCCTCGAGGAAAAAACCACTCCAAGGCAGTGGTTTCGGCCTGCTTCGATTGGCGGACCGCCGTATCTTCCGCACTCATCCGCGCTTCTTCGTCTCTTGCTTGGGCCGGGCGGTAAAGCCATACCGTTTGCTATTCCCCGCCTTGGTGCCTGCCGCCAAAGCTGGTTTGCGGCTGCCGCGAGTGGAGCGCGCATCGGGCCGCAAGTCCTTCCGTGGGGCGCTGCCGCTGCGAGCAATCCTGCTGCTGCGCGCGGTGACGCTGGGCTTGGCTGCGTTTTTGGCTCCTTTGTTATGGCCATTGCGCTGACCCCACGATGGAGCGGGAGACTTCGTAGTCCGCGCACCGGAAGCGCCGTTGGCCGGGCGGGTGGCGCTTCGATTGGATCGCGCGCCATGGGCGGAACCGTTGCCGGCGTGCGCCCCATTGCGCTTGGCCTTGATCTGGGCGCTGGTGGGAGCATTCGAGCTCCAGCGTGCGCCGTTGGCGGGCCGGGAGCCGTTCCCCTTGTGCGCACCGGAAGGCCGTGCTGACAAGGGACGAGACTCAGAGCTTACGCGGCGGGCCGGACCGGTGCTGGGGCGGCTGCCGGTGGACAATTGCGCCAGTTTGCGGTCGCGGGTATGCGTGGCCCGCCGCGGCGGGCTGAAGTGGGGCCGTGCCGCTGCGGACTTGCTGCTGGAAACAGGCTTGCGCGCCGCGGTCCGGGGAGCGTGTGGCTCGGCAGACTTGCGCGGTTGGATTGAAGATGGCGAGACGGGCTTCGGCGCTTCCAGTACCGGCGCCTCCTCTTCATGGTCCCGCGAGTGCGGGAAGTATGAGGAGGCGGGCATGGAGGAACTGGTATAGCTGGTATAGAGAGTGGGCGGAGCATTAAACTCCGGCAGAGTGCCGGCTACGTAATAGTGCGGAGCATGGCCCAGCGAGAGGGTATGCACCTGGCGGGTGGCCACCAGGCCGCGGAGCACTTCGCGAATCTTGCTGCGCGCGGTGAGAGGTGCCAGGAACAGCTCGACCTCTTCCATGCTGGCCGCGATGACAGCCTGCAGATAGATGGAGGCAAGCACGGAAATCGCCGTCACCTGCGAGGTGGAGGCGCCTTCGGCAATGGCTTTTTGAAAGCGCGTCCGCAGCAGTTGCCACTGGGCGGGCTGACCGGGGGCTGTGACCACCGGAATGATGCGAAGCTGCTGCCAGAGCTCGGTGATGGCGCGCAGAACGGCGCCTTCGGTCACTTCCCGGCCCAGCGCATGCTTGAGGGCGGCGATGGTGGCGTCGCCCGTCTCCAACTGCTTGTACGCCTGAACAGCCAGTTGCGAAACCTGGCGAGAGCCGGTCAATTGCGGGCTGCGCCGCCAGTCGCGGTCGCCTCGGAGGGCATACACATAGGGCAGGACCCAGGCTGCCACCACGTAGTCTGGCTCTTCGCCGGGATGTCCAAGCAGGTTCAACCGCACGGCTACGCCGTCAGTTTCCAGGCGCACCAACAACTCTTCGGCTAGGTGTATGAGATTGGGACCGGGGGTCGCGTCCCGCCGCCCGGCTACTGCCTCGACAAACGAGGGCGCGATGGAAGAGGAAAACTGCCGCCGGGGCTGGAAAAGACACAGTCCGGTCTCTTCAATCCACGTCCGGGCATCCTCAAGTGTGAGTGCCCCGGTTCCGTTGTGGCGCAATCTTTCGGCGCGCGATGCTTCCAATTGCTCTGCTGTCAAAGAGAAACCTCACTTCCAGGCTGGCGTTACGGCAAAACCAGAGATGCTGCGTCCTGTCTAGGCCTGTTCAAGGTCGCCGCTTCCTGTGATGGTCGCGTCGACTTAAGTGCATCAGCTTCGGGATACATACTCCCTGGTTTTGCTACCGGCGCCGGGCTGCCCTCACTCCTGAGAGGAGGACGGCCACCTTCCAAACGTTCTAAATGCGATGGAAGGCCCGCTGGATCTCCTTCCAAGAATACAACAAAGCTATTGGACGACCATGCGGGCAACTGGTTGGGTGACTAGTTTTCGCCAACTCTAACAATAACCATTCCATGCGCACCGGGTCAAGCGCGGTGTTCACCTTGATGGCGGAATGGCAGGCGATGGAAGCGGCAATCCGCGTACGAAGAGCTGTAAGGTACTCATTCTGCTTGGGTTGCTCTGAATCTGCGGCGGATTGCTCAATCACCTCGCCCAGCATCCGCTCCAAAGCCGCTCCTTCCAGGCCCACTGGCGCCGCCTTGACCGCAAGTGTTTGTGGGCCAAAGGGTTCCACCTCAAAGCCGTTGCGGTCCAACTCCTCGGCGATGCGGGCAAAGACCACCATCTGCCAGGGTTTCAATTCCACCAGCATGGGCATCAGCAACCTCTGGCGCTGCACTTTTTCGACCCGGCGGTCGCGAAGAATTTTTTCAAAAAGCACTCGTTCGTGCGCCACATGCTGGTCGATGATCCACAGGCCATCGTCGCCGGCGGCCAGAATGAACGACTCGCGCAACTGGGCCAGAGGGCGGAGCGAGCCCAGGTGGTTCAGGTTGGCTGCGGCCTGCTCGGCCTCAACTTGTGCCGTAGCTGCGGCCGTGGCCAGGGCCGTTTCGGCGGCCGGATCCGGCGCGTAAGCCATTGCATCGGCGGAATTTGGAGAGCAGCCGTCTGTGGCGAGTGGGCCGGCTGGCTGAAAGAGCGCCGCCGCGGCCTCGCTCCAGGCCTGCTGGCCCTCCCATCCGCCTGGGTTCAAGGCGCGGGCGTCGAAAGGGAGCTTGCCGGAGACGGGTGAAGGCAGCCGCGGGGTCAGCTGAAAGGGCTCGGCGTCCGCCCGGGCGGCCTGGAACGCCTCCGGATCGGAGTCAGGGAGCAACTGAACCGGTGCGCTGTCCGGCGATCCAGGCAACGGCGAAGCGGCCGGAGGCATGAGCGAGGGGCTGGCGCCGGGCGCGTTGTCCAGGGCGGCCAGGAATCCGGTGGCCGGGCGCGCCTGGATCAACGCCGTCCGCAGGCTATCGCGGACAAAGTCGTGCACCAGGCTCTGCTGGCGGAAGCGCACCTCGGTCTTGGCGGGGTGGACGTTGACATCGACCTCCTCGGGAGGCATCTCCAGGAAGAGCAGCACTACCGGAAAGCTGGTGGGCGGAATGACGTTGCGATAGGCCTCGGTGATGGCGTGCATGAGCAGCCGGTCGCGAATAAGGCGCTTGTTTACAAAGATATAGATCGAGTTGCGATTGAGCTTTTGCAGCTCTGGCTTGGAGTAAAAGCCGCTCAGCCGCAGGGCGCCTGGATCGCGGGACGCAAGGGCGGCGTCCCGTAGCAAATCCCGTTTCCAGGGGGGCGGGTCAGGCAGGCCGGCGTGGGCCAGCGGGGTTTCGGCGGCCACCGGCAGCAACTGGGCCAGCGTGTCTTTGCCGAAGATCTGGTAGATGCGCTCGGCGGTGCGCGCAACAGGCGGCGCGGAAACGATGGTGTGGGTGGCGGAGACCAGTTCAAATTGCTTCTCCGGGTGGGCCAGGGCGTAGTGGGTCACCAGCGCCGTGACGTGGGCCAACTCGGTGGACTCGGCGCGGAGGAATTTGCGCCGGGCGGGAGTATTGAAGAAGAGATCGGCAACAGTCAGTGTGGTTCCGCGGGGAAGAGCAGCGTCTTCGACGTGGAGGATTTTGCCGCCGGCGATTTCGATGCGGGTACCAGCGGATTCTTCTCCCGTCGCTGATTCCAGGGTCACCCGGGCTACCGAGGCGATGGAGGGCAGCGCCTCGCCTCTGAAACCCAAGGTCGCGATGGAGAGCAGGTCGTCCACGGTGCGCAGCTTGGAGGTAGCATGGCGCTCGAAGGCCAGCAGGACATCGTCGCGGTTCATCCCCTGGCCGTCGTCGGTAACGCGGATGAGGCGGCGTCCGCCGGCCTCGACCTCGACGCGGATGCGGGTGGCTCCGGCGTCCAGCGCGTTCTCCAGAAGCTCCTTCACCACCGAGGCAGGCCGGTCCACCACCTCGCCAGCGGCGATCTGGTTGGCAACCTGGTCGGTAAGAATGCGGATGCGGCCCATCAGGTCCTAGGGTAACGCAGGGAAGGAGTGCGCGACGCGGTTGAAATCGGGTACCGATCCGCTGGCAGACAGAGGCCAGGCGAACGCCGGCATCCGGCCAGAGGAACTGTTGTTCCACGGCCGGCGCGCAGCCTAAGACGAAACGCCGCTTTTGAACACCTTGGTGGCTATCTTGTTGCGCCGCCTGCAACTAAAATGGAAGTCCTGAGAACGCCGAGGCGAGTCTCCTGAAAGCTGTGCCGCAACCATGATCAAGCTTCCCGATTTGAGCGCCCTCAAGGCACTTGTGAAACGGACTCTGCGCCCTAGGACGAAGTGGGGCCGCGTCACGCTGTGGTCCGGCGGATTGAGCGTTCTGCTCTACGCTCTCGGCTGGCTAACGGGCTCCAGGTCAGGCGCGAAGCCGGGCGGCTGGACGGAGTTCTTTGCCCTGGTTTTCGCCTTGTGCGCCCTGCGGCTTGTTACCCGCTGGGCCAAGCGGCTTTTCATGTGGCGGCTGCGCCATCGGCTGATCGTTACCTATTTCTTTATCGGGGTTATCCCCATTGTGCTGCTTCTGGCGATGACGGCTTTGAGCGGCCACCTGTTTGCCGGACAATTTGCCACCTACGCCGCAATCTCGAATTTGCAGGCAGCGCTGCAATATCTGGAGACGCCGATTGACGCCCAGGCCGCGCTACTGGCATCTCTGGACCGCCCCGGGAAACTCGATAAACAGATTGCCGGAGAATTTTTCCATATTTCCGGCGAGAATTTTCCGCAGCGCACCGTGACGGTGTGGAAAGGAGACGAGGGGTTTCTGCTCTCGACCAGCGGCGCGCTGATCAAGGCCCATCCCGCCAAGGTCCCTGATGTGATCAACGGGGATTTCAGGGGATTCGTTTTCGATGAGGGCTTCCTGCATCTACGCGCGGTCAGGCGCTTCGTCAAGGACGGCCAACGGATCACTGTGATTACCGACGCTCCCATCACGCCGGGACTGCTTCAGTCGGTAAATTCGCGTCTGGGCTCGGTCAGCTTGATTCCGGCAGATAACAGCGACGTGGAAGATACAGATCAGTTACTCTTTACTCGAAAGACGCCCGGACGCGTGGAAACCGAGAGCATAGCGCCGTCAACAAACCGGCTTGATCCGGCAATTCAATTTTTCACGCTATTCGATACGCTGAATTGGAAGACGGGAAAGCCGCATCTCTGCGCGATTGGCGTCGTCACCCGGCCGTCGCTGCTCTACGGTGTCTTGTTCTCCACCTTGGGCGACAAGGCGAAGATACTGAAATACTTTCTTCTCGTCATCTCGCTTCTGTTCGGCCTGTTTGAGTTGCTAGCGCTTTATATCGGCATTCGGCTATCGCGCAGCATGACCCGGGCGGTGGCAGAGCTTTATCGCGCCACGGAGCACATCAACCGGGGCGACCTGACCCATCGCATCCAGGTACGCGGCAGCGACCAGATGGCAGAGCTGCAACAATCGTTCAACTCCATGAGCGAATCGCTGGTCAAGCTCCTGGCCGAGCAGAAGCGGATGCAACAAATGGAGAGCGAACTAGCCATCGCCCGCGAAGTGCAGAATGTGCTGTTTCCACGCGAGCTGCCTGAACTTGCTTCCCTGGAGGTTTACGGCATCTGCCATCCGGCGAGATCCGTAAGCGGAGACTACTACGACTTCATCCCCTTAAGCAGCGACAAGCTGGTGATGGCGGTGGGTGATATCAGCGGAAAGGGAATTTCCGCCGCTTTGCTGATGGCCACCGCGCATGCTTTCGTCCGCGCATACTCGCCGGTGTTGGGCATGGACTTCATTCCGGAGTTGGGAACGGGCCTGCAATCCAAAGGCGATCGCAGCATGCGTTTTCAGGGAGATGGCGCTGCCCAGTCGCGGCCTTCGGTCGGCCTGTTGATGAGCAGTTTGAACACTCAACTGTTCCGCTGCACCTCGCCGGAGAAGTACGCGACCCTGTTTCTCGGCGACTATGAAGCGAACGCGCGGACGTTGACCTATTGCAATGCCGGCCACCCGCCGCCCATTATTTTCAGCGCAAATGGAGGCGTCTCCCGCCTCGACACCTCCGGCACGGTGGTGGGACTTTTTGATAGCGCGACCTATGGCGAATCCACGATCATGATGCAGCCGGGGGATCTGTTCGCGGCATACAGCGACGGCGTAACCGAAGCGGAGAATGGCTCAAGCGAATTCGGCGAAGAACGGCTCATTGCGTTGATCATGGAGCATCGTGACCGGCCGCTCTCCAACATTGGCGATCTGATTGCAGACAAGGTGGCGGACTGGATCGGCGATGCGGAGCAAGCAGATGACGTGACCGTCGTTCTTGCCCGCGCCCTTTGAGCCAAAGTTGCTCAGGGATTCTGTCTCCAGCGGGATATTACTCGCCGCTTTTTCAAGAAGCGCAATAAATGCAGAATGCCGCCCAGCGGCGGCATTCTGTGGTCTTCATCGAAGGCGGAGGCGCTAGACGCCTATGCCGAACTCGCTGGCGTGCGTTTCGCCGGCGTTGGCGAAGAAGTCGTAGGGGGTGCGGTGCTTGAACTTGTAGCGGCTGCGCAGTTCGGTGCCCAGGTAGATGCCCAGCACGGCCACGACGATTCCCAGGGAGAACCAGCCAATCAGACGCAAAGTGCGTCCCTCGTTCGTCTCTTCCTCGGGCGTAAGAACTTCGTTTTCAGTGCTCATGGCAACTCTCTCCTGAAAGCATCATACCGCAATTCCGCAAATTCCGGTTCAACAAACCTGTACCGGGTCCCAACACGAATCCCGCAAGCAAGTTGCCTTGCCACGGCAATCAGAGACTTTTCTCCGTATTGGGAAGAAATCCATCCGCGGCCAGCCCCCTGGTGGCTCCCAGAAACCCGTAGGCCGCGACGCAGAGATACCCCGCCAGAGGCACAAGATAGGCCAGCGCGATGCCGTGACCGGCCTCGGAAAGCAGTCCCATCGCCGGGGTCAGCACCGCGCCACCGATAATCGACATGACGAGGAGAGAGCCGCCGATCTTGGTATTGGCGCCGAGCCCCTTGATGCCCAGGGCAAAGATAGTCGGGAACATCAGCGACATGAAAAAGCTGGTCAGGAAGATGGCCCACAGCCCAACCCAGCCGGGATGCATCACCCCGACAGCCACCAGAAGCACGTTGACCAACGCGAAGGCGCCCAGCATCCTGTTGGGCGCAAAGAATCGCATAAGATAGGCGGATGTAAAGCGGCCCACGCCGAAGGCCACCAGCGTTCCCGTCAGGAAATAGCCGGCCACCTTCTCGGGCTGGTGCGTGGACTCCTGCACGTATTGAATGAAGTAGCTCCAGGTTCCCACCTGCGCGCCCACATACATGAACTGCGCCAGGATGGCGAGCAGGAAGTGAGGATACTGGAGCAGCTCCCGAAAGCGCCCGTGGCCGCTCCGGTCCTGCTCGTGTTCGCTCTGGATGGGGGGAAATTTAGTGCGGAGGATCGCCAGAGCCAGCAAAAAGGCGACTGCGCCGAGAACCAGATAGGGCTTTACGACGCGCAGCGTCTCGGAGCGAAGGTAGGCATCGTACAGGTGCCGGGCTTTCAAGGAGTCAATCTGGCTGACATTCAGCTCCACTCCGGAGAAGATGAAGACGGTGCCGATCAGCGCCCCGCTGATGGAGCCGAGCGGGTTGAACGCCTGGGAGAAGTTCAGGCGCCGCTCCGAGCTGTGTTCATCTCCCAACTGCGCGATAAACGGATTCGAGGCCGTCTCCAGGAAGGACAACCCGCTGGCGATGACAAACAGCGCGCCCAGGAAGTAGAGATACTTGCCTTCCAGGGCTGCCGGCCAGAAAAGGAAAGTCCCCGCGCTGTAGAGGCTCAGGCCGACCAGGATGCCCGTCTTGTACCCGAAACGGCGCATCAGCAGCGCGGCGGGAATGGCCAGAAGAAAATAACCCATGTAAAACGCCGATTGCACCAGGCCCGCCTCGAAGCGCCCGATGGAAAACGACTTCATGAACTGCCGGATCAGCACATCGTTCAGGTTGTTGGGTATGCCCCACATGAAAAACAGGGAGGTGACTAGGGAGAACGGCAACATATGCCCGGCGGGAAAGATTCCGTCCTTGCCCGGCGCCTTGGCTGGGAAATTCGCGTTCATAACAGACATAACTGCATTCCTTCGGCTGGCATCATAGGGATAACTGCCGCCACTTCTTCGCTTTTCCGATGAAACAAGAAATAATCCTGAATTCTTTTTTCAAAAAACCGGCTCGATCTTGATCGAAGTTAGCCCCTTCCACCCTATGAATCGGTCAATTCTTCATCCGCGCAGACCGCGACTTTGCCGCACTTGCCGGAGGCCATCAGCGCATATGCGTCCGCAGCCTGATTTAGCGCAAACCTGTGGGTGATAATCTCTGCCGGATGCAGATTCCAGCGCACCAGGCGCTCGACTAACTCCTCCATCAGCCATGTGGATGTAACCCAGGAGCCGTAGAGAGTCTTTTGATCGTGAATCATATCCGGAGAAGGATTGATCTCGACCGTTCCGCCCTCGCCAATGAAAACAATCTTGCCCCACTTGCGCGTAGCGCGAATCGCCGTGGCCCGCGCCGCCGCATTGGCGGAGCACTCGACAGCGCGCTCTACGCCAAAGCCGCCGGTCAGAGCCTTGATCTGGGCGGCGTTCTCCGGTCCGGAGACCAGCGTATGGTCGCAAAGGCCCAGGTTCCTGGCCAGTTTCAGCCGCTCATCCACAACGTCGACCCCAATAATCCTTTGCGCGCCGAGCTTGCGGCAGAGAGCCGCCGCCGCCAGCCCTACGGGCCCCAGGCCCGTAATCAGCACCGCATGATTGCCGTTGATTCCAATCTTCTCCAGGCCCTCGTACACGGTTCCGAATCCGCAGGCCACCTGCGCCCCGTCCGCATAAGAGAGCTGGTCCGGCAGCGCGATCAGATCCTTCTCCTCGGCGATCATGTAATCCGCCATGCCGCCATCCCGCTGCCAGCCGTAGGCGCGACGGTACTGCTCGCTGGTGCAGGAGATCATGTAGCCGCGCCGGCAGTCGTTGCATAAACCGCATCCGGAGATGTGGTAGACGATCACCCGGTCTCCCGTCTTGAAGCGCCGGCAGCCCGGGCCGGCTTCCACAATCTGACCGCTGGGCTCATGGCCCGCTATAACTCCCTGATAGCCCTCCGGCCCCTTGCCCAGGTGCTCGTGGTAAATACAGCGTATGTCCGAGCCGCAGATCGTGGAGGCTTTCACGCGGATCAGAACCTCTCCGTGATTCGGAGACGGCACCGGCACGGTCCGTAGTTCGACTGTACTGTTTCCCGGCAGAAACGCCGCCTGCATTGTCTTTCCCATCTAACCTTTCTCCTCTAAGTCCTGACCGCTATCGGTTCCCGGGCCGCAGCGCGGTGCTCTAAGCCGGAGTTATTACGCCGTTCACGTCCCACAGGTCTTCCCAGCTTTGCCCCTCTTTCCAGAGAAAGACCTGGCCCTTAATGAGACGGCAATTCCTGTCGAGCGCGGCGATCTCCCGCATCTCCTCATCCGTCAATGGATCGCCGGTAACTCCCTGGAGATTATTGAAAATGTTTCTTGGGTTGGCGGAAAACGGAATCGGCGTCTGCCCGCGTTGAACCGCCCACTTGAGGCAGACCACGGCGGGATGAACCCGGTGCCGCCCGGCAATGCGCAAGATCGCCGGATCCTCGGTCGGCGAGGTATCTTCCGGCGTGCGATCGCGCTCCGGCCGGTGCGGCGACCCCAACGGCGAATACCCGATCGGCTCGATGCCGTTCAAGCGCACAAATTCAAACAGCTCCGGCTGCTGAAAATGCGGATGAAGTTCCATCTCATTGACCGCCGGCCGTATCTTTGCATCCCTAAGCACCAGCTTGAGCTTGGGAATGGTCATATTGGAAGTTCCGATGTGGCGCGTCAGCCCACGCTTCACAAGTTCTTCCATAGCCGCCCACGTCTTCATGTAGTTGGCATGGATATAGGGCTTGGAATCCTTGCTGCGGGCGGTAACATCGCAGCCCGGCGGATGAAAATTTGGAAACGGCCAATGCACAAGATACAGGTCGAGATAACTGAGCCGCAGATCGGCCAGCGACTTCTCGCAGGAAGCGATTACATCGCGCGGGGCGTGCTTGTCGTTCCAGAGCTTGGAGGTAATCCACAGTTCCTCCCTGCGCACGCCCGCGGCCATAACTTCAGCCAGCGCGCCGCCGATCTCGGCTTCATTGCCGTAAACGGATGCGCAGTCGAAGTGCCGGTAACCGAACCGCGCCGCGATTTTCACGGCTGCCGCAACATCGCGGGCAGCGACATGATCGGAGCCGAAAGTGCCCAGGCCGATAGCCGGCATCTTTGCCCCGGTCGAAAGCGTTCTCTGTGGGACCGACGCTGGATCGATTCGATCAACCGCCGTCCCCTCACTCGTGCTATTAGCCTGCATTCTTTACTCCTGGCCGGTCTGAAATCGCGCCGTATCGCCGCTAGGCGCGCGGCGTTTGGTTGAGCGTACCGGAGGCAACCGATGGACCACTCGCTACTGTAAGCGTTTTCTCCCCTGGAACGCAATACTCACGGATCGCCCGGCGCGCAGGTTATCGTTTACACGGTTGAGTCGATTCGGGCCAGCCATACGGCTTTTGCCGGGGCAGGCAAAAAGCTGGCGCGGACGGAGTTGGCCGCCAACCGGCGCAGTTCCTCGCGGGTAAAGCCCTGCTCGGTGTGGGCCAGGAGATACTCGTTGGCCACATCGGAGCCGAAGAAGGCCGGGTCGTCGGAGTTGAGCGTGACCAGGAGGCCGGCGTCGAAGTAGCGGCGCAGCGGGTGCTCGGCAAAGGACGGACAGACTCCGGTGCGAACGTTCGAGGTCGGATTCAGCTCCAGAGGGATGCCCCGCTCTTTCAGTTCCTGAAGCAGGTAGAAGTCCTTGACGGCCGAAAGCGCGTGGCCGATGCGCTCGGAACCGATGGAAAGCGCTTCGCGGATGGCTTCGGGTCCGGTGGTTTCGCCGGCGTGGTTGGTGAGTCTGAGCCCCGCCCGCGCCGCTTCTTGGTAAAGAGCGTGGAACGCCTCGGAGCCGGTCCGCCGCTCGTCGCCGCCCAGGCCGATGCCGATGATGGAGGGATAGCTAGGTCGCAGTTCGGCGGCCTTGCGAAAGACCCGCGCGGCCTCCTCGACGGTGAAATGGCGCACGGCGTCGAAGATCCAGTAAAGCGAGAGGCCCAGTTCGCATTCTGCGCGCTCGCGGGCGCGCTCCAGAGCGGTGAAGATGGGCTCGAAGGCGGCGGGGTCGTGGTTGCGCCACAGGTAAACGACGCCGACGGCGACAAAGACCTCGGCGTGGACCACGCCTTGCGCGGCCAGATGCTCGATCATGCGCCAGGCGGCCAGCTCGTAGTCCTCGGGGTCGATGAGCCGCTGGCATACGGCCTTGAAGGCATCCAGGAAGCCGGTAAAGTTGGTGAACCGGTAGAGCGCCTCGGCCTCGGGCAGCGTCAGGGGCCGCTCATCATGGCGTGCGCTCAGCTCCACCAGCGTCGCGGGCAGAATGGTCCCTTCGAGATGCAGATGCAACTCGGCCTTGGGCAGCCGGCGAATGAAGGCTTCAATATCCGACATCACAAAAATCTACCTAGGTTTAGCGAACTCCGAGCGGTGGCGGCTGTAGAGGAAGTAGATGACCAGCCCGATGACCAGCCAAATGATGAAGCGGTACCAGGTGATGATGGGCAGTCCGGCCATGAGCAGGAAGCAGAAGATCACGCTGAGCGCCGGAATGACCGGGCCGCCTGGAACGCGAAAGCCGCGGCGGCGCCGGGGCTCGCGATAACGCAGGATGATGACCCCGGCCGAGACCAGGACGAAGGCGAAGAGCGTTCCGATGTTAGAGAGATCGGCCAGCGTACCGATGTCGAAGAGGCCGGAGGGGATGGCCACTACGAAGCCCGCCACCCAGGTGGAAAAAGCGGGAGTGCGAAAGACCGGGTGCACATTGCTGAAGACTTTGGGCAGCAGGCCGTCCCTGGACATAGAGAACCAGACGCGGGACTGGCCAAGCTGATAGACCAGAATCGATGAAAGCATGCCCATGATGGCGCCCACCAGGACCACCAGCCTGATCCAGTGGAGGGGATGGCCGCCGGGGAGGATGGAGAGCTTCTTGAGGGCGTTGACCACTGGGGCGGCGTCGCCCACCATGGACTGCCAGGGCACCAGGCCGGTGAGGCAGACGGCCACGGCCACATAGAGCGCCGTACACACAACCAGCGTGGCGATGATGCCGATGGGCAGATCGCGCTGGGGGTTGCGGCACTCCTCGGCGGCGGTGGAGACCGAGTCGAAGCCGATGTATGTGAAGAAGATGATGGACCCGCCGGTCAGCACGCCCGACCATCCGTTGGGCATGAAAGGATGCCAGTTGCCGGGGTGGAGGAAGCCGATGACCGCAAAGACGAAGATGAGTATGGCGATGAGCTTGATGCTCACCATCATGTTGTTGGTGCTGGCCGACTCGCGAATGCCGCGCACCAGGATGACGGTGAGTATGAGGACGACGAGAAACGCAGGAATGTTGAAGCCGAAGTGCCATCCGGGGTAATAGAGCCAGTTACCGGCCAGGTCCTGCAATCCTCCCGGCAAGTAAGCCGGCGAAATCCATTGGGCGGTTGGATGGAGGCCGAACCAGTCCAGCAGGTCCACTACATGGGCGGCAAAGCCGACGCTGACGGTCATGTTGGAGCCGGCGTACTCCAGGATCAAATCCCAGCCGATGATCCAGGCGATCAGCTCGCCCATGGTGGCGTAGGTGTACGTGTAGGCCGAGCCGGCGATGGGGATCATGGAGGCCAGTTCGGCGTAACACAGCCCGGTGAGCGCGCAGACAATGGCCACCAGGATGAGCGAAAGCGCAATTGCCGGACCGGCGCCCGGCCGCCCGGCCAACGCGGTGTGGGTGATGACGTAGTGGATGAGCGGCGTATTCACCACGCTGGTCGAGTCGAACTGCTCGCCGGAGATGGCCGTGCCGATGACCGTGAAGATGCCCGAGCCGATGACCGCCCCAATGCCGAGCGCGGTCAGCGACCACGGGCCCAGCGTCTTTTTGAGCCTGTGCTCGGGTTCGTCCGCGTCCAGGATCAGCTTATCGATCGACTTGCGGGCAAGCAGTTGATTGGGCAGGGCAGTTGTCCTCATCACCGCAGGTTGTGGGCTCCTGTCAATGCGGCATTCTGCGGGTTCCGGGAGCGCCTGTCTTGGGCCGGGCCGGAACCCCGTGTTGAGGTGGGACCGGTCGCTTTAGCGCTTCGACTGGCCGCGCGCCATCTTCTTTACTTTCTTCTTGTTGGAGCCGCGCGGCTCGGTCCGCTTGGCCTTGGGGGCGGCCTTCTTGCGGGCGGCGCGTTTCAGCTTCTTTCGTTCCAGCTTGTCTTGAATCCCAGTGGTGTCGGCCACGTATAACCTCTTTCGCTGCAATCTCTTCAGGGTTTCCCGCATATCGGGTAGGTGTGAGGTATATGGTAACAGGGAAATCGCCCGGGCGAAAGCGGCAGGCGTGAGCCGCATCGGTGTGCCGCAATCGGGATTGGCGTCGGCACTAATTTGCAGGACGGGCATTCGGGAGCGGCGCCCCATCCATTTCCGGCGTACAATGAAGTTAGACCTGAAAGTGACCAGACTGCTCGGCTACGGCCGCCTTATCGCTTCTGACGAGCTCCGCACCCCACGCAACAATCACCTGTTGACCGGAGTGAAGTCATGCGTTCCGACAAGATTCACCGCGCGCTGGCGCAGGGAATGAATCGCTTTGAAGTCTGCCAGCTCGTCTCTAAAGGCGTAAAAGCCACACACAAGACCGGCTCGCGTTTTGAAGATTCTATTAACGATGTACTGCAATATCTTGGCACCCACGTCACGCTAATGGAGAATCTTCACCCGGCCATTCCGCAGGTCAGCGTCAAGAGCCTCAAGCCGGCCGCGTAGGCGGTCAGCGAAAGTTCTACGCCCGGCTGGCCCGATGGCCGCCAAATGCGTGGATCGTTCTGGTTCCGGCAAGAACTTCGCCGCTGTGCTCGACGCCGCTTGGAATGGAATATTCTTCTCCGACCCGTACCGGAATCCGCTCTCCATTGATGATCAACGTATAGCAGCCCTGCACAACGAGCATGTATTCGTCGTAAGCGTGGACATGCGCCTCCGATGCCGCAGTTTCACGGCAGGTCCAAAACGCCATCTGGCTTCCGTCTCTGCCGTCGAAGACATAGCCCTCAACGCCTGGGGTCGCTTGATTGGACTTCGCGATCCTGTTTGCAGGATGTTTCATGAATTCCGGGAAATCGTCCATGGTTGCGAGATATTATCGCACTCTCCCAGACACAAGAAAGGGACGGCAGTTTTGCCGTCCCTTTCTTCCTTGATTCCGAGCCGGTTGCTAAGGGTTAGCCTTAGACGACCTGAACGTTCTCAGCCTGCCAGCCCTTGGGGCCCTTGGTTACGTTGAACTGAACCTTCTGGCCCTCTTGCAGCGAGCGGAAACCGTTCGACTGAATGGCGGTGTGATGGACGAAGACGTCCTCGCCGTTTTCGCGGCTCAAAAATCCAAAACCCTTGGCGTCGTTGAACCACTTGACTGTGCCTGTTTCCATTGTGTGTTGCTCCTTTGATACTGATTTACCGCGAACGCAATGTGGAAGTTTGCGAGTAGGCGGTAACCGGAACAGGCAAGAACTTCAGATCGAATTCTACGATTAGTTAGATTGTAGCACGGATTGGCAAGCGGGCGCTGGGCGATTGCGGCTGCCCTCGCGAAATGCTGGTTCGAAAGGCCGTTTTGGCTCCTGGGGTTTGCCCGGCGCCAAAACGGTCGCGGTGGAGAATGCGGAGGACAGGGTAAACTCGTTCTGGCCTGGGGGTAAACTTTGACCAACGAGAGCAGCCGGGTTCTTGTCCTCAATCCTGGATCGACGTCCACGAAGTTTGGGGTCTACACGAAGGATGGCGCCGAGTGGGTGCGGACCATCCGGCATGGGGATGAAGAGATCGCGCGGTTCCGCGGGCGTCCGATGCTGGCGCGGCTGGACTATCGCGCGGGGCTGATCGAGAGCGCGCTCGAAGAGGCCGGCTACAAGGCGGGCCGGTTTGCCGCTGTGGCCGGGCGGGGCGGGCTGCTGCCGCCGGCGGCTTGCGGCACGTACCTGG
This sequence comes from Occallatibacter sp., assembly GCA_052326045.1. Taxonomy (GTDB): domain Bacteria; phylum Acidobacteriota; class Terriglobia; order Terriglobales; family Acidobacteriaceae; genus Telmatobacter. The sequence goes on along the minus strand of JBKQRH010000082.1, from coordinate 4,298 downwards.
TGGACGAGGCGATGGTGGAAGAGCTGCGCCTGGCCCGCCGCGGAGAGCACGCGTCGAACCTGGGAGCTTTGCTGGCGCTCCGGTTCGCCAGGGCCGCCGGGGTGAACGCATACATTGTCGACCCGGTGACGGTGGACGAGTGGCAGGAGTGCGCGCGCCTCTCCGGCTCGCCGCTGGTTGAGCGCTCGTGCATCGGCCATGCGCTGAACACCAAGGCCGTGGCGCGGCGGTTTGCGCGGGAGCAGCAGCGCCGGTACGAGGCGCTGCGCCTGGTTGTCATTCATATGGGTAGCGGAATCACCGTCTCGGCACACCGGGACGGACAGATGATTGACAACAATAATGCCACCGAGGAAGGTCCATTCGGTCCCGACCGGCCCGGTGGATTGCCGGTACGGGAGCTGGTGAAGGTGTGCTTCAGCGGCAGGTACGCGCGGGAAGAGCTTGACCGGCATCTCTTGGGAGACGGCGGACTCTTCGCATACCTGGGTACGCGAGACCTTCTGGAGGTGGAACGCCGGATCGACGCGGGGGACGCGGAAGCAGCCCAGGTCTTCGAGGCGATGGTCTACCAGATCGCCAAAGAGGCAGGAGCGATGGCGGCGGTGCTCAAAGGCAAAGTGGACGCAGTGCTGCTGACCGGCGGAATGGCCTGTTCGGAGAGAGTAGTGAAGCTGCTGAGCGGATACCTGGAATGGATTGCGCCCATCACGGTTTATCCCGGCGAGGATGAATTGCAGGCGCTGGCCGAGGGAGTATTCCGGGTGCTCGACGGCGAGGAGACGGCGAAGAGGTTGGGCGGACACGGATAGCCACCGCCGGGAATGACAAGGAGCCGTAGTTTCTGCCGCCGGACATTCCGCGGGAGCCTGTTGGCGGCTTGTGGGGTGGGTGCGAAGCCGGTTGGCCGGGGATCGCGCCCCGGCCAGAACCGGGAAGCTACATTCTCTGCAAATTGGCGAACTTCTCCATCAGCTTTTTCATGCCGTGGCGGGCGAAGAGGACGGTGAGCTTGGCGTCTTCGCCGTCGCCTTCGCGCATCAACACAGTGCCTTCGCCGTACTTCGAGTGGCGGACGCGCTGGCCTTTTTTCAGGCCGGTTGCGCCTCTCGGTTCGTGAAGGTCCATCGCCGGGCGCGCCAGCGAGCCGGGCCTTCCGCCCCCCGCTTTTCCACCAAAGAAACGCGCGATGTTGTCGATGGAGTCAGGCGGCGGCGCTTCCGCGCTTTTACCCTTCAAGCCGGATTCCGGGCTGGCCGGCCTGGCCTTGGCGGTCATCCACGACGCGACGAATGGCTTCGAGGAAGAAATCTTTTGGGCGGCGTCAAAGCCCTTACTCCCGCCAGGCGCGAAGCGCGTTTCGCCGGCCGCGAAGGCCTCCTGGCTTTCGTCTTCGTAGTTGTAGTGCCGGTCGGCGAAGTCGCTGGCGTGACCGTGCTTGCGGCCTGCGCGGTCGGTGCTGGGGTAGCCGGGAGTGGACCAGGACGATGCCTGCGGCCGGCTGCCGAGATTTTCGATCAACTCCGAGGGAACTTCTTCGAGGAAGCGCGAGGGGATGCTCATCTCCGGGGCGTCGTTGCCGTAGCGGCGGCGGTAGTGGGCGCGGGTGAGGACCAGGGAGTTCATGGCGCGGGTCATGCCCACGTAGCAGAGGCGGCGCTCCTCTTCTAATTCGTCGGGGTTGTTCAGTGTGCGGGAGTGGGGAAAGAGGCCCTCTTCCAGGCCGGCGAGAAAGACGAGCGGGAACTCCAGGCCCTTGGCCGCGTGCAGCGTCATCAGCGTCACGCGGGCGTCGGGATCGTACTGGTCGGTATCGGAGGCCAGGGCGGCGTGGTCGAGGAACTCGGCCAGAGTCTCGCCGCGGGCTTCGGCGTCGTGGGCGGCGTTGGCCAGTTCCTTCAGGTTTTCAATGCGGCTGAAGGCCTCCGGCGAGCCTTCGGTCTCCAAAGCCTTGATGTAGCCGGTGCGGTCGATGAGGAAGCGGATCAGTTCCGGGAGGGTGGCGGCGTCGCCGGGTTTGCGAAAGGCGTTTCCGTGTCCCTTTTCATCTTCCGCGGCTTCTTCCGCGTCCGATTCAAAATCGGAGCCGGGCGGAGCCGGAATCCCAGGCGCTTCCGCGCTTTCACCCTTTGGACCGGCTTCTTCTTCCGTGGCTGCCCCGAAACCGAAGTCCGTGCCGCCGTCCTCTCCGCCCTCCACCCCGGCGGCGACGTCAGCCGAGAGCTTGCCGGCAAAGTCGGGGTCCATCATGGCCTGGGCGTCGAGAATGAGTTGGCGGAAGGATTCCAGAGCCATGAGGGCGCGGGTGGGGATGAGCCGGTTCGACAAGGCAGCGGCGATGGCCTCCCACGTGGAACTGCCCGTTTCAAGAGCCAGCCGCTCCAGCGTTTCGAGGGTGGTTTTGCCGATGCCGCGGGCCGGGGTGTTGATGACCCGCTGCAGGGCCATGGAATCGTGGGGGTTGCGGATGAGGCGGAGGTAGCCGAGCAGGTCTTTGATTTCCGCGCGCTCGTAGAAGCTGAAGCCTCCCACCATGGTGTAAGGAATGTTGTAGCGGCGCAGCGCCTCCTCGAAGAGGCGGGATTGCGCGTTGATGCGGTAAAGCACTGCGCAATGGGCCCCTCCGGGGTTTTTTCCTTCGGACGAGTCCGCCTGGCGAAGGAACGTCTGAATTCGGTCGGCGATGAAGAGGGCTTCGTTTTCGCCGTCGGGGGCCTCGTAATAACCGATCAGGCTTCCACCCTGGCGATCGGTCCACAGCCTCTTGCCCTTGCGGCGGATGTTGTTGGCGACGACGGCGCCGGCGGCTTCAAGAATCACCTGAGTGGATCGGTAGTTCTGCTCCAGCCTGACGATGCGGGCGTTGGGAAAGTCCTGTTCAAACTCCAGAATGTTGCGGATGTCGGCGCCGCGCCAGGAATAAATACTCTGATCCTCGTCGCCCACGGCGCAGACGTTTTTGGCTTCTCCGGCCAGCAGCTTCATCAGCTCGTACTGCGGGCGGTTAGTGTCCTGGTACTCGTCCACCAGCAGATAGCGGTAGCGGCGCTGGTAGCGCTCGCGCGCTTCGCTCGACACTCTGAGCAGGCGGACGGCTTCCAGCAGCAGATCGTCGAAGTCCAGGGCGTTGCTCTTGCGCAGCTCGGCCCGGTAGCTCTGGTAGATGTGGGCGATGCGCTCGCTGTTTGGATCCTTGGAGGTGAGGTAGAACTCCTGCGGATCGATCATGTGGTTCTTGGCCCAGGAGATGCGGCCCAGGACCGCGCGCGGCGTCAGTTGCTTGGTGTCGAGGCCCATCCGCCGCATCACCTGCTTGACGATGGCCTCCTGGTCGTTCTCGTCGTAGATGGCGAAGGTGCGGGTGAGGCCCTCGCCAGCGACCTTGAGGGCCTCAATGTCGCGCCTCAAGATGCGCACGCAAAACGAGTGGAAGGTGCACAGCAGCGGCTTGGCCAGAGAGGAGTGTCCGAGCAGGCGGTCGACGCGTTCGGCCATCTCGCTGGCGGCCTTGTTGGTGAAGGTGACGGCCAGGATGGAGTCGGGGGCGACCCCTTTTTCGCGGATCAGCCAGGCGATGCGGCTGGTGATGACGCGGGTTTTGCCCGAGCCAGCCCCGGCCAGGATGAGCAGGGGACCTTCAGTGGCCTCGACGGCGGCGCGCTGTTCGGGATTCAGGTTGTCGCTGAGCGGTTGCACGGCTGCCTAGTCCAGGCGGGAAGGGTCCTTTGTTTAGTGTACCGGCCGGGCCGTGGTGAGGCGGAAGCGGGGGTAGAGTTGGCATTCAACCAGTTATTCTGGAGAAGCGATGACTCTTCCAATGAAGCCGGTTCGCCGTGTGGCCGTTTATTGCGCTTCGGCTCATGGGAGCAATCCTGCATTTCTTGCCGAGGCTCGGGCGCTGGGCGAGGCGATAGCCGCGGCCGGGCTGGGGCTGGTGTATGGCGGGGCCAGCGTGGGGCTGATGGGCGCGGTGGCCGATGCGGCGCTCAAGAGCGGCGCGGAGGTGATTGGCGTGCTGCCGGATGTGCTGGCGGGCAAGGAGATTGCGCACGCGGGGTTGAGTTCGCTGGAGCTGGTGACCACGATGCACGAGCGAAAGGCGCGAATGGCGGAACTGGCGGATGCGTTTCTGGTGCTGCCGGGCGGCTATGGGACGCTGGAGGAACTGCTGGAGGTGGTGACCTGGGCGCAGTTGCGGTTGCATGACAAGCCTTGCATCCTGATCAATACGGCCGGGTACTGGGATGGGCTGCTGGCGTTTTTGGATACGGCAGTCGCGGCGGGGTTCTTGAAGCAGA